>JAVHRB010000026.1:0-16763 GCA_036171455.1 Patescibacteria group bacterium
TTTGGTGCATGGGATATTTCCATTTATGCACAAAATGTATTCTACTAGCTACGATATGCCAAAAAAATCATTTGCCTTTGTTCGTCCTTCTTTTATACTTCAGCCGAACTTTTCAAAAAGTTTCTTTTTTTATTTCCTCCTTCTCCCAGTTTTTCTCAGGAAAACCAAGGAAGTCTATGAAAAATGATGAAATTCGAAGTTCATTTCGAGCACCGAAGCAAGCCGTACTAGTGTACGGTGAGCGAGGAGCGGAAAAATGGACGAGAAGTTCGCATTTTACATAGATCTCCAAACGGAAAAGGTGTAATCCACAGGTATGCGAAAGTATGAACTTATGATGATCATCGATCCGACACTCTCGGACGCCGATCGCAAAACCCTCCTCCAAGAGGTTACTGACGAACTCTCGTCAAAACAAGCAAAAATCCTCATTGATGATCAATGGGGCGTAAAGAATCTCGCGTATAAAATCCGAGCTTCCGCAACAGGATACTATGTTCTTTATACACTCGAGAGTGAAGGACAAGGTTTCTTTGAAATCGCTAAATCTTTCAATATGAAGAAAGCTATTTGGCGACATATGTTCGTTCGTCTAGAAGATTAATTTCCTCCTATGAAAACGATAAATAAAGTTATTTTAATTGGAAACATTACCAAGGATCCATTTGTAAAAGTAACATCCGGAGGTAAAAAAGTAGTGCTTTTCACGGTAGCAACCAACCATAGTTTCAAAAATGCCTCTGGGGAAATTCTCTCTGAGTCAGAATATACTGGTTGTGTAGCATGGGGAGTCCTCGCAGAACGGGCAGAACAATTTTTGACCAAAGGTAAACTGGTCTATATCGAAGGACACCTAAAAACCCGATCACTCGACCGGGATGACGGTACCAAGTTCTTCAAGACAGAAGTCGTGACTTCGGAATTAATTTTTCTCTCCAAGAAGGAAGCGGAATCCATAGAAGAATCGAACGGTGGACTTTCCCCAGCGGACGGTGCTAATACATTCGATGACTTCTCGGACCTCAACGATACTATTTAACATTCCCCATTATGGCAGTAACAAAAGAGGTCGTCGACCTCAAGAATATCGACTATAAAGATATCGTAACTCTCAAAAAGTTCGTTACAAAATTTAACAAAATCACTCCGCGATACTATTCCGGAACGGATCTCAAGACTCAGAAAAAACTCGCTCAAGCTATCAAGCGTGCACGATATATGGCGCTTATGCCGTACGTTCTCGATCTCAAACAAAAAGAATCTGTACAAGCGTAACAAAAGAAAAACAGTCAAAATTGACTGTTTTTTTTGACAGGGGGTTTTTTTATTCGTATACTACCCGCATATTATCCCTAAGTTCACAAAACATGAACGCACTCAAACAACTCAGTTACGTGGCGGTTGCAGCCACCACCACGGTTTTATACAGTAACACATTTGCAACGGCTGCCTCTGCAGGAATGGGTTTTCAAGGAACGGGTAACGACAATGGTGAAGTAAATTCTAGACTTAAAGGTACAGAAACCCCACTCGTTGAAAAAATCCAGAGTATGATGTCCTTCCTGACGAATTTCCTTTACCTCATCGCTGTTGCGTTTGTTCTCTACGGAGGATTCCTCATGTTGACCGCTGGCGGAGAAGAAGACAAGGTAAAGAAGGGAAAGACTATCCTCATGCAAGCTGTTATGGGTCTGATCGTAGTATTTCTTGCGAGTACACTCGTTACTTTCGTTATTGATCAACTTTTCAAGGCATAATTCGCAACTCAAACCGAAAAATCCCTCTGAAAAGAGGGATTTTTCTTTGGCAAACGCTGATAATTCAATATTCTACATTCCATATAACTTATTCTCATGTATTCTCCTTCTTCGATAGAGCCGAAATGGCAAAAATTTTGGTCCGAAAATTCTATATTCGCTGCAATGAATCCTCCATTTCATGGTGAAGTCCCCAAAAAAGCGTTTATTCTTGATATGTTTCCGTATCCAAGTGGAGCCGGCCTCCATGTGGGACATCCCAAGGGGTATACTGCTACTGATGTATATTCTCGGTATCTCAAATGAAAAGGATACAACGTTCTCCATACTATGGGGTGGGATGCATTTGGACTACCGACCGAGAATTATGCTATCAAGACCGGGCAACATCCACGGATTACCACCGAGGATAATGTCCGAGTATTCAAACGACAGATACAGGAACTTGGACTTTCGTATGACTGGAGTCGTGAAATCAACACGACGGATCCGGAATACTACAAATGGTCTCAGTGGATTTTTTGTCGATTGGTCGAGCGAGGTTTGGCCTATGAGGCAGAAATGCCCGTCAACTGGTGCCCACACCTCAAGTGCGTACTCGCGAATGAAGAAATCGTCGATGGGAAATCTGAAGTCGGTGGACATCCCGTGGAACGTCGGAATATGCGTCAGTGGGTCCTCCGGATTACGGATTATGCAGATCGGCTCCTGAGTGATATTGATTCGCTTGATTGGCCAGAAGGTATTAAAGAACAGCAAAGGAACTGGATTGGAAAGAGTGAAGGCTGTGAATTCCGATTGCTGAAATCTGATGACGATACCAAATCTATTTCCGTGTATACCACCCGGGTTGATACGGTTTTTGGAATGGGATGGGTGATTATTGCGCCGGATCATGTTGCGGTCAATCATTTTATTACTTCGGCTCAATCAGCAGAATGCGAGAAATATATCGTAGCTTCACGTGCCAAGTCTGATCAGGATAGGCTGAATGAAGGAAAAGAGAAAACGGGAGTTTTTACGGGCTCATTCGTTATTAACCCGTTCAATGGCGCAAAAATTCCAGTTTGGATAGGGGATTATGTGCTTGGTTCCTATGGGACGGGGGCAGTTATGGGAGTAGCAGCGCACGATTCGCGGGATTACGAATTTGCTAAAAAATACAACCTGCCCATTGAAAAGGTAATTATTTCCTCAGCGGAAAATGCAGAGTATGAGATTCTGGATGCGGAACTTGACGATACTGAAAGCGCTCGGATGGATGAGATTCTCGCTCGAATGGAGCAAATCGAGGATATACTGGAAGGAGATATTCCCTATGTGGACGAAGGATACCTTATCAAGGGGAACGGCGGCAACGACGAATTGCTCGATGCGGTCATTGGACTCGGTTCCGAAGACGCACGACAAGTTTTTATGAAGTTTGCGGAAACGAAAGGATTTGGATTCAAAAAAACGAATTTCAAGCTGAGGGATTGGATTTTTTCCCGACAGAGATACTGGGGGGAACCTATACCGGTTATTCATCTCAATACCGAAGATGTAGCGAAACTTCCGGTCTATACTGCAGGGAATACTGGAGCTTCTGTAAAAAATAGTACCCTCCTCATGATAGGTGATGAAGCATTTTCTCCGATGTATCCGGGTATCGATGGACCGTATGTTCTCGATAATCGTCTGCCGCTTATGCTTCCAGAAGTAGAACGGTATGAGCCATCCGACGATGGCCGTTCACCGCTCGCGAACGTTCCCGATTGGATGAATATCCGTCTTGCGGATAATCTCCGCGGCGTACGCGAAACAAATACGATGCCACAATGGGCGGGTTCATGTTGGTACTATCTCCGGTTCATGGATCCGGAAAATCCAAACGCCATTGCTTCTCCTGAGGCACTCGATTATTGGAAAAATGTGGATTGCTATGTTGGAGGTGCGGAACATGCCGTATTACATTTGCTCTATGCTCGATTTTGGCATAAGGTTCTGTTCGATATTGGAGTCGTTCCTACGAGTGAACCATTCCAAAAACTTATCAATCAATGACTCATACTTGGTCCGGATGGCAACAAGATGAGCAAATCCAAAGGAAATGTCATCAATCCTGACGCACTCATCAAAGAATATGGTGCAGACGCGCTTCGGATGTTTATTCTTTCTATGGCAGATTTCCGTGATCCCGCCCCTTGGGATACCAAGGCTATGGTAGGAATCGTGCGGTTTTTGGACCGCAGTGAATGATTGTTTGATGCTTCCCGCGTTAGGTTGGCTCCCGATGAGATGAAGGCGATGAAACTGCTCCATAAGACCATCAAAAAAGTCGGATCGGATATCGAGGCTTTCAAATTCAATACGGCGATTTCTAGTTTGATCATTCTCGTGAATGAAGGTTTGCCGACGGATACTGAGTTTCAACGGGAATGGAAAAGTGTGTTTGTTCGTTTGCTCCATCCGTTCGCACCGCATCTTGCTGAGGAACTTTGGCAAAAATTGGGAAATTCCCAATCGGTGTATCTGTCCGTTTGGCCGGAATTTGATGAATTCATGACCATTGACGACGAGGTTACCATTGCTATTCAAGTTAATGGAAAATTGCGTGCGACCAAAGAATTTCTCAATGGCGTCGCTGCCGAAGAAGTGACTTCTGAGGCGTATAATATGCCGGAAATTCAAAAATGGACGGTGGGAAAAACTATAGTCCGTGAAATATTTATTCCGAACAAGCTGTTGAATATCGTGGTCAAGGATATAGTGTAGAAATCTCAGCAAAATGCGAACTTCTTGTTCATTTCTCCGCTCTTCGTTCACCGTACCCTAGTACAGCTCACTCCAGTGCTCGAAATAAACTTCGAATTTCATCATTTTTCAGAGATTTCCGTTAAAATAACTTACGAGATATAAGTCGGGGGTATATTTTTAGGTCGCTTCTTCTCAAATTTGATGGATTCCCCTCTATTGGATAGATACTAATATCGAACGGGACTAATCGACTTTGGAGACATTGGTCCGGTAAAATCGTTGGTTTTTTCGATTCAGGTTTGAGTGGTGCTTGGTGTAACTACTGGCTTTACAACAGACGTGGGTACCGAATCTACGGGTTTCGTAACCGTGTCTTTTGGAGCGGCATCCTTCGTAGCGCGATTTTTGATTTCGGTAAAGTTGAAATTTCTCGATTCCAACTGCTTGTCGACGATTTGTCGGAGAATCGCATTGTCCTTGAAAAAGGTATAGGTGGCCCAGGAAATACTCGCCAATCCTACCACCGTACCTAGAGCAAAGAGCATTCCCAATGCAATCTGATAGGCAATAATACGTCATTTTGATTTGTGAAATTCAACGAATTCGTGCTCTCGTATGAGATTGAGTGTTGTATTGAGCGTGGAAAGTTGTAAGTTGAGTTGCTTGATGGTCGTCATCAGTTCTTTTTGTACTATGGAAGCACCCAAAAGCTCTTGTTCGACGAAACTTTCTTTCATGATTTTCTTTTTTCCATTGTTTAGCGATTTTTCTGACTCCAAAGCAGGAGTATCGACCAAAGGTTTTTTTGTAGTCATAATAGAGCGATTGTAAGAGAAAATAGACTTTTGTGAAGTATTCGAGGTGTGATTTTGAATAATTTTGAGATTATTTAATCCATCCTTCGAGAAAATCTATCATAACTCGCCCGAGTTTTTTTGGATCGTGCCGGACAAAATCAGATTCGCTCGCCAGATTCCTTTCGATGATGCTATATTTCAAATCTGCCATACGGTGCTTTTCGCTCAATACTACCGGGAACTTATTTTCTGTTTGGAGGTATTTTTCTGCGAGTTGGTCTGGTATTTCTCCCGTATTTACGAGTACGAAATCCAGAATTCCTTTTCCAATATAATGCTCGACTACTTCTACGAAATCTAATACCTCGAACCCATTGGTTTCCCCATGTTTCGTCATGATATTACAGATATAGATGATTTTAGCCTTTGATTCTGAGAGTGCTTCTTTCATACCGATAGTCAAAAGATTGGGGACTATACTTGTATAGAGATCACCGGGTCAGATGACGATGAAATCAGAATGTAATATCGCTTCTTTTGCTCTCGGATTCAAGACACCACCACCTGTGAGGTAGGCATTTTTGATTCGAAGGTTTCCATCGTGCTTGGGGATGTCGATATTGGTTTCTCCGATGATTTTCTGACCGTTGACGAGTTCCACACAGAGCTGGGTGTCATCGAGAGTCACCGGAATTACTTTGCCGCGGACATCGAACATTTCCGACAGGATTTCTACTGCATCCTCGAAACTCCCCGTCATTTCTGCAAGACCGGTAAGGAGAAGATTTCCGATGGTATGTCATTTCATCCGGCTTTTTTCAAAACGGTGCTCGAACATTTTCCGTACCCGTTCGGTATCTTTTGCGAGTGCCGCAATGGCCCGTCGTGCATCGCCGGGAGGGAGAATACCAAATTCGTCTCGGAGTTCCCCCGTACTCCCTCCACTGTCCGAGGAAGTCACGATGGCAGCAAGATTTGCGTGTTTGAGGTGTTTGAGTCCGAGGAGTACGTTGGTACTCCCGGTTCATCATCCGATAGTGGTGATATTACAGGGGGAAATCATATTTTTATTTTGTGGAAGTATAATCAGAAATCGTGATTTTGGTATCGGTTTTTTCAAAATGGAATTTTGTACAAAGTAGATGTTTCCATTGCAATTTCTCATTTACTTTTTACACTTGATACCGTATTCTTAACTTTTTCTTTTTATGACGGGAATTATCATAATAATTATTTTCATAGGATTGCTCATTCCTTTTTTTATAAAGACGATTAAACAAGGGGAGAATGCTATTATTCTCACGCTCGGAAAATATTCGAGCACGGAAGGACCGGGTATAGTATTTTTGATTCCGGGGATTCAATCCTGTCAACGGATTGATTTGCGAGAACAAGTTATCAATGTTCCGGAACAGCAGGTTATTACTCGGGATAACGTCGGCGTAACAGTCGATGGTATTGTGTATGTTCAAATTACCGATTCATACAAAGCGACATTTGCTATCGCGAACGTCTATGGCGGGGTTGTCAATTTGGCACAAACGAGTTTGCGTTCTGTTCTCGGTACTATGGCAT
This sequence comes from Patescibacteria group bacterium, assembly GCA_036171455.1. Lineage (GTDB taxonomy): Bacteria > Patescibacteriota > Gracilibacteria > BD1-5 > UBA2023 > CAIVSN01. The sequence continues at coordinate 6,866 of JAVHRB010000026.1, forward strand.
TGGACGAAACCCTTTCTAATCGGGAAATTATCAATGCGAAACTTCTCGAAACACTCGATCGTGAAACGGAAAAATGGGGAGTGAAAGTAATGCGTGTAGAAATCAAACGACTTGATCCTCCGCATGATATTATGGAATCTATGAGCAAACAAATGAAAGCGGAACGGGAAAAACGAGCACAAATCCTTGAGGCGGAAGGATACAAACAATCACTCATTACCAAATCTGAAGGAGATAAACAGTCTCAGATTCTCAAGGCGGAAGGAGAAAAAGAATCTCAAGTACTTCGAGCTACGGGAGAAGCGGAAGCAAAAATCAAAATCGCCGAAGCTACAGCAAAGGCATTGGAGCTAGAATCTATCGCTGCCTCTGCCTATTTTACTGGACCTGCCGTTACCAAGGAACAGTTGAACGTCATTCAAAATTCTCTCGGCGGTGGAAACACCAAATATATACTTGATTCCGATATTTTAACGAGCATCAGTAAGACTTTCTGAATTAAATAATCCCTATGAGCCACCTATTAACTTTTTGGGTTATTACTGGATTTTTCTTTGTCATCATCGAAATGTTCACGGTAACACTCTACGGTATTTCCATCAGTATTGCCGCTTTTGCTACGGCTATCTATGTATGGATATCCGGCGATACTGATGTCAATGTCCCACAGACGATAATTTTCGCCGTAGTAAGCGCGATACTGTCATATTATTTGCCAAAACGATTTCAGCATGATACCAAGACCCGCTCGGATAATGCTATCGACAAGGAAGCAGGGAAAATCTTCGTGCTCCATGAGTCCAAGGGGGAATATCGCATCAACATAGAGGGTGTGAACTATCTCGTGAACGAGTCCTGCGTTACTCAGGATTTTGCTGATGGAAAAAAAGTAATCCTCAAGTCGCACACTGGAAGTCAGGTTATCGTCGATATTATTTCGACATAGGAATACATGGTCAATATTACGGATATTTTCGAGCGGTACGACTTGGAACTTTCGGAGGAAGAAGCGAGAAAATTCTCAGAATTTCTCCGTTGTTTCATGGAATTCAATGCCCATACGAATTTGTCGGCTATCCGAGAACCCGAGGCAATTATCGAAAAACATTTTGTGGATTCTCTCATGATCGAACAGTTTTTTGACGTCGGTGACAACCGTATTCTCGATATTGGTACCGGATGAGGTTTTCCTGGTATTCCACTTGCTATTATACATCCAGAAACTTCTATTACACTCCTGGATTCAGTAGGCAAAAAAATCAAGGCCTGCAAATCATTCGTTCAGGAATTGGATTTGAAAAATGTATCCACCGTCAATGCACGCGCAGAAAATTTGGCGAATGAAAAAGAATTTCGAGAAAAATTCACCTTAGTGGTTTCACGAGCTACAGCGGGAATGGCACAGATTCTTGAATGGGCTCATCCGTTCGTGATAAGCGGTGGAAACATTGTTTTGTATAAAATAGCGAGTCCCGAAGAATTTGCACTCTGACTTACCATTGCCAAGCGGCTCAAACTTCGATTACTTCCGGAAATAAAGTACCAGCTTGCGAATCAAGAAAGAACGCTGTACGTTTTTGAAAAACCATAGGTTCTTTTCATAAAAAAATCCAGTCTAAAATGACGGGATTTTTTTATATTCCTCAAATTATGTATCTAATTTGACCAAAATGTCCTTACTTCTCTCGAGCGTGTCCGAAAAATATACTTTCAATCTTCGAGCTTTTCCAGCGTAGTCCAGAACGAGGAGAGAGAAAAATATAGTATTCCGAGATAGCGAGTAAATGAATTCATTATAAATAATTTTTTCGTACAAAAATCACAAATAGTCAATATGTAATTTTGGAGACCAGTATTTTATGTGATAGAATTTCCCCATGTTCTCATTGCCTACTAGTACCAAAAAATCTTCGGAAAATTTACTGTCCTGTTTTTCCTCATATAAAGCGGTTTTTATAGCATTGTTTTTCAGTGTTCATATTTTTGCGGATTTGGGTACGGTCTTTGCCGGAACGACGGAAAGTAAATCGGTTATCAAAGAGGTTGCAGTTGATACCAAGGATTCAGGAACTACTTCTGAAAATTATGTTGTTGATACTCATCCCAAAGCTACATCCTATGACGATACGACTTCGTTTGTCGGTATCAAAAAATCCAGAACCGCTCAAATTCTCGATACGTTCAAGGAAAGTCAGGAAACTCTGCTGTTCAAAAACTCCCCGTTTACGATGGAAGAGGAACAGGGATTGTTTGAAAACAGTGGAAAAATCAAAAATCTCGAAGAAATGATTCAACGTATCCAAGATTCCAAAGATTCTCTCAAGGAACAGAAAAAGGAAGTGACGAGTAAGAAATATACACTCCAAACTATGCTGGCCGAGCTGGATGGAAATATCGAATCCGTTACGGGCAAAATTTCCCAGTCGGAAGAATCTATCCGTGCCAAAAACAGGGAAATCGCGGATTTGCTGCGGGAAATGGTATCCCTTCAGAACCGTATCGATGCCAACAAGGAAACCATTATGAACTATCTTTCTTATATTTATACCAAAGGAGACGTGGTATATAGTGACGAAGCTTCGATCGATCTCATTCGAACCTTGGTATTTACGGATGGGAATGTTTCGGATGTTCTGGCTGACTATCATTTTTTGTCGATCATAGAAGTTACCGGTCAGAATTTTCTCGAGGAACGACGAACACTCCTGGGGGAATATTATGTGCAGACGCAAGCAGTAAAACAGCAGAAAGCCAATGTTATTGTCCTCAAAAAGAGACTCAGCGAACAAAAAACACAGTTAGAAGACCAAAAGGCCTACAAACAGGAAATTCTCGATCGTACCCGATGACAGGAAGCATTATTTAATGAATACATCTCCGATCGGCAGGAAAAGCAGGGAAAGATAGAAGAACGGATCGCTACAGCCGTGAGCCAGTATGACGAATCGTTTATCTCGGTCGCGGAACGTTCCGGATGTCGGGTGAGCCCGAACGAAGGGATTATTCCATTGTCCGCTGATGCTGTTGTCAGTTGTGATAATCTCAATCTTTCCTATAAAAGCGAAAAAAAGTTACGGGAATATGTTTCCAGTGAAGTGCCGGAAAATCCGATGATTTGGCCAGTCGATCCGAGATATATTTCCGCGTATTACCACGATGCCGATTACTACGACTCCGTTGGAAGTGCCCATGAAGGGATTGATATACCAACGGATCAAGGCACTGAAATTAAGGCACCAATGGCTGGCTACGTATACTTCGTGAATCCTCCGACCGCAACGGGATACGGGTATTTTGCTATCAAGCATTCGAACGGATTCGTTACTATTTACGGCCATGTAAGTGAAATTAACGTATCGAAATACGATTTCGTAGAAGCGGGACAGATTATTGGGCGTTCTGGCGGAACTCCCGGTACTCCCGGGGCCGGGGTCATGTCGAGCGGCCCACACTTGCATTTTGAAGTATGGCTCAACCGGGAGACGGTCGATCCACTCCGGTATCTTGACCTTACCTATCTCCGGTATGAAACGCTGACCAATAAATTCAAATATAAATTCCTAGCGGATCTCCGGCTCCGATATGGTTACATGGCCAATACTGCCAAATACGATACGTTCGTTATTCGTGGCGAGACGGAAATCGACCGGCAAAAATACCTCCTCGAGCACTACGCGGCCCAGAGTTTCCAGGATTGGAACGTTTGGACGGAAGAAGCCGTAGGGGCCAAGCTTGATCCGAGTTTTCTCATGTGTATTGGACTCGCGGAAAGTGGTCTCGGTCGGAATCTCAAAACTCCGTTCAACGTTGGAAATATCGGAAATACCGATTCCGGGGGAACTTCGGATTTCGCATCCGCCCGCGACGGAATCTACTGGATGGGACAGACGTTGAATAACAAATACCTTTGAGACTATCAGCGACTCAGTGACCTTTCTCGCTGGGGCAATAAAACCGGAGCCATCTACGCTTCCAGTCCGAAAAACTGGCAAGAGAATATCGTTCGATGCCTTTCGTCCATCAAGGGAAGATTCGTAGAGGATGGCTATCTGTTCCGTTTGGTTCCGGATGAGCTGGAATCGACGGGCGCTTTGGTGGAGACGCCTACGGAGAGCGGTGCAACGGTTGCGACGGATCCTTTCGTTCCAAATTCATAATTTTACCCGTATGATTCTTTCTACCAATACAAAAAATTCAATCGCCAAAGTGGTTGTTCTCCTGTGGATCATACTTTTGATTATTATTGCCATGTCGGCAGCGAGATTCGCGATTACCTTTAATATCAATCAATATTTCGGATTTCAAGGTGATCAACAGTTTGCGAATTCTATCGTTTTGGAAGTTCGGGTCATCATCCTAATGTTTGCCGTGAGTATCACTGGGGGAATTTCCTTTCTTATCAAGGATTTTTACCGTGCCAATAAATATGCGAACATGTATGAAGTGTTTTATGCTGATTACAAGAGCAAACAGATCAGTTTCGATGAATTCCAACATTTGGCCACTTTTGAAATTTACACGGGAAAATTCAATCATACTTGGGTATATTGGTTTTTGGTTCAGCCGATACTTTCCAGTTTCCTCGGACTTATAGCATTCTCCATAGCGCGGAGCGGACTCGGGGTACTACAGGGTAGTTCAGCCGTTGCCGCAGAAATCACGATTCAGAATATATATTTATATGGAGTATTTACATTTTTAGCAGGTTTTTCTAGTCACAAATTCATCGATTGGCTCGATCGCTTGGCCGACAAAGTTTTCAGTATCACATTACCGGAAAAAGTACAACAAGAGAAAGAATCTCTCAAACAGACATCCATGTACGAACGGACGAATCTAAAGGATACCATACATGAGGTAATTGTCACAACGGATTGAGTTGACTCTCCTATGGAAAGTGACAAAATTGTGCCGCAAAATCTAGATACTGGATTTGAAACGGTCAAGCTTGAAACAGCGCCGAATGCCACCACTTCCAAAAAAACTGTTGCTCTGAAGTCTATCAGATAATCTGTTATTATGTATCCAATCAAAACATCCGCGCCATATAATCCGGATTTTCTCGAGAAACTCGCGAATATTTATACGACGGCATATTTGGGAAATTACGTTGCTGGCGATTACGATGAAGGGAGTGGAAGCCATCCTGGAGTGGATATAGTTCCCATGACGCCAGCTGATACTGTTTTTGCTGTACTGCCAGGTATAGTAATAGATGCACGAACGAACCCGAGTGAGGGCAATTTCGTTATTATCCGGCATGACAATATCAAAAATGGAATCACCGGGAAAATCGGTACCTATTATTCCTGTCATCTCCATCTTTCGGAATTTTGCGTTGAGAAAGATCAGAAAGTAGCAGAAGGTGATCCTATCGGAAAAACCGGAAGTACGGGACAATCCACCGGAGAGCACCTACACTTCCAAATCGATACTTCTGATGCTCCATTCCATCCCTATTGGCCGTTTACTTTCAAGGAAGCGCGAGATTTGAATCTCGGTTTCATGGAAGCAGTAAACAAGGGTTTGGGTATTGAAAATGCGAGAAAATATACCGTGAACCCCCTCGTATTTCTGGAGAGTGCAAGCGTCGTCGGTGTTGCTCCAAAGAACGAAGTTCCTGTAGTAAAGCCTATTTCGGTAGCTCCGGTGCTTCCCGTCATACCATTGGTAGTAACTCCCAAAATTCCTGTTACCGTTACTGATACGGTAAAAAACAACGATATACAGATAGCTTCTACGAACACTAATGGGTGAGCTCCTTTACCGTTTTCGGATATCGTTTCGTCAAATCGATACCTCACGGCTATTCGATACCTTAAAGATCATGGTGTTGCTTCGGGTCAAGGTGGAAAATTTTTTCCAAAATTTAGCGTTACTCGTTGAGAAATTCTCAAAATGGTACTTTTGGCTGGAAAAATCAGACTATCGGATAGTAAATCGAGCGTATTTTCCGACGTTCCCGTAGGAGATGGATTTCTCATGTATGTTAATACGGCAATCGCGCTCAAAGCGGTTTCTGGGTATTCAGATGGAACGTTCCGTCCGAATGCCTATGTTACCCGAGCCGAAGGGTTAAAAATCGTTCTCGGGGTTATGCAAGTGGCTCTGGATACGGTTACTGGACCAGTATATGCCGATGTTGGAATGAAGGATTGGTTTGCTCCGTATGCCCTCTGGAATCAGATTCATGAAATATTGCTTCCTCAAGGCGCGAATTTTTTACCGAATGCTGAATTGACTCGAGAAGAAGTTGCAGGAATCCTTTTCGAAGTTGTTGGAGGGGAGAAAAAATAGATTTCGAATTCAAAAAAAGACCCGAATAATACAGGTCTTTTTTTGAACGACGAAATTTCTACATACCGGGAAGATTGAGTCCCAATGAGCCCATAACGGCTTTCATTTTTTCAGCCGCGATTTCTTGCGATTTCTTGAGTCCCTTGTTAATAGCTTCAGCAGCCGCTTTTTCGAGTCGCACCGTATCTTTGAGGATATCAGGATTTTCGATGGCAAATTTAATTACTTTCATTTGGCCGTCAATCGTTACTACGACACCATCCACTTCGGCTTCAATATGGATATTAGAGAGTTCATCTTGAATTTTTTGTGCGTCCTGTTGCAGCTTGAGTAGCTCTTGTGCCTTTGAAAAGTCCATAGGTATTGGTTAGAAAAACGGGTCAAAGTATAGTAAGACTTCCATTTTTTGCAAATGATGAAATTATATGCTACTATTTTTCTATATTTCTTTTTTCTATACCTATGGGTTTCTTTGATATCGGAGTGGATACCTCCGCCAAGGCTGCTATTGCTACAGCACCAGTAACCGACAATTCTAGTATAACGTTCGATTCGAACGAAGTTATCCCTAATGGAGAGAATTCCATTTCTTTTACCGATGAACTGACAACAAAAATCCCGAATACGGTCGGAGAAATTTTCGAAGCTCCCGTTACAGAGAACGTAATTTTAGATTCAAGCGTTTCCCTTTTTGCCGGACCGTCGGATATGGTAATTACCGAAGATTCCAGCATTACTTTCGGAGAGGAAACTCCAGCAGCATCCAGTATTACTTTCGGAGAAGAAACTCCCGTAGTCAATTCAGGAATCATTACAGAACCGGAAGCATTATTGGTTGAAGCACCTATGACTTCTGATTCCGGAACGTTATTGTTCGGTGCGACTGAGACTTCTAACAAGGTATCCTTCGGAATGCCAGACATGGTCGATGCGACTCCCACTGTAGATGAATCAGCAGATATTACCGATGCCGACAGTACGATAAAAAAGGCGATTGTAGAACTCGAGTCAAATGCTTCCAAAATTCAGGCGAAAGTCGATGCAGCGCTTCTCGAAGAATCTGCGCTTCTAGAAAAAAAATCAGCTGCGGAAGCCGCTCACAAAGAAGCAATGGAAGCCTTGCAGAAAGCTGCGGAAGCCGCTCGTACTACAGCGAACGAAATCAAGAAATCTGGAGAACGAACGGCTGAGCTCAAGAAACTTCTCGAGGCTCAATTGGTGTAATTTCTTACTAACATTTTTTATCTATTCCAATGTCTGAAAATTCTACTCTCACGCTCGAGAGCCTACTGGCTCATGCTATCAAAATTGCCGCTTCCGATATTCATATTACAGAAGGACAACATTTGGGTTTCCGAGTTCATGGAGAACTGGGAAAGCTAACTCAAGCTCCAATCACGGATTCTACGGTAATCAAGGGATTAGTTCATGAGCTATTCATGGGAGATACCGAAAAAATCAATAATTTCCACTCGAGCCATGACGCTGACTTTGCCTATGTATCCGCTGACGGAACTCCATTTCGTGTCAACGGATTCTTCAAGCTCGGGAAAATCGGATTCGTTATGCGACGAATTGAACGAGAAGCCAAGAAAATGGAAGATCTGGGTTTACCTCCAGGAGTCAGTAAGCTCCTGAATGCCAAACAAGGTCTATTTCTCATCACTGGACCTACGGGTTCTGGTAAATCTACTACGATGGTATCCGTTATCGACAAGATTAATGAACTCCGACGCGAGCATATTATTACGATTGAGGATCCGGTGGAATTTATCTTTTCTGATAAGAATTCCATTTTCAGCCAACGGGAAGTGGGTCGCGATACGGGTTCTTTCGTCGCGGCTATCCGTGCGGCGATGCGTGAAGATCCAGATATCGTCATGGTTGGGGAAATGCGGGATAAGGAAACCGTAGAAGCTGCCATGAATTTGGCGGAAACTGGTCATTTGGTATTCTCTACGCTCCATACTTCTGGTTCTGTTCAAACGATTAACCGGTTGATTCAGTTTTTTCATCCGGATATTCAGAATCAGGTTCGGGTACGTTTGGCGGATTCGCTCTTGGGCGTACTTTCCCAGCGGTTGATTCCAAAAAAGGAGGGTCACGGTCGAGTAGCAATCCATGAACTCATGTTCATTACTTCTGCTATTAAAAATCTCATAAAATCAGGTGATCTGGTACAAATTAACAATAATATCGAACTCGGTTCGCAGGAAGGAATGATTCCTATGCGAAATTCTGCTGACAAGCTCCGAGATGCTGGTATTGTCAAAGAAGAGGATTACATCGGGTATTTCACCAACAACGAGTAGGAGGGAACCCCGCTAAAACGCGAACTCCTTGTTAATTTTTCCGTGCCTCGTTCAACGTACTGATGTACGTTTCACTGTGGTACTCAAAATTAACTTCGGATTTCATTGTTTTATCGGGGTTCTGGGATTTTTCTTGTAGTGAAAATACCGTATGGTGACTCGGGAGTCGGATTCCTCGGGTAAGGAGCGAGAATTATCGGGTTTACTTGAAAAGTTTATTGGATATTATTGGGGGGAGAAAAAAGATACAAATCCTCATAGCTATCCATATATGTTCTGATTCAATAAAACTTTGCTTTTGACCTTGGTCGTTTGATTGTCATTCCTGCCATTGATTGCGGATGCGGGAGTCAGCAGTATTCCGGGGAGTTCAGAATTAAGCGGCGTATCCATGCCGACGTTCTCCGGTGATACCGCCGGGGAAAAAGCGAGCAACGCGGCCATGAACTTTCTTTCCACGGCAAAAATCATATTGAACGGCTTGGCAGTTATCTATCTGGTATACGTAGGTACCATGATGATTATTGCCTATGGTAACGAAGATGCGCTCACGAAACAGAAGAAACAATTAATGTACGCCCTGATAGCGTTTTTATTCGTGAATATCCCGGGTCAGATTTACAATATCTTTACAACCGACAAAGGAGGAACCATTGCTAACAACGTGTCCGGATCAGATTTTACCCATGTCGCGAATGATTCGGAAAACAATATATTCTTGAGTTTCATCCAATGGAACTCCACTTTTGAAAATGGGGTACTTGGATTTTTGCGGATTTCGGTCATTGGATTCGCACTCCTGTACTTTACTCTGGCAGGATTCAAACTTATTGTTTCCGGCGGGGACGAAGACAAAAGAAAGGCTGCAAAGAGCAAGGCATTGTATGGTTTTCTGGCACTTATATTCCTCGGAGTCATAGAGACTTGGAAATCGGTAGCGTACTCTGGAAAAATACCCGAAGCACAGAGTCTCTTTTCTAAACTTGCGAACCTGGCATTGTTTTTTGCCGGACCGACGGCTATATTTTTCTTGACGCTCGGTGCCTGGTATTATATTACTTCCGGAGGCGATGAAGAAAAAGCCAAAAAAGGAAAATCTATCGTGATCAATACTTTCATTGCTGTGATTATTTTGCTCGCGAGTTATACATTCCTCAAAGATCTTTGAAACTTCAATTTGTAGAACTCCGTTACAACGAGTAAAGGCCATTCAATCCATTTGCTCGAATGTTTATCTCTTGGATTCTAAACTGAAATGCAACTTTCTCACTCCTTCTGGAAGGCTTCTT
>JAVHRB010000027.1:0-3635 GCA_036171455.1 Patescibacteria group bacterium
CGGATTGTAGGATCTAGGTCATACCCCGTCAGCTTGCTGCGGGGTGATTGATTAAGAACGTTTTTTTTTCAGAGACCTCCTCAAATATTTTACAGAATATCGAACCAAAGCGGAAATGGGAAATCATTTCTCACTTCGACAATGCTATCGAAAACCTGATTCGGTTGTATTCAGAAGGCTGCAAAATTTTTCTTGGAGGATATAAGAAGGCTTTCGATCTTGGAAGTATCAATTCTATTACCGATCCTAAAGGAATTATCCTCTATGCCAACGACGCATTTTGTAAGCTTTCGGGATACTCGCATTAGGAGCTTATCGGCAAACCACATAACATCGTCCGACATCCTGATACTCCTAAAGAGGTGTTCGAGGATATGTGGAAAACGATTCTCTCGAAAAAGCCCTGGCATGGAATCCTGAAAAACCGAAAAAAATGAGGCGAGCATTACTGGGTACAGGCTTTGGTTATGCCAATAATGAATCTTCATGGGGAAATATCTGAATTTATTTCCATGCGCATCGACATCACTGAACTCAAGGCTGTGCAAGAAGAATTGAGCCAAACGCTTGAAAAACTCAAAGAACTCGATCAGCAGAAAACAGAATTCTATAATATCGCCAATCATGAGTTACGTACTCCGATGACTGCCGTGCACGGGTTTATATCCATGATTCTCGAAGGGGATGCTGGAGAAATCAACGACCAGGTACGGGAATATCTCAACCAGGTGAATGCCTCTTCCAAGCAGCTCCTCACAATGATTAACGAGATGCTCGATATTGCCAAACTGGAATCCGGGGAGATCCAGTTGTTCATAGAATATTCCGACATACAATCTTTGGCTGAAGAAGCTGTCAATAGTCTACGTTCCATCGTCCATAGAAAGCACCAGCATTTGGAAGTAGATATCGGTATGAAAACCTGTTTTGCAAACATCGATAGGGTCAAATTCAAACAGTGTGTCGTCAACATTGTAGGTAATGCTATCAAGTACACTCCCGATGGAGGAAATATATATGTAAAGACAACTTCAGACAGATCAGTTTTCCAAATAACAGTGAGAGATACTGGAGTGGGAATTCCCGAGAAGCACCTTGATACTATTTTCGAGAAATTCTCGCAAGTAAAAGATGCATCTACTCGGGATATCACCGGTACTGGGCTTGGACTTGCTATCACCAAAAAAATCATTGAATCTTTTAATGGGTCCATCGGTGTTACGAGTATCGAAGGAAAATGATCAACATTTACCATCACAATTCCCCTTACTCTCAAGCGCGACTCCGGGTAATTTTAGAACCTCGGAGTTTGAGTGGGCAGGGGATGATTTTGTTTCCAATTCCGAAATTTTTCAAAAAAAGCGTTTTCCGTTCTTGACAGTAGAAAAATAGTATGAGATACTACTGTAAAGTAATCTTCTTCGCTATGTTGCCAGTACAATTCGGTCAGATGACAATCGACTTCGACCATCCAAAAATCATTAATCGCCATACTCGAGTTGATGCCATACGAGGGGCAGGAAAGGCGATTTTTCATTCGGAGAGCAGTAATATCGAATCTTCCAGATTTGGTTTGAAATTCAGTTTTCGTGGCGGGACGTACCTCGTTCGAGGAACCTATCATATGACAGCGATGAGTCATTTGACCGACGATCAAATGACTCGAGTAGTGGATTTTGTATCGTTTGATCCGATTCGGACGTACCGCAATGGGGGATATATTCCTTCTCGACTGAGCAAACAAGAAGAAGTCGAACTGACCCGTGCGACGTATATTGCCGTAAAAGACCCATATATCAATCCGTTTCTGACGACTTCCCACGAACGAAATAGCCTGGTATAATCCAACTTGAAAATTCTTGTTTTTTTCCTATGATACGCAAGTTGTTTTTGATTTGCCCCGGTCACGGGATTTTTCGATAGTGACTTTGAGTATCTCCGTCCTCATAGTTCAGTGGATAGAACAAGGCACTCCTAAGGCTTAGACGCACGTTCGATTCGTGTTGAGGACACCAATAAAAATTTATGATTGCAAGAATTACCATAGTCTGACGACCAAACGTTGGAAAATCTAGTATTTTCAACTCGTTGACCCGACATAAAATCGCCATCGTTTCAGATATTGAAAACACGACGAGAGATATTTTGGAGTATCAAATGCATGACCATGACGCGGAAATCGTGTACATTGTGGCAGATTCCGGGGGTTTAGCTTATGGAAAGAATGATGAAATTCTCGCCGATGTTCGTATTCGAGTCCAGGAATCTATTGACCGTTCCGATATTATCTTGTTCGTTCTCGAATATGACCGAGTGACTGACCATGATGCAGAAATTGCAAAAATGCTCCGAAAATCCGGAAAAACTGTGATTATCGTCGCGAACAAGGCAGATAATCCAGACCGGATGCGAGAAGCTCAAGGACTCTTGAGTCTTGGCTTTGATAAACTGGTACCAACGAGTTCTCTCCATACCCGCGGTATCGAGGAACTTCGGTCTCTGATTGTTTCCGAGCTCAAAGCAACCGGATACGACTACAACGAACCACAATATGGAGACGATGTTCTCAAAATTGCTATCATCGGGCGTCCGAACGTTGGAAAATCTTCGTTGGTCAACTCGATTACTGGAGAAAATCGCTCTATGGTAATGGATCTTGCAGGTACAACTCGAGATTCTATCGATACAGTGGTAGAGTACGAAGGTCAAAAAATTGTCCTGATTGATACGGCAGGAATACGTCGGTCTGGGAAAATTGGAGCGAGAAATCTCGAAGATTGGAGTGTGATGCGAAGCGAGCGAGCTATCGAACGTGCAGATATTGCGGTTATCGTCATGGACGCGAACGAGGGGATTACGGGACAGGATCAATCCATCGTTGGGAAAGCTTTAGAGCTCGCAAAAGGATTGATACTCGTTTTTAACAAATGGGATATCGTTTTGGCCCGAAAAGACGTAGACCAAGTGGAAGTTCAATCTGGGTACAATAAATACCTTGATCGAAAATTCGAATTCATCGATTATGTCACTCCGATTTTCACGACAGCAACGAACGGGAAGCGAGTTGATGAAATACTGATGACCGCCATTCAAATACAGACGGAACGAGGGAAGCGGGTGAAAACTGGCGTATTTAATAGTTTTCTCGAGCAAATCGTCTACAAACATGCCCCTTCCGGAAATAAAAAATCCCATAAGCCAAAAATATTTTACGGTTCTCAGGTCGATGTAAATCCTCCAAAGTTCCTGATTTCCGTAAATAACGAAAAGCATTTTCATTTTTCATATCCACGGTATATCGAGAATCAGATCCGTGAGCATTTTGGCTTCGCAGGGACTCCGATTATTATCGAGCTCAAGGGGCGGGAAAGTATCTATAAAAAAGGTGGCGGACTCAAGACTGATGAAGAAAAAGCAGAAGAAGTAGCAAAGAAATTCCACGGCGATGATTCCAAAATGGACGCATCACGGCGCAAGAGATTCAGTCGGGGGGTTCGTAAAAAGAAAAACATCTAAAAACGTTCCTTCGGATAAGTTTTTTTTCTGTATTTCGTTTTGTAGAAATCATTCGAGAATGTTTTAAATGCTGGATTCTAACCCCAAACGCAACTTTCTCACAAATTCAGGATAGGATA
>JAVHRB010000028.1:0-3593 GCA_036171455.1 Patescibacteria group bacterium
CTATTGTGAATCAAGAAATTAGGGTTTTATTTTCCCATTGGGTGGAATAGAGCCGTTTAAATGTATCGTACCTAGTGAAAAAGTGAACTAAACTTGCAAATAATCTTGCAAATAGTCAGGAATAGAATTACAATTGTTGAGTAATTAAAACATATTCCAATATGAAAACAAAAAAAATAAATACCTCTCGTGGATCAAAAATGTTATTTTTAAGTAAAATTAAAGGTTTTACCTTCGTAGAGCTAATCGTAGTTATTACTATACTTGCAATATTGGGGACTATAGGATTCATATCTATTCAAGGATATTCCTCTTCTGCTCGTGATTCCACCAGGATTTCAAATCTGACGAATCTCAGGAAAGGATTAGACATCGTTCATGTTACTGGTATGGATTATCCAATACCAGAGAATACCGTGAATATCCTTGCCTCAGGAAGTATAATTGGATACCAAGGTTTTGCAAAAGATGGAGTATGAAATATAGCAAAACTTTCCGCTGGAACGACTAAAGATCCACTGGATTTGAGTATGTACATAACCTACGCGACCAATCTCAACCAGAGCAAAATGCAAGCAATGGCATTCTTGGAAAATGGAAGTTCAGTAACAGTATTCAATGAAATCATTGATATTACGCATGCTAATGGAGGCTCGAACTATTCATCCAGATTTCCGACTACTACTTGAGATAACGTCGGCATACTTCTCGCCTCTGGAAGCTTGTTACCCATACAGGAGACTGGAACAGGACTAGATATCATGAATACGAATTCGAGTTATATCATGCAATTTAATAATTCCGAAAAAATTACTGGAACTGGAACGGTATTAAAAACTGGTATCGGAGGTGTATGACTGGTTGGGTATTGGGATATGGATGCTGCTACCGGAACGGGGATTAATGATATGAGCGGAAAATGAAATACCCTCATCGTCGGAAATGGAGCACTGAGCTTTACTGGAGGAAAAATTTGAAATGCTTTTACTACAACTGGAAGTAATTGTCTTACTACTAATATCAGCAATGTAATCAATAAAAATACTCGGCAATTTACCATATCTGCACTCACTTTTTCTCCTACCAACAATCTGCCGATGAATTCAAATGAAATGCCTTTTTGACTATATGGAATGAATCCTACTACAGGATCCGGTTACCCATATATGTGGTGGCACAAGAGTTTTAATGCGACTTCTTCATGATTCTTATTGTTTCGAGGAATGACTAGTTACTATGAACCAGAAATGATTCCAAATTCTGGATATCAGGTAATGGACACTTACTATCCTCCAGTAAACGATATATTTGATAAATGGCATTTAGATACTATTGTTATCAGCGAGGGAAACTACAGCTATTATCAAGATGGAATACGTGTGTTTTCAAAGAGAATTGGCAATTATATCGTTCCTGAAAACATTAATATGACGGTATGATGCGGGGTTATTATTTGGTGAGGTTTATTGGTATATCCAAATTCACCTCTTGCTAACGTTGGGAATTCTGGATGGGGATATAAATGGTACGGTCATATAGATGAATTACGACTCTATAATCGTGCAATTACGGATGCAGAAATTCTTGCTCTCTATAATAGTACAAAATAACAATTTCTCCTTATGTTATACCCAATAGAAATTGGTTTCCCAGTTTTTCCAGTCACATATTCAGACATCTTTCATTTTTTCTTCGAGAATTGCATACGATATTTAAAAGTATAGTTACAATTGGGCTGAAGCCAACGGGGTTTGAACCCAAAGATTCTAAGAAATGAACCAACTTCGTTGGAAATACTGAAGTTTTTTGCAACTTGAATACTTGAAAGTAGGGGTTTTATATCCCATAAGGTGGAAATAAACGTATCATTCGAATTTTCAATTCCAAACTCTGATCTAAACGGGGGTTTTCCAATAACCGTTGCAATTAAATCACTCAGTCTATAATAGAGAGAT
This sequence comes from Patescibacteria group bacterium, assembly GCA_036171455.1. Lineage (GTDB taxonomy): Bacteria > Patescibacteriota > Gracilibacteria > BD1-5 > UBA2023 > CAIVSN01. The sequence goes on from JAVHRB010000028.1 coordinate 1,956, forward strand.
AATCCCCTCTCCTATGCATGATTTTTTTAATCGTTTAGCCGTACAAGTTTTTCTCCTTAAAGATCGACTTTTTAACACCCAGATTGGCACGACACATTCTGAAAAAGAACCACTAACAAAATTTTCCATCGTCATTATTGTGTTGCTCGATATGTTCTTGTTCGGACTCATATACACAGGAATCGACGAACAGAGCCAAGTGGTCGATTCTCCTGAAACATACGCATCATACCGATGTCGGAACACCATAGAAACCTTTCAAAAACTCGATCGGATGGAATATCAAAAAACGGTCGTGGAAAATCTATACCAATCATCGAGCTTCAATCGAAGCAAAACTGGATATAGCTATGGATACAACGATTATAGCATGCTAACCAACGATAAATCCCTAGAGTGTGCCAACATCCAGGTACTCCTTTCCAAGACCGACAGCGATCTCGCTCTCCAAGAACTCTACCGAACGAGATCCGAGCTCATGACCGATATTTCGAACAACGAAAACCAGATGAACGCGCTCCGGAACCATTACGATACCAAGCTCCTCGAAAAAATCGCCGGTCAGGAACCGAACCTCGTTATCGACCCGGGAACCGCTGCCACCACCAAGAACAATTTGGAACAATTGGCTGCGGCAAAAATCAAATTGGAAGGGCAAGTTACGGCAAATACGTCGGAAATCCTGAAAAACGCTCAAGTCGTAGAAATCGCCAATCTCATAAAGACGAGCGGGCAAAAAGTCATAGACGAATACAATAGACTCATGTTCTGGTATCCAGTAAAAATTTTTGGAGTCCAGGTGCTTTTTCTCATTCCTTTGTTATTCATGGTAGGTTTTTGGTCGAACCGTTCCCTGATGAAAGGTCGACCCTACCAGCTTCTCATGGCTTCGCACCTTATGGCCATCCTCGGAATTTTTGTCGTTCTGAAACTTTTGGAATTCGTCTACGACATATTACCGAAAAAACTCATCACTACGATTATCGAATGGCTCACTTCTATTCAACTGGTGGGAATATGGTATTATCTCCTTATTCTTATCAGCGTTTCTAGCACCCTTGGAATCGTTTATTTCATCCAGAAACGTGTCAAAATTGCCGCGGAAAACCGAAAAGCAGAAGTTGGTGCAAAACGCGCAGAAAAGTGACAATGCTGGTCGTGTGGAGCTGGGCTCATCGTTGAGGCAAACCATTGTATTCGATGCGGAACCTTGCAACTTACCAAGTGCTGAATCTGTAAGAAAGAAACTCCCCTTGCTGGAGAATACTGCATGCACTGCGGGAAAGATATCCACAAATAAACTTGTCTCCCACCCAACATATACTACAATACCTCAAATTCTCATTCATATCATTGTTCTATGATTCCACAGAAAACAAAGAGATCACTACTTCCATTTGGTTTCACCCTCGTAGAGCTCATCGTCGTTATCACGATACTTTCGATATTAGGAACGATTGGGTTCATCTCTATCCAGGGGTATTCCTCATCAGCCAGGGATTCTTCGCGTATTAGTAATCTGGTGAACTTACAAAAAGGTTTAACCCTGTTTCAAATAACATCGGGAACGTATCCGATGCCGGAAAAAATCAATCACCCCGCAGCAAGCTGACGGGGTATGACCTAGATCCTACAATC
>JAVHRB010000029.1:0-3570 GCA_036171455.1 Patescibacteria group bacterium
TCGGATTGTAGGATCTAGGTCATACCCCGTCAGCTTGCTGCGGGGGTGATTGATTTTCCGACAGTATAGTGTTTTTAAATGCGAACTTATCAGTAAATCTGACGTTACGTTTTTTATTTCTGGCCTTTAAGGAGATCTTCATGAATGGAATTCGCTGCTAAACAGCCTTCTGCAGCACTCATAATAGTTTGTTTGAATTTGTTAGAATTCGTGGTGACATCGCCCGCGGCATAGATTCCGGGGATACTCGTTGCTTGCCGTTTATCCACCATGATGCAACCACTCGTGTCTTTTTGAGGAAGGAAAGAATCAATAAGCTTGGTGTCGGGATCCGAACCGATGGCGATGAAAACTCCGTCCATTGCCATACTAGTATCATCGTCGAACCGTATTCCTTCCACCTTCCATTTTCCCTGGATTTCAGCGATACGCTTGTTGTAGTGAATCGTAACGTTCTCTCTCTTTTTGAGTTGGTCGACCCAGACGGTTTCGGCACGCAGGGTTTCTCCGCGTACGAGTACGTGGACGTGGGCGGCGATTTCCGAGAGATAAAGCGTTTCGGTGATTGCGGCATCTCCTCCTCCTACCATACAAATCGTCTTGTTTTTGAAAAAATTCCCATCGCAGGTGGCACAGTAGGAAACTCCCGAACCAATGAGAGCTTCCTCTCCAGAAACTCCGAGACGGCGGTATTTATTACCGGTGCATAGGAGGATAGTTTTGCTTTGGAATAATGTATTAGATTCAGTGGTTACGGTGAAATTTCCAATGGAACCCTCGATGAATCTGATTCGTTCCGACAGGATTTCCGAACCGAAATGCTGGGCATGTTCGGCGAACGTATCCATAATGGCTTTCCCCGATGCAGAAATAACACCCGGCCAGTTTTCCACTTGATGACTTGTAGCAAGGGCTCCTCCAGGAGATTCTCCAATGATAAGATTCTTGAGCTTATACCGTGAAGCATACATTCCTGCAGGGAGTCCAGCCGATCCGGCTCAAATGATTATTACGTCGTACATATATTTGTGCGTGACAGAATTAATGTGACAGTATACCGTTTTTGTTTCCGGATAAAAACTTTTTGATTTTTTTCTGTTTTCTCTGTGAATAAATTTGTATTTCGGAAAAAGTATGTCCAAATATGAGCAAGATTAATTCCTCAGCCTATGAAAAATTACGACAAATCGCGCGACAATTTTGCTAGATTCCATGCTGAAAATTCTGAGGAATCTCACGGGGTAGAGGAAATTTATCGTGCCATAAAAAATATATCCGATCCGATTCTTCGGAATCGAGTTTACCAACGAATGAACGTCGAACTCGGCGTTATCTTGCTTCGAAAAGCCGAAATACAAGAAGAACTCCGTAAGATTTTCGAAACGGAGCTCTTGGATAAAACGCATAAAGATGCATTGGAAAATCAACATAAATTACCATCGGGAATACTTTCCGCTATGTAGTTCAATCCTAAAGATCAAAAGTGAATTATTCTAAATACCCCATTAGATAATACATCTCTTGAGAGAGTTATATGACATTATAAACTCCGGGTTTCCACTTCGTTTTTGACGTCAGTAATGAATGCTTCGATACTTGTGGTGGTTTGTTCTTTGGTTTTGTAGTTTCGTACGGCGAGCGTTCCACCGTTTTTTTCTTGCTCCCCGACGACGAGGATATAATTAACATGCTGGGTTTCTGCATTACGAACTTTTTTGTTAAGTCCATCCGTAGAGTCATCGATTTTGACCCGGAGACCTGCTTTTTTGAGAATGGTGAAAACTTCTTCCGCATAGGGAATGAACGATTCCCCAACTGGCACGATTCGTATCTGTTCCGGAGCAAGCCAGAGAGGAAAAGTTCCCGCAAAGTGCTCGATCATGATTCCCATAAACCGTTCCAAACTTCAGGAAATAGCTCGATGTATTACGACGGGACGTTCTTCCTCTCATTTTTCATTGGTAAAAGAAAGTTCAAATCGGTTTGGGAGGTTGAAGTCACACTGGATGGTAGCAAGCTGCCATTCTCGACCGATGGCGTCTTTGAACATAAAATCGAGTTTCGGCCCATAAAATGCGGCTTCTCCTTCGATTCGCCGGTAGTTGAGACCGTTTGATTTGGCCGCGTCTTCCAAGGAGGATTCCGCAAGTTCCCATACTTCGGGCCCACCGAGGTATTTGTCCGGAGTTGCCGGATCACGGACCGAGAGGGAAACCCAATACCCCTCGAGAAGCCCGAAGGTTTTGTAGAATTCCTTTATGATTTCGACGATAGTAGATACTTCTTCCTTGATTTGAGTGACCCGACAAAAGAGATGCCCATCGTCTTGGGTAATCGATCGTACTCGAGTAAGCCCAGAAAGTTGTCCTGTTTTTTCGTCACGATACACCGTAGCAGGTTCGAAGTAGCGAATTGGCATGTCCCGGTAGGAAAATTGATTGTCCGCGTAAATTTGCATATGATGAGGACAGTTCATCGGCTTGACATAGAATTTTTCCTTGCTGGTACCGCCAAAGACTGAGAACATGTCGTCGAGGTAGTGTCCTGCATGACCGCTCGTGATGTAGAGGTCTTCTTTGGCGAGGTGTGGTGTGCAGACGCGGAGATACCCCTTATCTTTATGGAGATCCCAGAGGTAATCCTCGATGCCTTTTCGAATAATCATCCCATTGGGTTGCATGAGAGGAAGCCCAGAACCAACAAGTTCGGAAATCGTGAAAAGCTTGAGTTTTTTTCAGAGGATGCGGTGATCACGTTTTTTCGCTTCTTCGAGCATAGCAACATGGGCGTCGAGCTCAGCTTTGGTTTCGAAAGCGAGCACATAGATGCGAGTTAACATCTTTTTGCTGGAATCCCCGCGCCAGTAGGCTCCAGCGAGTTTGTCGACTTTGAATCCATTCTCATCGATGTCGAGTGTTTTATCTACATGGGGACCTACGCACATATCGGTGAAAACGAGATTTCCGTTTTGGGCATAGTTTTCGTAAAAACCGATTTCGGTTTCACCGCGGGCTGCCAATTCTTCCAACATTTCCAATTTATAAACTTCTCCTTGGTTTGATAAAAACGCTCGGGCATCCGCTACAGATTTCGGGGCGGAGACGAATTTTTGGTTCTGTTTGATAATATTTTTCATCTTTTTCTCGATTTCTTTGAGGTGAGATTCGAGCAGGGCAAAATCCCCGAAATCGAAATCGTAGTAGAGTCCGGTATCGATATCCGGTCCGATGGCCATCTGGACTTGGGGGCCGTATAGGGATTTCACAGCCTGGGCCATGATATGCGCGAGCGAGTGTCGTTTGGTAGAAATCGGGTGGGACATATGCGTATAAAATTATGGAAATATCGTGGTTTTCGTATCAAAAAACCCTCCAGGATTCTCGGAGGGTTTTTTGCTGACAGCAAGAAACGCGTCTACGAGAAATGTCGGAGAGTGGTGGTAAGCGTTTCAAGTTGTGCGACCATGGTTGGTTGGTTACGGACGTGGAGAGAATATCCGAAGTTTCCAAAGAGTCAAAAAAATTGGCTCTATTCCACCCAATAGGAATTTTCCCCTACGAAATTGACGGA
>JAVHRB010000030.1:0-16206 GCA_036171455.1 Patescibacteria group bacterium
GGATTGTAGGATCTAGGTCATACCCCGTCAGCTTGCTGCGGGGTGATTGATTATTACATAGCGTCGGATGGCTTTTGCCTAAGCCAGATCGTACTGCTCCCATCAATAAGGTAACAATCCATTCCGTTAATGCGGAGCTGTTGTATTGAATCGAGTGATTCGGCTTGTGCCCGTTCCCGGACTTTCCCAACTATTTCAAGGAGAACCCGCTTTTTCAGTGTGTCTTTCACGAGATCGAACACAAGAGGCGAACTCATTACCTCGAATTCGGAAAAATATAAGATTCACGCAATTTCCGGGGAAAATTCGAAAGATTTCCGTTGGTAGTTGAATTCCGATGACGGTCAATCGGAGACTGATGATAGAGCATTGAAGGTAAATGATATTTCATTTCCTTCTATCGTGTACGTTTCAATGTATTCCATAGTTTTTGTTTGGTTAAGGAGTAAACCGACGGGCAAACCGGTATTTTATGACAGAACACAAAACGATCAACCACGATTTATAAAAATCCGCTATTTCAGCGTAGCCTTCCCTGTGTCCACGTTGATCGTATACGTTTCTTTTTTTCCGAGAGTTTGGGTCATATTGTTGAAAGTTCAGATATCGAGAATGACACTATGGGAATTTTGGTCGTATCACTTGTAAGCACAATCGAATGCCGATGTCGAACAGTCCCAAAAAAGAGTCTTACCGTCCGAGAGATAGATGACTTTCTCGATTCAATGGCTCGTGAAAACCGCTCCATTGCCCTTGTATCCCTTATCAATATCCCCATCGCTCAGGGATCAGAGAAACCTTACGCTGTTCTTATCGAGTTCGTTCCATGAAAATTGCGGGATTTCGACAGAAACAGACAAGGTTTTTCCGATAAATCTGAAGTCTTTCATAACGCTTTCGAAAGCGTTCTTCGAAACGGGTTTAGACGTATTGAACCCAACCCCATCAATATACATGGCAACCTGGAACGTCCCGTTCGTATATTCGGTTATCATAACATCTCCCATCGAACCTTCCGTATTTCCGGGGATTTTCTCGGTACTCGTCTTTTTCACGGGAATGTCTTCTTCATCCGGGTAGCCTCAGCCGAATCCGTATCCTCATTGGGAAGCGGAAATAAGCGCCGTTACTACGCCGTCGGAATACGAGTATTCGTTTGACACGATTCATGGGACGAGTCGCGTCACCTTTCCGTTCTTGTCCGTCTCAAGCGATACTTTTCCTCATTCGCACTTTCATAACGTCTGAAACCGTACGGACCGGATTTTTCACGCGTACTTTTTCGCTTCAACCTTAAATTTTCCATTCAAGTTCCCATACGCTCCGTTGTCTTTCGGGATAGATACTTTCGATGTTACGTCGCACGCTACGGGCGCGAGGCTTTCCAAATAGCTTCGGGCTTCCTGATCGTTCGAAAATGCCTTGTCTATCTTTTTTCCGCTCCCATCGGTCACGGTCGTCTCAATATAATTGCTGATCTGGTATTTCTTTCCGAGAGCGTCGACGTATTCGCTTACGATAAGCGGATTTTGCTCTTTCAAATATTTTTGGATTTCCCCGGTCGAAGTATAGGAATCGCTCAAGCTCCCGTCGGATTTCTTAAAATGGAATCCGGTTCCGAAACTGACGAATTCATATTCTTTCCCGTTCGGGACTTCGTATTTCCCAATGGAAACTTGCCGTATTTCCGCAGGTTTTTCCATAGTTCGTGGTTTCTCGGCTACTTGTGAACAACTCGCGAGAAAAATCGTGAGAAGCACGGGTAAAATGAATTTTTTCATGATGTGGGAGGTTATGGGTAAGAACGATTAAAATTCACGGACGCATCGTACGAAAAACTCGCTGGATTTTTCCTGACTGTACGGATACCGAACCTGACTGCCATCGAAATATACGGTCATCGCGGAATTAGCATCCTTCGTGTCGGGAGATGAAAGCCAGTAGGAAAACGTCCCGGTATCGAAGTTCGAGAAAAACGCGTCCTGCTTGTTATACCCGGCAAATACCTGCTCCACTTCATCCGTTGCCGGGAGTCTCCAGTCGTCAAAACCTTCGAATTGCAGGTCATTGCAGAATTTCGTAGCGTAGTTCCACGTCTCTTTAAGTTTATCCTTCTGTCATCCGCATCTTCGGGGCCCTTCGGGCATTCTTGGCAATTGTGACCCGTAGGCACATCAGGAAGGGGAAATAATAATATGTTTTCACCTTACCATTCATCCCCCGCAGATAGTTCCAACGGGAGATCAGATGGTACAATCAATGGCCATAGGACTTTTCCTTACCACTTCGGTGGTCTGATCTTGTACGTTTCAGGATTGCTTGTCTTCTTCGTTCGAACAGCTCGCGAGCGAAAATGCTAAAAGCGCGATGATTATGTAGCGTTTCATGTGTGGATAAGTTATGGGTAAATTATTTCTCGCTTCCTACGTGAAAATCACTAATTCGATCGCCAGTATCTCATTCAACTCTATAGATAATTTGATACCCTTCTGAAAAATTCAAGGGTTCCAAATTTATAAAGTGAAGATATTTTCCTTCGCTGTCTAGTTCTTTATCAAACCTGATCGGAATATTCTTCGCTGTAGTTATGTTCTTTAATTTTACGCTATCTTTCAGAACTTTTCGATCTCATCCTCCAATAGTTATAACGTAGCCTTTAAGGTATCAGGAATTTTGTGGAAATGGGTTTGGAAGTTCATTTATTTGATTATTAAAGATATACAACACCTCATTATTGTTTGGAAATACTAATGGGTTGGTCAAACTTCGACTATCAGTTCAACTGCTTCAAAAATTGACAACAAAAGGATTTCCTCTGGAAAATCCAATACGCTCATAATTTTTAGATAAAAATGGCGTTCGATGATATGGAACATACAATAACGAATGAAGTGACTGTATCGGATTGTCCTCAAATGCTATTACCTCACCCCATCAATTTCAGGATTGATACCCAACGAATCTGAGACGATCTCCCGGGTTAATTCAAGTAAAGCCAGAATGATTTTTATCTTCTTCGTGAGTGGCAGGACATCATACTGAACTATTGCCAGAATCTACTTCGTTAGTTTCTAGATATTTTGAGTGGTTAATAGCAGCCTTTTCAATCACTGCATCAAAGGAAAGTGGCGGAAGTTTGTAATCTGAGCGAATTAAATTAATCGCGGAAACAATATCTTCATTTTTTACAATTCATAATTTTATGAGTTGTTTGGAAAAATGAAGGTAGTATCAAGTACTGATCATTTTCTTAATCAGAAGTTGTTTGTCCGTATTGAGTAATCGTAAAAAATCGCTCAATTCAGAAAATAGAACATATTCTTTGTATGAATCTTGCGTTATGATACGGGAGCAATTTCATCGTGCAATCTCGATAATTTTTTCTCATCCTTTATCTAATAATGTATATTCAAGATTACCCTTGAATATTTCAGAATCATACGAAGTAAGTGTTTTGCTTAAAGGTGAACTGTACGGAATAGAGTTTGCATATATGGCTGACCCAAATACTAGGTCATCTTTATTTAGATAGAAATACAGTTCTCTTTGTATCTTCGAATTTCCAAGGGTTTTTTCTTCCTTCATTAACTGAGTAAGCCATTCAGCATATTTCGAGACAGTTGTAAAATTAGCATTGCTTCTGCTGGGAGGATTTAATGGCTCGACAAGGCATTTGTCAGTTATCTCCTTGCGTGTGTCGTAAAATTCTACTTTTACTCAAGCCATTTCGAGCTTTGTTCGAATGACATTTTTTGCATCTTCAAAATCATTTGAAACAGGCTTTTTTGACACATCTGATATTCAGGCATTCGCCATTTTATTTTCCACTCATCATGTTAATATATCTTTTTCTTGGTTTATAAGCCATTTTAGATAAGAAAGAATATAAATATTCTTTTCAGATAATTTTCGTTTCATAACTGATGCTACTTTCGATTCGAAATTATTTAATGCACTCAACTTCTTTTGTGTATCAAATTTGGAAATGCGATTTTCAAATCCTTGGTATAGGATATCTATTTGCCTCCTATATTTTTCTTGGTTTTGTGATGTAAGCTCAGTACTCATTTCAAAAGCTCAAAATGAATTACTCGCATCGAAAAATAGCAAAAATATAATCAATAATGATATGATTTTTCTCATACTTTCAAACAGTGAAAAAATAAAGACGATCCTCTATACGAAGATCGTCTTTTTTAATTGCTGTTTGAAAAAAATTGCTCTTTCGCAAACAAAATAGGACGACTCGTACACTAGATTGTTTTTTGCGAAAACCAATCAACCTCTTTATCGAAAATCGATGAAGGAGACTTGTTGTGTACAAGTCGTCCTTATTGTCGATTTTCGAAAAGAACGCAAAAGTTGCGTTTGATTAAAAGAAATTGATAGGTTTTCGCAAAATTGAATATATGAATTTCCCTTTAAAAATCAACTTTTTTCAAATTTCCCAAAGGCTTTTAAGTAAGGAGCGTGCAGGTTTTATGCCTCGAATTCCGATTGCCAATCTTGAAACAAACCCTCGATCATTTCATCATGAAAGCAAAGGTGGCTATCCATGCAATTCGTGAAAATCTCGTAATCGTCAAAATCCTCCGTATCGTTTCCGGTAATCTCACGAATCTCGTCAGAACGTTCTTTCAGGAAACGATCTTTGACGTTCTCAAAACAGGCGTAGATGAGAACGTTTACGTGAATTTTCGAGCAGTTCAACCAGATTTCGTCCAAATCGAGCTCGATATCGTACCGTTCGATCAGTTTCTCCAAATACTTCACATCGAGATATCAACAATCGAGAATCTGGGCCATCAGTGAAAAATGGTTCATAAAGGAACGGGATTACGGGATATTGGAAAATCGGATCGCCGGAAAAACAAACCGGTATTTTATGACAGAACGCAAAACGATCAACCACCATTTTTACATAGACGGTTGTTAATGGGAAGATGAAGGATGATTTTGGTTTTTTTGATGGTGGGAGATGTTGGTGGACCGGACGATTGGAGTGGATTTTTTGGTTTATTACTGACGAGTGTTTTGAGAAGGGGTTAATAGGAGGGAGTTTTGGCGATGGGGTGGCGTTCCGTGAAAAATGAGAGTTTTGAGAGAGGGGTGTCCTTCATAGCCTTCATGCGACCTTGCAACCGATTCGTCAAAAGAAACCCTTTACTATGGGAAACTCCGCTTCCGTATTAAGGTCATTAAGGTATTAAGATGGGTTTGCTACTCCTTATGTATAATAATTTCATTTTCAGTTACTAAAAAACACCTTCATAACCTTAATGGTTTCCCGTTTTATCCCTTAGATGAAAGGAAAACCGACATTAAGGAGGTTATGAAGGTGTATGAAGGTCATTAAGTTGCGACTTAAAATCCGTACGTGGCTTTGGCTTCGACGTAGGCTTCTTTGATAATTCCAACGAATTCCATTAAGAAAACCGTTCCGATAATTACGGCGATTACGGCGGTTAGCCAACCGATGGCCCTGACGACCAGCGGAAGCTTTTCCATCCTTATGAAAAGTTCGTAGATGTACATCGAGACGAGGTTGTTGATTGTGAGGATCACGAGAAGGTTCAGGAGGGTGAAGCGGTCCATTGGAAATAACTAAGGGAATACTGTTTCCAATTTTATTGGACTTCCTCGTTTCTTCGGACGGCTACTCCGTTCCGATCTTCCCCCTTTAACCCAAAACACTCAAACAATCGTCGATATCAAACCAAAAATCCACTCCAACCAAAAATCCCAATTCTTCGAAAATTCCCCAACCCTACGAACACTCCCTCGTTATTCCCAGATGCGGTCGAAGTCGATGTTTGAAACGTCATCGAATTTTCCGCTCATGGAATTCAGTTCGTCCACGAGGTTCTTTTTTCTCGGAACGACCGATTCCACGTACGCGTCGACGAAATCGCAAAAATTCCCCAGTGCAGTCATGTTTCAAATGTCAGCCTGTTTGAGTGGAACATCTTTCTTGCGATGGGAACCGCTTACAAGAAAGGAATTCACATATCGGGAATTGTAAACGTGAACGAGGATTTTATCCCCGTTCGGAATATCGAAATACTGTTTCGCCATGCCGGATTTTCAGAGGTTCGTTTGCATGAACTTGAAAATGTTAGACCTTGAATATTTTGCCATTTTTGAAAGCGTTAAGATGTAGATTGGATTTCCAGCCTATGACCAACGCGCGTTTTTCGCACATCGATGGCCGACTTACGTAATTTTATTGAAAAAAATCAAAAAATTCGTATGGTATGAAGCGTTTACATCGAAGAAAATTCGACCGCTCCGCTTCTGAAATTCCGCCATTCCGAGCCATTCCATTTCCCGATGGAATTTTTTTATACCTAATCGCCTTCCGCCTATGCCGATATTCGAAACGAATCCCTTGGAGGTTTCCGACGAACTCGTCGAAATCCTGAAAAATCGGAATTCCCTGAACGATTTCTCGCAAAAGGATTTCGATTTTCTCCTGCTTCGTCCGTTGTGGGGAAGTTTCGTAAAACGGAGCCTTGAAACCGGAACGATCCCGTCACTTCCGAAAGGACTGTTCCAGTGATCCTTCTATCTCGCTCCGGAGCTTCAGAACGACCTGATACGCGCGTACCAGAAACTCCTTGAAGCGAAATCCGGAACGCTCGGTTCGGACGTGTGAATTACGGAATCCGTAACAGTCCCGAAAGAAAGGATCGGTACGTATTTCGACGAGGTTTATCATCTCCTCGTATCCAACAATCTCTATTCACTTCGTGCGAAAGTACGTCAGAACAAAGGAAAGAACGAAGATGCGGATTTCGATTCCGCCTGACTTTCTATGGCCGTAATGGGGTTCACCAAATAACTCGGGGAGTTCGATCCTGAGAAGGATAGCGAAGGCATTCTCTATCATGCGTCGAGGACGGTCGCCAGTTTCGTACAGAAGGCCCATGGCGAAACGAGGGATGACAACTATTCTCCAGAACTCAGGAAAGTCCGTAAAATGATCGAAGAATTCGTCGGGATAAAGGAGGAGGAATCCGAGGAGGACGAATCCGTTCCCGACCATTCGGGACTTACGACAAGGCAGATGCTCGAAGTCGTGCTTTGAGAAATTCCGAAAACCGGAGCGGACTTCCTTTCGAAACACTGGGAATCGTACCTCTACGTCCTGTGAATCGGGAAGGTCGGTTACAAGAAAATTTCCGGACAGGAAAAATGGGAGTTCCCAGACGACGTGGAGGCGTTCCGGAAATGACTCGTCGCCGCTTTAAAAGAAATGGACGCGGGACAGCGCCAAAGATACGTTTCCGAGGTGTCTTTCCGAGTAGGCCAGATGGGACATTTCGTCGAATCCCTCGATACCCCGGTATGAGGGGATGAAGACGAATCTTCCCTGGGCGATTTCATCGAGTCCCGAGAGGAACTGAGCGTGTCCGACAAGATGGATATCGAATGGTTCTATGACGTTCTCAAAAAGGAAATTTACCAAGAGAAATGACACAAAGCGGATCTTTCCTTCCGTGATAGGATTATACTCGGGATGATGTACGAAAACGCGTTCACTATCGGAGAGCTGTACGCGCTTTTGGAAGAATACGACAAAGGATATCCGGCAAAATACATTGACCACTGGGACCAATTCGGATTCTATGGAAAGCCCGAGCCCGGGAATAGGAACCATCCGCATTCCCTCGATAAATATTGGAAACAGTTCTTTGACGACGGAGTAGATCCAATGAAAGCTTCCAGCATCGCGAAAATTCTCAATCTAACGGAAGAAGGGGTCGTATGAATGGACGTAAGGATCAAGGACGAGCTGAACAAACACTACAAGATCGTTGGAAGCAAAGAGGATGATGTCATTTTCAAGTTCGAGTATTACAAATACAAGGGAACCCATTCCGAATCCCACGTCCTGAAAGAGAATTACGTCAGGACGAAGTTTCCGAGGCCGAAAGAAGGAAGATAATACTCAATTATTCTTAATCATCATACGACCATGAGCAAAGAAACCCTACCAATTATCTCGGATCCAAATGGGGAATCGCCCAAAGAAATCCTGTTTATCTTGGGAACCGCTAATCTTCTCTGAATGCATTTCGGTTTTTTGGTAAGCCCATACTGGATAAATACGTTTTTCTTCATTCTTTTCCTTTGGGGAATCGCAAAATTGTTAACGGTAAAAACCAAAATTGCCTTCGTCTTTTATCTGCTTTCGATCACGTCCGGGATTGTTTTGTTTGCATATCAGCTCGGATGAATGACGGCCACCCTAATAACATGAGCGGTAGCGATCATCATAGGCTTGTTATATCTCCTAAGAAAAAAGATAGAAAGGCTTCCATGGTGCCAATCCTTAAAGAACACGGTCAATTCGTGCATAGAAGCACATGAACGTTACGATATTCCTTCTTTTACGTGGGACGTGCTGACCATACTAGCATTGGCCATACTCATTCCGTGAGAGGCGAACTTAAAATGAAAGGACATGGCTGAATTCATTGTCGTGATAATCCTTACGTTCTTTTACGGCTATCGGGTTTTCGTTAAGGATCGCAATGATATAAGAATCGTGTTCGCGAAATTCCTAGTGCTCGCCTTGGTCATATTCTCAGCATTCGTTTTCGTGAAAATCGGAGGTGAGGACTGATCTTTGTACGATATGCTTAAAAAGGCGGGAGATTATGAATGAAACTGGCGTTTTGGTTTGCTTCTAATTGCACCAATATTCGTTCTTCCCACGATTTCACATCTGTCTTGCTGGTGAATGGAGAGTATTTTCAAGAGCGGAAACGGAATTTCAAAATCCCAAACTGACCGAAAATAAAACATACCGCCCACCCAAAATCGGAACGATCCAATAAAATTAGATCGTTCCTTTTTAATTCCTAAAAACCGAATCGGTATGGCGAGAAAACAGCAAAACGAAATCAAGTTCCTTTCGAAGAAGGAGCTGAACAAAATCTTCAAAAGCATAGAAGATACGAAAGATACCAACGAATACTGGCTCAGGGATTTGCTTCTTTTCAACCTCTCGTACTATTGCGGGCTCAGAATCAGCGAAATCGCCCTCATCAAGAGGGAAAATTACAACAGGGAAACCGGGGAAATATACGTGAAGAGGCTCAAATGAAGCCTCAATTCCACCATCAAACTCGACGAGAAAAGGGAGCGCCTCATGAACAAATACCTGAGGGAATTCCCGAAGAAGGACGGCGACCCGCTGTTCTCGACCAAGAACAGGAAACCCGTTACGAAACCGAGCGTCGAGTACCTCACGACGAAATACAAGGAACTCTCCTGAATCAACGGCTTTCACTTCCACATGCTCAAGCATTCCATCGCCGTCCATCTGCTCGAAGCGTCGCTTTCCATATTCGAGCTCAAGAACTACCTCGGGCATAAAAGCATGGATTCCACCCTCGCGTATTCGACATTCACGAAACAGATGAGCGACGAAATGTACCAGAAAATCAACTCGAAAAAACTGCTCGCGTAGAAAAATCCCGGTTTTTTAAAAGTTTTTTCAATTTTCTTTTTGGCTTGGAATAAGGAAAAACCGAACGAATTTACATAAAAACGAAAGATTTTTTTCGGATCCCGTTAGGTAGGAAAAATAACGGCGCATATTGAAAAGTATACCCGGGGAATCACATGTCCTAACCTACGAATCCTATGCAACCTATCCACTCGACCACATACCCGTACAAACGATACGTATTCAATGCGAAATCGCACGGAACGCACTACGAAATCGACGTTACCGACCTCGTTTCCACCGTTGTCGCCATCGACCAAGAGGTAAAATCCCCTCGGAAGTCTTGGATGCGGATGAGCGCGGGAGAATACCTCCGCGACCTCAACAGCCGTATCGCGTCATCGCACGTTACCGTACAGGCGAAAGACTACCGTGACGAATTCATTGGAAACAAGTGTTCCAGCTGTATCGTTGCCGGATGGTTCAGCATGTACCTCCAATTCACCTCATCCGACGGAAGGTACATCTACGAGTACAATTTTCCCTTGATGAGCAAAGTCGGATTCAAGTGCCCGTGTCTCCCGTCTCTCCTTTGGGGATGGAACGTACGAGTCGATCGGAACTCGCTCCGCCCGGGAAATCTCAGCCAATCCATCAACGAGGGGATGATGAGTTGCAAGATTACGAGCGTACACCGAAAAGCGAAGTTCATTACCGGACTTTTCCTCGCCGCTATAGCGACCGTTTCCCTCGGTTCGCCACAGGTACTCGCGTACTTCTCGATGTAAGAATGCCCCATGTCGAAGACTCGGAAAATCCGGGTCTTTTTTATGCTTTTTCCCCTCGGAAAACACGGTTTCCGGAAAATCCATTCGGTTAATATAACGACGTTTAATTTGTTTGTCCATACCTATTGTATCCTCTCAAATAAAGCAAGAAACGACTTTTTTAAAAGAAAACGAAAAAATCCGTTAGGCAGGAAAAATAACCCCGCATACTTAAAAATTACTAGCCCGGGGTTTAGTGAAAGTCACGGTTCGAAAACGGCGGCCACCGTACGGACCAAAAAAACAAAAACCATTATTTCTTTTCAAACCAAAACCTATGGAAACCAACGCAACTTCCAAATTCGTTAAATCCCTCAAGGACCGTAAGGTCGTGAGTATCGCGAATTACAACTTCCGATCCGGAAGCAACCAGTTCCACAACTTCGAGACCGAAGAATTCAAGGACCGACTCGAATCCTTCACGATCCTTACCGTCCTCGACCGCTTCTTCTACACGGACTTCGCGGGAACCACCCATGTCTCCAACGTAGTGGTCGACCGAAGCGAACGGATCTCCTTCTATTCCGACAAGAAGAAAACGACGGTAATGGGACGTGAGGAATTCTCGTTCGGCGAACTGAACGAACTCACCTTCGGAAACAAGCAGTTCAACCGCAAGATCATCCTCGTAGGACTCCAAGACGGAAAGCTCACGAAGATCGAGGCGCAGGCAACCAGCGAAAAACCGGTCATGAACTACCTGGAGAAATCCGGCGAGGACATCACTGCCGACATCGACTCGGAAACCCGCCAGTACAAGGCGCATACTTCCAGAATCCTCCGCCTCACGAAATCCGCGAGCCAACCGAGATTCGCTTCCGAGGAACTTGAGAAATTGTTCCAGAGGCTCGACAACCACATCAATGCCATCAACCGGGCACAGCTTTCCGGCGGTAAGGTGGACGACGAGGAATTCGTTCCGGACTTCGATCCGACCAATGCCGAAGACGCACTCAACTAAGAGCCAAGACAATCCGGGAACGGTCGGAAAAACCCCTCCGTTCCCGTCATTGAAACAAAAACAAATACCTAACCCGAAAACTCCATGCCGAAAACGGACAAAAACACGGAGATTCCGGCAAGTACGCGCCACGTTCTCGAAACCGCGAAGACGAGAATCCGTTCCGTCCAACTCAAAAGGGACGTATCGCAGGAAGAGAAGAAGAAACGGGTATCCGAAACCGCCCTCGAAGTCCTCAGAAAAATCGGGACGTTCTACCAGACCAAGGCCCCAGCGTTCTACTACTTCGATTCCATTCAAAAACGGATCTTCAAAATCCGGGACAACGAGTTTAAGTACCTCCTCAACCAATACTTCGAAATAAACGGCTCGACCGATTATTACAAGTACCTGATCGAAGAGTTGTCCTCGTACGTCTCCAAATACGCCGAGGAAGTGAAAATTCGAACGTTCTCCCATTACGATCAAAAGAACAACGTCCTTTACGTGCACAACAACGGATCGAAGATCGTGCGGATAGCGGAAGGCGGGATCGCCGAAGTCGAAAACGGACACGCCGGAATCATCTTCGAATCCAAGCCCTCGTTCGAGGAATGGCACCTTGCCGACCTTTCGGAGGACGGACGCGGAACTGCCGGAAAATCCGACCTCATAGGGATGCTCGGGATAATCAATTTCGATACGGAATCCAAAATTCCGAAGGAATGCTACCTCTGGCTTCTCGAATACTACATTTACGCCCTGTTCTTCCCGAACGTTCTCAACACCCGGCCCATCGTCGCGTTCATCGGGAACAAGGGAAGTGGGAAAAGCTTCTTCCTGAAACTCCTCCTCCACGTGTTCTACGGAAAGGAAGCGAGCCTCTCGAACCTTCCGGGAAACGACGAGGAATTCAAGAATTCGCTCATGAACAACTACCTCTACTTCATCGACAACCTCGATGACGGGATATCGAAATCGAAAATCGACATTCTCTGTAGCGTTTCGACCGGAGTGGGAATCAAGAAACGCATCCTCTACACCGATTCAGGGGAACTCAACTGCAAGGTCAATTCCTTCATAGCGATCACGTCGCGTACCCCGAAATTCAAACGTGTGGATTTGAACGAACGGCTTCTCATCTTCAAACTCGAAAGTCTCGAAAACTACGTGTCCGAAACCGAACTCTTCGCAAGGGTCGACCGGAACGAAGCCATGACCGCCATAGTCCGGAAACTCCAAGCACTTCTATCGGGCATGGGAAAATTCCGGTACCACCCGACGAAATTCCGCTTGGCGGACTTCTCGAATCTCGTGATAAACCTTAATTCGGGGAACAAGACTCCCGACGAGGTAGCCGAGATACTGGAACTCTTTACGAGAGAACAGGAAGAATTCTCCATGGAAACCGACCCGCTCATAGAGCTTCTGGAACGGATCGTCGAGAAATCCGAGAAACCGATCTCACTGACCGCGAGCGAACTCCATAAATCCCTCAAGGAACAATCGAACCTCACCTACCTGGGAGGGGAACGGATTCCATACGGGATATCCAACCCCATCGCCCTCGGGAAGAAGCTTTCGGAAATCAGGAAAGGACTCTCGCACAAATTCGACTTCCGGATCGAACCGGGAAGCTCGAACGTCAAACGGTACGTGTTCGAAGGAACGCGGACCGAATAATATCTCTATCTTTAACTCCCCGAACTTATGAAAAGCAATCGTTACATCGTTGGAATCGTAACCGCCGGACGGAAAGATCCTACAAGCGTCGGGTACGAGGCTGTCGATACGCCATGCGGAAAAATTCTCGTCGAAGAAGGTATCATCGCAAAAACGAAAGACAAAGACATATTCAACCGGATATCCAAGATTTTCGCCGAATTCCAAGACAAGGGGTTCGTTCACGTATCGCTGAATATGGAAACGGGAGAAACCAGCGTGGTCTGAATTGTTATGAAATCCGTTGAAGTAGGCATGTAGCGGATTCTGAACGAACAACCACCCAATCCACATTACCATTTAATGCCAATACTCCTTATGACGCACGAAAGAGTACCCTACGGAATCATAACTTCCGTACCGGGAGCCGACCTAAGCCCAGAGAAATTCGACCGATTGGAAATCGTACGGAACTGACAGTGCCGACTCTACCACATAGAGAAAGGTCTGGTCGAAAAAATCCAAGACACGGACGCTCTCGAGAAAATGGACGAACACATCCAAGACATTCACGGTCTCATTTCCATCCACGTGACGGTCGATACCGAAACGGGCGTATTGCAGCCCATTTGAATCCGGCTCACGAATATCGAAACGCTCCCCCAGTAGGAGCGAAAGGACTTCTGAACGCCATTACTTCTTTACCGAATTTCCATGAACCAATCACAACCGCACCCGCACGGGGTCATCTCGTCGACCGGCATCGTCGATCCGAACCAATTTTGGATCGCCGACTATGAGGCGTTCGAATCGCACGTGGGCGAATGAATTCTCCGCATTTTGATAGAAAAGAAAATCGTCGAATCCGAATGACCAGAAGGCGTTGCCGAAATGCTTTCGGAATTCGTCGGAAACGTTTTGGACTCGATCTGCTCATATCAGACGTACGATACGAAAACCCATAAACTCGAAGTCAGAAGCATCCAAGGAAGGACGTAGGAACCATACTTTACCGCGTCAGGAACCGTATTCGAATATGGAACGGCTATATTTCCTCCTCGCGGGAGAAAAAACAAAAATACAAAGCGAAAAACATATAAAAACAAAAACGCATGAAATCCGTATTCAAGAACGCGGACGTGCGGGAAAATTTCCAAATACTCGTACGCGACGAGGCATTCACCGTCAAACGGTTCGGATTCAAACGGGCGTATCTCGAAAACGTCCTTCTAAAGAATCTCCCCATGCAAAACAAGACGGCATCCAAATTCCTCGAAGCGTACAACGGGTATTACGAAACGTCCCTGCGGATACAAGACATCTTCGATAGGCACGAGATCGTAAAGCGGACAGTAGGCGACATCGAATTCCGATTCTGCGACGACCCGTCCAAACAGGCGGCTTTCCGGTTCATTGAAAAAGTCTTGTCGATTCGAAGCGGGTCCGTGGTGGGAATGACTCCCGCATAGGCATCCGTAAGAGATCGGCACACGTTGCCGATCTCTTTTTCTTAGTTGTTTTTGAAAGGGAAAGTTATAAAATAATAGACCGCGTTTATCTCTACTTTAAGCCAAAAATGGACGAATCATACAAAAAAATACGGGTCGCATTGTACGTGCGGGTATCGACCGAGGAACAGGTTTCCAAGTGAGTCTCCATAGAACACCAGACGGAAAGCCTCATCGAATATGCGGAACGCAATGGATATGTCCTGAACCAAGAACGGCACGTCTATGTCGATCGGGGGTTCTCCGGAGCTTCCAAAAGCCGTCCCGCCCTCCAAAAGCTCATGTTCGATTCCGCGAACGACGAATTTGATCTCGTGCTCGTCAAAAAGGTCGACCGATTCTTTCGCAAGAACCTCTACCTCCTCCAGCATGTCGAGGAACTCGTCCAAAACGGAGTGGGATTCAAAGCGGTGGACCAAGGGTTCAATATCGAGGATACCTCCGGAAAGATGATGCTTTCCATGCTCGGGGTCATCGGCGAAATGGAACGCGACCTTATACGCGACCGGACGATCTCCGGAAAAGTACAGAAAGCGAAGATGGGCTACTATGTCGGGTGAGGCTATCCGAAACTCGGATACCGATTCGAACGCGATTCCCGATGAAAGAAGCTCGTCGTGGACGAAGAAGAAGCGGAACTCGTGAAACGCATATTCCGCCTCTACGTGGACGAATGAATGACTTTTTGGGAAATATCTGAAATGTTCAACGGTGAAGGGGTGCAAACGAAATACGACAAGGTGTTCGCCGAAACTCCCGGGAAACGGAAGAAAATTCCGAACCACTGGTATCCCACGAGCCTCGGGAGCATAATCACGGATGAAACCTACGTCGGGAAATACTTCTACGGGAAGAACGGCTACCGCTACGACCGGAAGCTCTGAAAGGACGTTTCATACATAAAACCGAGGAGCGAATGGATCGAACTCCCATGTCCAAGGATTGTCGATGATGCAACTTTCTTAAAAGCGCAGGAGCTCATCGAGAAGAACAAGGCGATGAAGAGTAACAAAGTGACCCATCCGTTCACTGGGCTCGTAAAATGCGATGCCTGCGGTCGGAGCTACGTCGGATACAAGACCTGCAAGCATACGTTCAGCTACCGTTGCTGAGGCAATTCCATCTACAAGACGCACGTGGAGAGCCGATGCTTCAACAAGCAGGTTTCCGAAAAATACCTGTTCGAACAGATCTGGGGAAAGATGGAACAAATCTTCGAAAACCCGAAAGGAACGCTCGAAGACTACCACAAATCAAGGGAACGCGACGACCGCATCGACGATTACTCCAAGGAGTTCGCCGACCTGACCAAGAAGACCGAAAAATACTCGAACGGACTCAAGAACCTCTATAAGGACATCTACCTTTGCGAGAGCGACTTCGAGAAAGAGATGAAACAGGAAACACTCAAGACGTTGGAACGGGAACTCGAAGCTTTGAACCGCCGGAAAGCCGAACTCAATGACCGGGTCGCGAAACTGAAATGGATCGACGACAGCAAAGATAACCTCGGGAAAATCGTTCGGGAATACCGAAAGGCCTTCAATGGTCTCACGTATGAGAACAAGCTCGAACTCATCCGGGAATTCACCGATCGGATCGTCGTGTACGACTGATGAAAAATCGTCGTGAACTTCCGGTTCTGAGACCATTCGACCGACTTCACCCACATGGAATTCGAGATACGCAAAGACTCCCTCGAAAAGCGTCCGTAACGCGAATTGACCGGTCCGGATAAAATAGGACACACGAACTCAAAAGCTCGGTGTTCTATTTTTCTTTCATTTTGTTAAGAAAATATTGTTGAATAGA
>JAVHRB010000031.1:0-3297 GCA_036171455.1 Patescibacteria group bacterium
TATTTGGTGCATGGGATATTTCCATTTATGCACAAAATGTATTCTACTAGCTACGCTAAAAAACTTTCATTATTTGACTCCACTCCAAAAAATACTACAATAAATTAGACTACACTCTAATTCCAAACCATGCAACTCTTTTTTGAAATACAAAAAGGCCTATTGAACCAGGATTTTCCGAAGACGAGAGAGGTATTCCATTCGATCGACTTTTCCGAACGCCTCGTGGGTTTGGTCGGTCCGAGGGGGGTAGGGAAATCCACGATGTTGCTCGAACGTTTGAAAATGAGCGACCTTTCGAGGTCGCTCTACGTTTCGGCGGATAACATTTACTTTTTGGAGCATACGCTTTTTGATTTCGCACTTCGGTTCAAGAGGGAATATGAAGGAAAACTGCTGATAATCGATGAAATACACAAATATCTGAATTGGAATCAGGAACTGAAAAATATCTATGACAGCTTCCCAGATTTGCAGGTGGTTTTTTCCGGGAGTTCCAGTTTGGATTTGCATGTGGGAAATTACGACCTTTCGAGAAGGGCGAGGCTGTACCGCGTCAATGGATTTAGTTTCCGGGAGTTTCTCAATTATCGGTATAAGCTCGGGGTTCCCCGGTTTTCTTTTGTGGAAATCGTTGACGATCACCTTCGGATCGCTCAGGAGCTCGAGAGCTTCCCAGTGATCAAATATTTCCGGGAATATTTGAGGGAAGGATACTACCCCTATTACGTTAATGAAAAGCAAAAGGATTTCTCGAAAATCCTCGAGACGGTAAACAAGACGATTTATGACGATATCGCGAATTTTTACCGGTTGAAAACCGAAAACCTTCCGATTTTCAAGAGGATACTGAACTATCTGAGCGTTATAGAACCCGGAGAAATCAATTCAAACAAGATTTCGAAGACATTGGAAATCGACAATAAAACCGTTCATCACTACCTGGAATTGCTAGAAAAATGATGACTTTTGAGATTTTTGCTCAAAGACGTCCATGGATACAACGTGATGAAAAACACTTCCAAAATCTATTTGGATAATACCAACCTGCTCTCTGCGGTCAATGCGGGTTTGATGAAAGAAACCAATATCGGGATGGTCCGCGAGACATTTTTCGTGAACGCGCTCCGGAACGCTGAGATTGCGGTAGGGTTTTCTAAAGTCGGTGATTTCTCGGTTGGAAATCAGCTGTTCGAGATTGGTGTAGGGGGCAAGACTTTTTCCCAGTTGCAAGCGAGGAAAGAAGATTCTTTCCTCGTATTGGACGATATCGTCGTGGGGAAGAAAAATACCGTACCGTTGTATTTGTTCGGGATGCTTTAGGTTTCCTTTCTCTCCCACTCCAACAGCCACTCCTTCGTCGCTAACCCCGTCGCGAACCCATGCAACCCGCCGTCCGTCCCGACCACCCGATGGCACGGCACCAAAATAAACCACGGATTCTTCCCGATTGCCGTACCCACCGCCCGAACCGCGCTCGGACGTCCTATAGCGACAGCGACTTGTGCATACGTCAAGGTTTCCCCATACGGGATTTTGCTCAATGCTTCCCACACGGATTTCTGGAAATCAGTACCGGCGATGCTCAATGGCGGCATCTCAAAAGGCCGTTTCGAGAAATAATTTTCTAGAGCAAGGCGGGTGGCTTCGAGGTGTCGGCTCTGTCCTGTGCAGGCGAGGAGTCCCGGCCGTCCGATAGCGTCGGGCTTGGCTCCCGGCCAAAGAATCCCAACAAGGCCATCGGTATCGGCGATGAGCGTGAGGACTCCGAGCGGGGTCGGAACGAGGGTTTGGACGAATCGGCAGGCAGTCATGCAAATATATGTTGTATAATGTTTTTTTATACTTCTTTTTGAAACAGGTAGATATTTTCCGACAGGACTCGCCGTTTTTTGGGAAGTGCTGGGAAATTAGCCAGATAGATTTCATAAATAATGTCTGATATACCCACATAACCGGGTTGCTCCTGCGCTGTCCATCGGTCTTGCAAAGCACGGACCAACGGTTGCGTTCGCCGGTGCCATTCCAACAGATTTACCGTTGGGTCATCCATTCCAAAGATTGCTTCAAACTGTCCGTGAAACATGGCTCGCAATGTTGCGGCATTCCGATAGGATGTCGGTCAACGCACTTGCCATTCTTGGACAGTAGTTACTTTTTCAAAATCCCGAGATGCCATTTTTTCATCCTCCCAGCCGCTCATGAGATTTTCGCAGCCTATAAGACGAAATTCGTTTTTTGCTTCCTGGAGTATATCTGCACTTCTATGGGTATTATTGACGATAGCCCATCATCATACCCGGATAGACTCGGTAAATTTCTCTGGGAATATCGTCGGATTCATTAATACTCACAGATCAGATTGGGGTTGGCAAACATATTCGTTTGCATTTTTTGTCAGACGAATATTCTGGGTTTCTAGATTTTTCAAATTCTCGACATTCTGGTCGAGATAGCAGATTGCTGCTTGGGGAAATATTGATTCGAATCTTCGATCAAATCCACAGCAAGGGTAATAGATTCTATTAACGAATTGACGAATTCTTTCGGAAATCTTCTGCAATGCCGTATCTTCATCCTGCATTGCAGGTTCGGATTCGACAGGCAATATGAAGGCATTTTGTTGTATGACCATGGGATAGCGAAGTTATATATCCGAGTTTAGGAAAATTTCCCAAAAATCAATTTCCTATTATTTTCTTTTTTTTCTTGTGGACGATCTAGATAATGAATGGGTATTTTTATGTTTCATTATGTCATATTTTCTCAATCATCTTCGTACCTTCGGAAATAACTACCATATCGTCGATACGGAAATGTACGATGGCATCACATTTCATGATATTGAAGACGAAACTTATTTGAAAATTAAAGTGCCGATGGTTTGCCGCGGAATAAAAGATACGGTAGAGAAAATCCTGGAATTCCGGATATATCCGACCCAGGAGCCGGAAATACGGTACAGCCCATATGACGCTGTCCTCATGAATCCGGATTTGGTCGATTTGTTCCTCTGAGATCCCAACTTGCGATTCCGTTTTCATTACTATCCAAAATTACATCGGAGCCAAGGGATTCCAATAGATCTCCCTATTCATGCAGCCGAAAATCGATCGCATCTTCCGGTTATCGTTCGTGGTGTCCATGAATGGGTGGAATACCTATTGTACCCGTGGCCGAATTGGAAAAAGTTGGACTCACTAGAGAAGTCGTGAAAAAATCAATAAAATCTCTTTTCCCCATCAGCTTGCTGCGTGGGCTACCGCTTTGTGATTTCGCTGACTTTCAGTAGTATGT
>JAVHRB010000032.1:0-3292 GCA_036171455.1 Patescibacteria group bacterium
TGTTTCTTGTTTGCAAGAGGGAATGATGTAAACCTAATTGCTGCAATTGTAACATCCATTTATAGATTTGTACTAGCATTCCATATATTTATATACTACCATATCTCAAAATTTGAATGTATACACCGCAACTCCCATGAGAACGAGATCCGTAACGTATTCCGTAACGATATTCATGATACTGGTAATGCCGGTCGTCAGATATTTTTCCAGTACGCCGGGAGTGAATGCCTGTGTTATTGAATACGTGGATAATCTGCCGAACAGCGAATATTCCGGATATATGTACAATATCGACGGATTGCGCCATATCGAGCCGAAAAATTCCGTTAACAACGAATCTCTCAAAGAATACCGGGTAGGGAAGTCGTACGGATGTCTGATGGTCAGCGACAATCCCTTCGTCGACCTGAACAACAGCATATACTGCAGCATGGTATTTCTCATAAAAAAAGCTCCCGTAAACCCTATTTACAAGGAGCCAATGCGATTACTCAAGAATTAGCTATCATTATTTTCATTCTGGCGTCGGCATTTCGGCGATGGAATCAATTGTATTCTCCAATGCTTCTCGATTAACATTGCCTTCTACGATCTGATATTTTCCAGTCACCGAGTTTAGCACGACCGTGCTTGGGGTAGCTTTAACTCAAAGATATATGCTCTGTCAGATTTCCTTGTCCAGCGAAATTTTCGTATCCGGAGATGCGAGACAAAGTTCCAAGTCCAAAGCCTTCAGTCAAAAACTTTGCGCTATATCCAATGCACCGGAGCCCATGGGGACATCTTTTCCCTGAAATGCCAAATCGATATATTTTTTATATGAAACGGCACCGGTAAGCGTATATACACACCTTCCAGCCTTTGAAAGAATCAAAGAGTCCTGACTTTTAGTGCTCGGAATGTTTTTAAATAGCATAGCTACGGAACCACTTGAGGATTCAACGATATCCGAAATGCTTTTCGAAGCGTGAAAATCGCGACAGTGTTCACATTTGAAATCCGAATATTCAATGAGCAGTACCTTCGATCCGGTATTTCAGAATACCGGCGTATCTGATTTCAGGGTAGCTATCTCGCTTTGTGTCAGGGTTTTTAGGTTTGAATCGGTACCGCTTCCCGTCGTGAGTCACAACTTGGCCCGAAGCTGCTTCATATACTCCGGGTCCTTTTTCGAGTAGTCCTGAATATACGAATCGACCTGATCCTTTTGGATTTCACGCAAGAGCTTATAGTTTTCCTCTCCGCCCACCTTGGAATATTCAAGCGATTCAATCTTGTCGTTTGTGGAAAGTATGATCTGATTCGTGAAAACGTATCCAGCGAGAACTATAACAATAGTGCACAACAGTTGGATTAGCGCAATTTTCGACAGGGAAAACTCTGAATGATGAACCGGGGGCATCCCTTGGGATTCCGAGATTCATGTATCGGAAATTTCTTTGTTCATTTCTGTTTCGCTCGGCATGTGAATACATGATTACTGAAATATTACCGCAACCATGGCCATGCTTTTTATGAAGTGTTTCATGGGAAAAATATATTAAGTGGCGTAATTACATCAGATTCCAAACGTATGTCAAAAATGAAGTGTGAAAATGATTCGAAAAATTCCACTGCAACAAACTTTTATTTAACGTCGAATGCATACGTTCCATCCCAATTTTCCGGTGGTTGAGCCCCATGGCTTTCTATTCGGGCCAAGAACGTTTGCGCAACGTAATCTCCATGTTTCCTTTGATTGGTTTCAAAGGCCTTGGTCGCCTTGGCAAATGCTCCGGAAACATAAAGTCCGAGTGCTTCTTCATGGAAGGTTTTCCATTTTTTATGTATTTCGTTCTTGGAATCCGACCGAGAAAATACCTCGTAGAGATCCGTTGGTTTCTCCTTTCACTTCAAAAAGACCGTATCGATTTTCCGGCAAAAGAAATCGTCTTTTACCTGTCGGTACGTGTCGTCCGTAATCAGGATGCCCGTATGGTAATACTTGTTTATTCATTCCAGGCGGGATGCGGTATTCACGCTGTCTCCGATAACCGTGTAATCGGAGAAATGCTCGTCCCCGATATTCCCAACGGTAGCTTCTCCGGTATTTACCCCGATTCGGGCCCGGACCTGAGGCAAACCTTCGCGCACCATTTCCGCAGATAGCGAATCCAATCTCGATTGCATTTCCAACGCGGTCCTGACCGCATGCGACGCGTGATTGGAATTCTCCAGCGGTGCTCACCAAAAGGCCATGATGGCATCACCGATATATTTGTTTATGGTTCATTTCTCAGCAAAAATGCAACCGTTGAACGCATGGAATATGCGATTGAGCGCCTCGATGAGTTCGGTAGGCTCCAATGCCTCGGAGAGACTGGTAAAACCTTCAATGTCGCAAAACAATATGGATATCTCCTTCTTCTCCGGACGAATTTGGTATCACTGGTCAATCAGCGTGGCAACGATTGCACGATCGATATGCTTGGAGAAAATATTTCTGATTTTTTCCTTCTCATAAAAAGTACGGATTGCGGAATACGTGTGCAAAACGGAGAAGGGGAGAATTATGGCAAAAATTCCGGGCATCACCGGAACATACCAGCCACGGCTGAACAAAAAGTATGAAATCGTCATATATGCCGCAATCGCGATGATGGCTTCCGCGATATGCCAAATGAAGCCACGGGTACCAAAAAACAACAGGGAAAAGATCAAACATAGCAGAGCAACGTACAGTAGGGATTCCCATTCGTTAAAATTCTTGAGATAGGAACCGGTCAGATACATTTGTACTTCGTTTGCCAATACCTCGACTCCGGCCATGTTCGTACTGCCGCGTATGGGAACCTTGTGGATATCTCACAGGCTCTCGTGGTAGTCTCCTATGAGAACGATCTTATCTTTGAGCGATATTTTCTTGCCGGAGTAGTCGGTAAAATTTTCGTCGTATGCCTTGTGGAATTGTATCGCGGTAAAGGCATCGTACGGTTTTGAAAAGTAGTTCAACGGGATTTTTTCACGAGGCGGCAAGTTTTTTGAAATCCCCGGGGAGGCGAACTCGGCTATTTTGAGCGCTAGGGAATCGGAACCGTTGATCCTCGGTGAAATCTCAGCGATACGGTCACCGGAATCGTAGGAAGCGTTCACGAATCCAGACCGTACGAACGGCTCGTACAATCGGTATACCTGACGATCTTTCTCATCGAGAATTTTCCCATCCGCATTTGCTTTGAACGAGTAGGGAAGAAATACGTTTCCATACTTTTCCATCATGGACCGGAAATCCTCGTCATTGGAATTCACG
>JAVHRB010000033.1:0-15163 GCA_036171455.1 Patescibacteria group bacterium
TTATATCCTATCCTGAATTTGTGAGAAAGTTGCGTTTGGGGTTAGAATCCAGCATATTCAACCCCGCCAGTTATCCGGTAGATGATGATTCCGTCTGGTAATGGTTCATGATATCGGTTTTTTTTACTACCCCATTGTATCATACCGCCCTGATTTTACCAAAAAATCGCCATTCGGCCGAATGGCGATTTTGAATGAGTCCCGTACGAAAGATTATTTTTTCTTTGAGGATACCGCAGAGATACGAATTCCCGGAAACATGGAAAGGGTATTTGGAGTCTGGATAACATGCCCTACTTTGGATTTAATACCTTCTTTAAATGGGCTGAGACCCTGACGTTTTTTTGCGATTTCCGTCTCTATTTCCCGCAAGGTGAAACCGATTTTCCACTGGTGATTGTCCATTTTTAATATAAATTTTTTTATAGTAGAATTTGGATTAAAGGCAAAAAACAGACAAAGGCAAATTTATTTTTAAAGTTATACAAAATTAACGTAAATCGCAGCACTTCCCGCGAGCGTGACCGGGAGGATATATTTTCGTTTCCGAGCTTGTCCGGCGCGGTCTGGACCGAAGGAAAAGAAAACATATCCTCCCGAGGCAGTGAGCAAATGGAGTTAAGTTAATTTGGTATTATACAAAACATCGAGATATCAACAGCTATCAATAGAGGATCGACGTGCATCCTAAAAGGTGCCAATGGGGCAAATATGGAGAAACTTCGTGGATACTCTTTTCGACTATCCGTCTTTCAGATAGAAGCCTAGTCCTACGAGCACACAGAGGAGGAGATTGATTCCCCATTCCTTCGCGCTATTTTTCTCACCCAGAAACAGTCGGCCGAAAATTAAAGTCGTAATATTTCCGAGCATTCCGAGGAGCGTGGTAACTACCGGTCCAAGGCTTCCAATGAGGAAAAAATAAATGTACCTAGTGGTATTGAATATGATTCCATCTATGGTTCGGTATCAGTAGAACTGGCGTGTGCCGAGCCGGACTTCTCCAAGCGTACCCATGAGCGTCATTGCGATGATGGCTGAAGCAGTAGCGGAAAAAGAGCTGATAACGAAATATCCCACATTTCCGATTTTCCCAACCATCCAGACGATGACGAGCGATTGGACGCCTCCGACGAGATAGGTCGTTACGATGGGTTTCCAATTCTTTGGAGCATGAAATCCCCCACCATCGAAAAATTGTGTCCAAAAGAGTATTGCACCACAGAGAATAGCAATCCCAAGGGTGGTAATCGAAGTTTTCCCATACAAGAAAAACCCTGAAATAATGGTGAGAATGGTGGCGATATTCCCAAAAATCTGGAGTGTTGAAAGTTTTTCGTTTCGATTGAGTGACATAATCCGGTTTCCGTTGTGGTACATACTGAAACTCAGAGCTAAAAATACGGGTAATACGATCCAATCAAAATTGAATTTCCAAAAAACTTCTCCAAAAACTATCAATACAATGGACATTAATGTTCCAATCCAATTTCCGAACAGTACAAATGAACTCCGACTGTGGGGCCATAGAGCAATGGCCTTGCGATAGAATATTGTGGAAGTACTTCCCATGAGGGCGGAGAGAATTCAGAGTCCGCTTCCTCCGGTAAATAGCGTTGCGAGCAAGCCCATATTAAATTTTTGGAGGAGTATTGTTCATTTCTGCTGCTATCGATTGTTCGAGGATATGGGCGACCATGAAGAGTTTTTCTTCTTGAAGGTGATCGGCGAGTATATGGAGACCAACGGGGAGTGCAACTGAATCTCCAGAGTGGTCTTCGGGTTTGGCAAAACCTACGGGAAGTGAGAGTCCGGGGATTCCAGCGAGACTTGGAGGGACGGTATAAATATCGGCGAGGTACATCTTGAGAGGATCTGCGACTTTTTCACCGATTTTCCAGGCGACTGTAGGAACGACTGGACCGACGATGACATCGACTTTTTTGAATGCTTGTGTGAAATCATCGCGAATCAACTCTCGGACTCGGGAAGCTTTCTTGTAATACGCGTCATAGAATCCGCTTGAA
Source organism: Patescibacteria group bacterium (assembly GCA_036171455.1). Classification (GTDB taxonomy): domain Bacteria; phylum Patescibacteriota; class Gracilibacteria; order BD1-5; family UBA2023; genus CAIVSN01. The sequence continues at coordinate 2,028 of JAVHRB010000033.1, forward strand.
AGTACAAATGATCCGAGCATTATGCGTCGAGTAGGTTCAGGGCCGAAGCCTTCGGCCCGGTTTTTTACGATATCCGATCCATCCCCGGAAATATGCCCGAATCGAACCCCGTCGTAGCGGGCAAGATTGGTACTGGCTTCTGCAGCCATAATCACATAGTAGACCGCGATACCATATTCAGAATTCGGTAGGGTAATATCGACGATTTCTGCTCCGAGTTTCTTCATTTGAGCAATGGCTTTTTGTATCTGCTCGCGAACTCCAGCATCGAGACCTTCCCGAAAGTATTCCTTTGGGACTCCTACACGTACACCTTTGAGATTCTGACGGTCCCAAATACTTGGGTCGATGGTGGTCGGTGCGACAAGGGAGGTAGAATCCATTGGATCATTCCCTGCCATGACTTCATATAGAGTTGCCGCGTCTCGGACATTATGAGTGAAAGTTCCAGGACAATCGAGAGAACTCGCCATAGCAATAACTCCGAATCGACTGTTCCGTCCGTAGGTTGGTTTGAACCCGACAATGCCGCAAAGGCTTGCCGGCGTGCGTACAGAACCTCCAGTATCCGTTCCGAGACTCGCGGGTACCATTCTTGCAGCTACTGCGACCGCAGAACCAGAACTGGATCCTCCGGGCACTCGGTCGAGTGCCCAAGGATTGCGGGAGAATCCGTACGCGCAGTTTTCTCCGCTCGATCCCATGGCGAATTCATCCATATGACAGGTTCCGAGGCTTATAGCCCCAGAGTCGTTCAACCGGTTTACGACGGTGCAGGTATACGGAGGGGTGAAATTTTCGAGGATTTTTGATCCCGCACTGGTGCGAATTCCCGTTTGGCAGAACACTTCTTTGATACCGAGAGGAATACCGGCAAGGGAGCCTTTTCCTGTCAAGGGAATCGAAGAATCTGCAATCGTTGCAAAAGCATTGAGCTTCGGATTGAGTTCCTCCGTTCGTTTTTTGAAATGGGAAAATACGTCGGCTGGAGTGATTTTTCCGCTGGAAATTTGTTCTTGGATTTGGAGAATCGAGAGTTCGTGCAAGTTCATAGGCGGTGGTTACGATTGAAAAACGAGAGTATATTCGATTATCGAATGGCTTCAATAGGAATTTTTATAAGGAGATGTTGTTCGGTGTTCGCTTTCAAAAAATCGAGCTGATTGAGAAAAACTTTGGAAGTGTAATTGTATCAAGGGAATTCCCATAGGAGGAGAACATGAGGTTTTTCATATGTGGGGAAATTTATATACGAGAAAGTGAATCAATTCGAACTATTTGTGCTTGATAGATTCATGTTTTATTCATGAAAAAGGCTCCGTTTTTGCAACGGAGCCTTCTGTATTTAGAGATTACCTAAACAGTGATTACTGTGATTGTAACACTATGTCCTAGTATATTTATATTTTTATTGGCCTAGAATGAATGTGACAGTCACAATAATCCTAAATACGGGTTCTTTCTCAAGTAAAACACTCGGTTCCTCATGTAGAAGTAGCACCAAACATATGGTTCCACTGCATTTGGTTCAAGTTTGCTGATGTCCGGGCGATGTGTTGGAAAACGAATTTTCCATACATCTTTGATATGAATCAGAGCTTCCGGTTTGGAAAATCCTAGGTCCGCATCGTTTACCGAAGTTTCAGGTGTCGCCGTCAAAAGTTTTTGGTTTTTTAGCATAGTAAGCCTCCTTTTTTGTTGTACTAGCCGAGTTGGCTAATAGGGAAGGATCGGGGAAAGTCAAGAAATTCTCCATAGAAAGGTTTTCTTGTTTCCCCCTTCCCAACGCTTCAATTTTCCATATAGTTTCCCCACTTACCATTTTTGACCAATTATGAAATTCATCTCTTGGAACGTCAACGGAATCCGAGCCTGTGCCAAAAAAGGCTTTCTTGACTATTTGCAGATAGAAAATCCTGATATCATTGGGCTTCAGGAAGTCAAAGCTAAAGAAGATCAAAACCCGATTCTCGCCGAATTGAACGACCTCGGATACGAGGTTTATTGGCACGGCGCGGATCGACCCGGGTATTCTGGTACGGCAGTTTTTACCAAGAAAATTCCGCTGAACGTAGAGCTTGGACTCGATGGAGCTATTGATACGGACAACGAGGGGCGAGTTCTAACACTCGAATTTCCAGATTTCTATTTCACGACGGTGTACACTCCGAATGCAAAGCCAGATCTCGCGAGATTGCCATATCGACAGCGATGGGATAGGGTATTCCATGAACATATGAAAATGCTTGAAACAAAGAAACCTGTGATTTTTTGTGGGGACCTCAATGTGGCTCATCAGGATATCGACCTCAAAAATCCCAAAGCAAACCACGGAAATGCTGGATTTACCGATGAGGAACGTGCGGGATTTCAGACGTTCGTGGATCACGGGTTCGTGGATACGTTCCGGCATTTTTATCCGGACATGCCCGAGGCGTATACCTGGTGGTCAAATTTTGGTGGAGCCCGATCTCGGAACGTGGGTTGGAGAATCGATTACCACATGGTTTCGGGAATTCTGGTGCCATCGCTCCGGAACGCGTTTATTCGTCCAGAAATCCTGGGATCCGATCATTGTCCGGTCGGGGTGGAAATCGGGTAGGAGAAACTACCATTTTTTATTTCCTATCTTTACGTATATGAGTCGATTATTTTTATGAATTTTAGTCTTGATATTTACTTCCCAAAGCGTTTTTGCTTTGGTGGCAGCATCGAAACCGGAAGTATCTTCCCCAAGGGCGTTTGAACGGGCAGTTCCCGCCCCGCTTCCTCAGAATTCCAAAGGGGGTGATATTATTCAAGTCCCCGTTCCCACGGAGAAGATTCTGGAATTTTCCATATTTTCCCGCCAGGACTGTTCTCATTGTATTGCGCTTGAAAAATTCCTCTCTTCTACTTACAGTTCTGGATCCATCCGACCGAAGTATTATCGGCTTGAAGATGCGAAAAATCGAACGCTTTTCGATAAATTTACCAACGAGAAGGGTTTGAGTAAGGCGACCCCGATTCTCCTTGTTGGAAATGTTGTCATTGAAGGATTCCAAGATGCCGATACGACCGGCCGCATGATTGCGGAAGCCGTTGCGAATATGGACAAAAGCTCGTATTTTGAGAATGTCGTCTCAAATGTTGTCACCACCAAAGGTGGCGAATCCTGTGAGGATGGTGGAAATTGTCTGATTCCCAAATCTACCAAAGCCGATGTGACCGTTACCGGCGGAGTCTATGTCAAAATTCCCTGGATGGGAACCATCAATCTCAAGGACTATTCCTTGATTTTCCTCGCGATGCTGCTCGGGTTCGTAGATGGATTTAATCCTTGTGCTATGTGGGTTTTAGTGGTATTTCTCACGATTTTGGCACAGACGGGTTCTCGAAAAAAGATGTTCCAAATAGCCGGGATTTTCGTTTTGGCAGAAGCAATTATGTATTATGCCATTTTGAACGTTTGGTATAAGACTTGGGATTTCGTGCAACTCGACCATATCGTTACGCCGATTATCGGAGTTATTTCTATTGGTGCCGGGATATTTTTCCTCTATGAATTCTTTACGAACAAAGACGGGGAATGTACGATTACCAGTATGAGCCAAAAGAAAAAGCTCACGGAAAAAATCAGAAATATCGTAAATGCTCCAATGTCAATCGGGATATTCTTGGCAACTATTGGAGTAGCATTTTCCGTAAATGTCATCGAATTTGCGTGTTCCGTAGGAATTCCCCAGGCATTCACCAAACTGCTCGAAATGAGTTCCATTGGATTTGCTGGAAAACAGTTCTATATCAGCCTTTACACATTTTTCTACATGATCGATGATTTTGTAGTATTTGGTATCGCATTATATGCATTTCAATATCTTGGACTCACAACGAAGTATACGAGATACTGTCTGATTATCGGAGGAACTATCATGCTGATACTTGGGTATTTCTTTTTGTTTGATCCAGCGGTATTGAAAATGTTGGTAGCATAGTGTTCGTATATTTTTCTAGAAGTTCGAGAATTTGGTAGAGGCTGATACGAAAAACGAATCATGAATTTAAAAAAAATTTTTGACAAAAACCTAACTCTCTCTATTATTTCGCCATTCTTTTCTCAATATTATGACTTTTTCACCTCCTAAAAAAGCCTCAAAGGTACAAACTGGACAACGCCATGGTAAATGGCTCTTTGAAAAGGTCCGTAAAGTAAAAAATTCCGTAGTCCTCCAATACGATGAGGCAGGAAACGCTACTGGACTCGCTCATTTCGCTTCTCCCGTTACCGGACAGTACCGAGGTCGCCAAGTTATCAAAAAGGCAAAAACCAAAACTGATAAAATTACTACCGTTCGAGCGTAACAACAGGCCAGCGCAAGCTGGCTTTTCTTATACTGCTTTCCCTGTTCCTTACCTTCTTCTTTGATCATGAGAAAGCTTACTCGTCGCGAAATCCGTGAGTTCCTGCTCCAATCGTTGTATGCGAAATCTATTCTCGGCGAAGGATATGATGCTATGGAATTCGCTACGAGCTATTATTCCAGTCCGGTTGTTCAGGCATTTTCCGATGCGTATTATACCGAAGCTTTCGATGGAATTCAGAGGGAAGAGGGGGTTTTGTTACAAATTGTCGCACAGTACGCGCCCAAATTTGATGCGGATATTATGCCGATTATCAATATCCTTCCGATTTTCATCGCCGCGTACGAAATGCTGTACCTCAAATGTGACCAGGTTCCAGAAAAAGTTTCTATTAATGAGGCAGTAGAACTCGCGAAACGATTTTCTGACGATGGGGCACGGGAGATGATTAACGGAGTATTGAACAAACTCAAAGATGAGAAATCCACGGTCCTGGATACCATCGTTCCCCGGACAAAATTATTTTTTTAATTTTTGAATATGAAGCGCTCCAATCGGTTCGATATGGTGGCATTTGAAGAGAAAGTAGAACGTTTTCTCATTTCTCTTGAGATTCCATACAAAGACCTTTCCCGATATCCGATAGCCTTTTTCCATCGGTCGGTACTTAACGAGCTCAATCTGCCAGAGAGTAATGAACGGGTGGAATTTCTCGGTGATGCGGTATTAGAAGTAATAGTGACGGAATATCTATTCCTCACCTTTCCATCGTACCAAGAGGGGCAATTGACGGATATTCGTTCTGCGCTCGTCCGGGGTCGGAATCTTGCGGACGTTGCTCTCAAACTCTGACTCCAAAATATCATTTTGCTTTCTCGCGGAGAAACTCAGGCAGGGGGGAATGAAAATCCCTATATTCTCGCGAACACCTTTGAATCGTTGCTTGGGGTTATATATCTCGATCTTGGCATGGAAATGGCAAAAAAATTCGTGAACGAACATATTCTTTCCACCCTTTCTGGAATTTTAGCCGGAGAACTGCATATCGATCCAAAATCCAACCTGCAAGAAATCATCCAGGCGGTGCATTTTGTCACCCCACATTATGAATTACTCTCAGAAACTGGAGCAGATCATGATAAAGTTTATACGGTTGGAGTCTATCTCAAGGATACTATTATTGGAGAAGGTACGGGGACGAGTAAGAAAAAAGCTCAGTCTTGTGCGGCGGAGAATGCTTTGGAACGAAAGACGGAGTGGTATAGGAAATAAAATATTTCTTCATTTGATACGGTGAAATCTGAAGTGAAATATACCCTAGTACATTGAACGAGAAGGGAAAAAAGAGATATGGAGTTCTCGTTCTGAATGTATGATTATGCACTAAAGAAGTGGCTGATAATAGGAATGCATCCACCTACAAAAAACCCAACGACCCCCAAGGGGTTCTTTGAATGTTGTTTTAATTCCGGCAAGAGATCCGAAGCTCCTATATAGAGGAGCGTTCCCCCCGCAAATGCCAATACATACGGTGCGAAACTTCCAAGAGGAAACAAACTGATGATCAGTGCACCAAAACCGAGTGAACCTGCGAATAGGGAGAAAAGTCAAAATTTTTGACGACGGTTGAAGTGTGAATGTTGTGCTATGGCTGCAAGAGAGAGCGAAACAGGAATTTGATGCAGGATAACCCCGGTAGTCACTATAATCCCCAAAGCGGGAGTAATTCAAAAAGTACTCATGATGGCGACCCCGTCAAAAAACGTATGAACGTACAATCCTCCAAAATTCCAGATGGATTTTTTGGAGTGTTCGTGCGAATGTGCGTCATCATGTCCTTCGTGTGGATGGGTACATTGGAAATAGTCGAGCAAGAATACGACGCAGAATCCAATAAAAAAAACAATTCCGGCAGTTTTCCCTACTCCGCTCGCTTCGGGAAGTACATCGGTAAGTGATATACTGGTCATCATTCCAGACCCGAGCCCAATGAGAATATGAACGGATTTTTTGGAGAGCGGAGTGCGTGTGAAGGCTCAACCAACAAGGGAAGAGAGTATAGCGATCGTAACTGCGAGAATTGGAGTAAACATGGTCGCACTATATCCAAGAGGGGATATTTGTAAATTTTTCAGAAACCTCCGAAAAACACGAACTCCTCGTCAATTTCCCGTTCCTCCCTCAACGTACTATCGTACGCCTCGCTACGGTACTCAAATTTGACTTCGGATTTCTTTGTTTTTCGGAGGTTTCTCTAATTTCACTTTGACTTAATCGAACTTCTCCCTATCATTCCCGCATTCTTTTTTTAGTATATGATTGGAAAATTCAAAAAGCGAAAGCGACTCCGAATTCACGGATTCCTTCAGAGAATGTCTACCAAAGGTGGGGCAAAGGTTATTGCTGCGCGTCGACGGAAAGGTCGACACGTATTGTCAGTAAGCTATCCGAACCGATTTAAAATGACCAACGGAAAGTCAAAAATGCACATTGTTGCCGGAGGATCCGCACGTGTAGTACGATATCCTGGTTCCAACGAAAAATTTCGACCGGATACCAATCGTGAAGGTTCTGCTGTGACTGCTGAATAATTCTTACTTGGTTCAGAATTTATTTTGGACCGTCAGAAGGCATGATAGCAAAACAATACCGACTCAAAGAATCTCAAATAGGAAAGGTTTTACGTTATAAAAAACCTTTCTTTTCGAATATGCTCGTGGCGAACGTTGCACAAAACCGGCTTGAATATCCAAGATTTGCCCTTATCCTGTCGGGGAAGGTAGCAAAAACGAGCGTTGATCGGAATTTTTATCGCCGGATGTTGTACGATATCTGTGGTGAATTCCTCGGGAAAATTTCTGGCGATATCGTATTTGTTGCCAAGAAATGAACCGTATTGTTACGAAAAGACGAAGCCTGCGTTCAAAAATTCTCTCAGGATCTCCGGGTTCTGATACAAAAAATCCAATAACTTTTCCCATGAAAGACCGATTCCTCAATGTACTCCTTGTTACTTTTGTTTTTTTACTGGCACTCAATCTCTTTTTGCCGAAACCGCAAAAAGTCGTAGAAGCTAGCGATGCCACATTCTCCCTTTCCAAGGCTTCCGTTGTGGTTCCAAACTATCCGGTAATCACTTTGAAAAATCCAACGAATGTTCCTGTCTCATTCAATACCTGTCGGGATCTCATCATTCTCAAGGACCTTAAGACGGTAAAAATCGACATGGCCGCGCAAGCGTTCTGCAAAGATATTTCTGTCGCACCAAAAACTGAAACGGCATTGGATATTTCCGAACTTTCTGCATTATTCGTCCAACCGGGGAATATCGGTTTTAAGCTCGTTTCGGGAGACAAAGAAATCACTGCGAACATCACCGTTCAGGACCGCAGTTGGATCCGGTCGTTTATGGCTACCGCTTTTTATGCGCCGATTCTCAATTTTTTCGTGGCTATCCTGCACTATCTCCCGAACCACAGTTTGGGATTTGCCATTATTATCATCACCATAATCGTTCGGCTTATCCTATTGGTACCACAACATCACATGATGGTGAGTACCCGGAAAATGCAGGAAATTCAACCCAAAATCAAGGAACTCCAAACCAAACACAAATCTGATCAAGCAAAAATGGGAATGGAACTCATGGAACTCTATAAAAGAGAAAAAGTAAACCCTCTTGGATCGTGCCTTCCACTCCTCATTCAGACTCCGATTCTTATTGTGCTCTATTGGGTACTTTCGTCCATTCAAGACCATAGCAATTATTATTATTTGTACCCCTTCTTCCAAACTTTTGAAGTTTCAAAAATTAACCATTTGTTTCTTGGAATGGATCTTTTAGCCATTGGGGGAGTAGCAGCAATCCTGCTTTGAGCCGTGGTTTGAGTGACTCAATTTCTCCAAATTTGGCTTTCCCAAAGGAGATCCGTACCGCTCCCGGTAGTCAAGCCAGAAGACCGAGACCCGAATTCGATTATGCCGGACCCGCAGATGATGAACAAATTCATGCTCTATGTTCTGCCGTTTATTATCGGTATTTCCGTGTTTTATTTTCCTATTGGAGTAGGAATATATTGGTTTATTGGAACGCTTTTTATGCTCGTACAGCAAGCGGTAGTAAATCAAGTCCTCGAATCCGAAAAGAAAAAAGGAGAAATCATCCTTCCGGATACTTCTACTATAAGACAAAAGAAATCCAAAAAAGGAACGGTAATCGAGGGGTAATCAAACCGTATGAAAACGCTCATTATACTCCATGGTGGTGAATCTTGGATGAATCAAGAATCCTATATTGATTTTTTAAAAAACGATTACCGGATTGAGGCGTTCCAACCGGTAGATCTTCTCTTATCCATCGGTTGGAAAGAAACTTTGCGCAACAAAGCATACACACTCGGTTGGACGGTGTTTTTTCCGTCATTTCCCTGCAAACATAATGCGAAGTATTCGGAATGGAAAATTATTCTTGACCGGCTTCTTGCAATGATTCCTATTGAGAATGAAATAACGTTTGTCGGGCATTCACTCTGAGGGAATTTCATAATCAAGTATTTGGCGGAGACGGATACTTCCGACCGAAAGATTTCTGCCGTTCATCTCGTGGCTGCTTGTTATGGAAACGGGTCTTTTTCTGAGCCCTCGATTGAGGGTTGGAATCGGCTTTCATGATGTGCCGAAACTATTCATATCTGGCAATCGCGAGATGATATGGTCGTGCCAATAGAATTATCGGAGTATATCCGGGGCAAATTGCCAGGCTCGGAATATCATATTTTTGAGACGGGCGGGCATTTTCGGATACCGGAGTTTTTGGAGTTGGAGGGGGAGATTATTGGATAATTTCTATTGGGTATACTACCAAATTAACCTAACTCCATATCCTCCCGGTCACGCTCGCGGGAAGTACTGCGATTTACGTTAATTTAGTATAAAAACCATGATTTCTGGGAGTATTCAAAAGCTGATCAAAAATTTGAATACAATCTCGAAAGCATGGGATTTTTCTCCCTTTAAGTGTCGTTTCGAAAACTCGAAACGACTTTTTTGTGACTTTTTTCCCCGAATTACGTATTACATTTCAGAAGCCATACAAAAACACACGGTTTCCACCATATTTCCCTAATTCCCTTCTATATGAAGAAATTACTTTCCTTCGTTCTCCTCATGCTCCTGGGGGTTCCGAATTGGATTTTCGCCGGAGAAGCAACCGCGGGCAAAGAAATCCCTTTCGACCAAATCACCCAGGGGGAACTCGTTACCGTCGAATGAGGCATGACCGATCCGAACGCGTTCTCTCATGAGGATGCGGGCCAAGTCATAGCGCTTCCACTCAAACATACCACGGTGGAATCCGAGATTTCCGGATTTGTGGCTCGGACCTACGTGACCCAGGAATTCCAGAACCCGTACAAAAACCCAATCGAGGCTACGTACAATTTCCCACTTCCGCACGAAGCGAGCGTCGACAGCATGGAAATGCAAATCGGTGACAAAAAAATCGTCGGAAAAATCGATACCCGAAAAGCGGCTGAACAAAAATACGAGGAAGCGAAACGAAACGGCCAAACTGCCGCGCTTCTCAACCAAGAACGTCCGAATATCTTCACTCAGAAGGTGGCGAACATCATGCCCGGTGATTCCATTAAGATCAAAATTTCCTATTTTGAGGTCGTGAAGTACGAAAACGGGGAATATAACTATGTGTTCCCGATGGTAGTGGGACCGAGATACAATCCCGCGAGCGTTGCCGATGCCGGCAATATCACGAGTCCATCCATTCCTGCCGGATACCGTGCAGGTCATACGATAGACGTGAAACTCCATATCGTGGCAGGAGTGAACATCAAAGGCTTGAAAAGCAATTCCCACGACGTAAATGTCAAAAAAATCAGCGATTCCGAAGCGGAAATCACCCTGAAAGATACCGACAAAATCCCGAACAAAGACTTTTCCTTTGTTTACAACGTAGCATCGGACGTTCCGCAGATTGGCTTTCTCGCTCATAAAGTCGCGAGCGAGAAGGAATGATATTTTGCCCTCGTAGCGGAGCCACAGAAATCTCTGAAGGCATCGGAAATCCGCAATCGTGAAATCGTATTCGTGCTCGACACTTCCGGATCCATGACCGGACGGCCGATAGAAACCGTGAAAAAGGCCATGAGAAAGGCGATTTCCAATCTCGGACCGAATGACAGTTTCAACGTATACAATTTCAATACCCAGGTGTACACGCTGTTTCCCGCATCAAAGAATGCCGATGAAGCCACGAAAAACGAAGGTTTGAAATTCGTTGAAAATCTCGCGGCAGGCGGGGGAACCATGATGCTTCAGCCATTCCAGGAAGCGCTCAAGGATAATGGCGCTCACAACGACCGGATGCGCATACTTCTCGGAATGACCGATGGCGACGTGGGAAACGAATCGGAAATCCTCAAGGCCATATCCTCGGATCTCGGCTCAAACCGTTTGTTCATGCTGGGGGTCGATGCCGCTGCAAACCGTTATCTCATCGATAAAATGGCGGAAAGCGGAAACGGAAAGGCTACCTATGTCCTCGGAGAAGACGACATCGACAAAAAAGTAGACGAATTCTACAATAATTTTGCTGCCCCCGTACTTACGGATATCAAAATCGACTGGGATGGACTCAAAGTTTCCGAGGTTCTTCCCGAAAAATTCGCCGACCTGTATGCCGGACAACCGCTCTATGTGTACGGAAAGTATTCTGCCGGCGCTATGCTCGATTCGCTCGATCGCGAAAGGAATATCAAGATTACCGCGAAACGGGGAAACGAAGATTATGTCCAGACGGTAAAAATGAATTTCAAGACCGAGGAAACCGCGAATTCCAGCATTGCTGCCTACTGGGCCCGTCAGAAAATCAATCAAATCTACAAGTCCAACCGGTTCGTCCCAAACGGAAAACTCGAAGAAGAAGTCACGGCGCTCGGACTCAAGTACTCCATCATGTCGGAATTTACTTCCTTCATCGCGATTGACGATACTATTCGTAATACGACGGGTAAGGTGGAAACCCAACAAGTTCCCGTATACGAGGTAGAAGGTAAGGATTACCGTGGAATCAACGGAATGGCCGACCAGGCGATGATGAACCAAAAAATGTACGCGCCCGGAAATAGAGCTGTACAAGGATCTTCAGCACCATCCGCCAGGGGGATTATATGAAACCTGTTTGGAGGATCGAAAAGCGAGGCAAGCAATGACAGTCTCAAAGGGGTGAGTTCTCCCTCTACGTTCAGCAGTATTGGTGATAGAATTAGCGAAAGAGAGGTACAAAGCAATACCCGGGATTCGTATATAGAACGCGTCTTGGTTGCAGGAGGAATCATCGGAATCCTGCTCTGACTCGTTTTCCTGGTTATTCGGCTCGTAAAACGGGTACGGAAAGCAAAAAAGTAATTTTCGAGTTGAATCTCCCTATAGATGCCGTATCCTCTTTGTATATAACTTTTCCGTTAATGACCAGGGATGAATTCGCGAGCGTCTATGAGGAGTTTTCCCCGAAACTGTACCGGTATGTTTTCCATCGGGTAGAAGATCAGGCAACTTCCGAGGATCTCGTCTCCCAAGTATTCTTCAAGGCACTGAAAAACCTCGGGAAATTCGATTTGGAAAAGGGCAGTGTTTCGACCTGGCTCTATTCGATAACCTCGAATGTCGTCATTGACCATTATCGCAAAGATGAAGTCTATGAAACGCTGGATGAATGCGAAGAAGTTCTCTCATATAATGTCAATCATGGACAGGATATCGACTCGCGAACACGACTGGAAAACGTGGCGGAAATACTCAAAAAACTCCCGTTGCGAACCCAGGAAATCATAACGCTTCGGATCTATGAAGAACTCCCGTTTGCTGAGATTGCGAAAATCGTAGGAATCTCGGAATCCTGAGTGAAAATGGGATTTGCGAGGGGGATTGAAATCATCAAGAATTCCATGAACCTGATTGCCGTCGTTATCGTTTTTTTACTGAAATAATATGAAACCGAATACCGATTTCGAATTCGTACGACGTATTTTGGAAAAATGCGAGCGGGGAGAAGTATTGGATGCCGAAGAACGAAAATACGGTGAGATTTTTGAATCCTTGAAATCGAAGTCCCAGAAAAGCGTGAAAATGGATGCGGATTTCCACGAGAGCCTAAAACGGGAACTCATGGAAACGTATAGTGAACTGTATCCGGAGTCTCAAAAAGGATACTTCGTTTTCCCAAAGATACCAAAGCTGTTTTTTTGATTTGCGGTTTCGTTGTGTTTGATGGTAGCGGTTGGATTCGGTGTTTTCAATATCTTGGGAACCGGTATGGAAAAATCATCGGAAAGAGCCATGATGTTTTCGCCAGGAAACGTCGGTTCCCTTTCGAACAAAGATACCGAGGACTGAGCTCCCGCTCCATCGCAAATCCTTGAAAAAACCGAAATTTCCCAAGGGGTTTCGGATTCGGCAAAAGGATCAGATGCGATGTTTCCAGACAAGAATCCTAGTCCAAATTTCATTTGAAAATCCGCGGATTTTTCCAATGGAGCCAAAATGTCCAATTCCTTGAAAGGAGCAGCGAGAAGCGACGATGGTTTGCCCGCAATGATATTGTGATGAATTATTCTGTTGCTCGTGATTACTAGTATAGGCTTGATGATATTTCTGAAACGGAGAAAGAAGTAGATTTTTCACGGATTATATTGATATTGTCAATAAAAAATTGACTCTTGGAGCTATTTTAAAATCTCTTTTCCCCGTCAGCTTGCTGCGTGGGCTACCGCTTTGTGATT
>JAVHRB010000034.1:0-14887 GCA_036171455.1 Patescibacteria group bacterium
CGGATTGTAGGATCTAGGTCATACCCCGTCAGCTTGCTGCGGGGTGATTGATTTTGTATTACAATATATGAGCATATTTTGTCATTACGTATATTTGAACGTAATATGCTATTAAGATAATATATAAGAATGAAACATATAGAACTATCCACTTCAACGGATTTTGAAGAAAAATCTGCTTACAGTCTCTTAAAAATCAGAATATTTGTCCTCTGAGAAGAGCTGGAAACTAAAAAGGAATTACAAAAAATTGATTCCTATCTGAAATGAGAGCTGCTTTCATACATGAATAAATCCGAAAGACGATTGGAAATCCTCTTTTACTCCCTCGTAACAAAGCTCAGGTTATTTACCATTGAAACACCGGAAATGGAACGATTATTTCATCAATTTCTTTCGGAAATGGACTCTCTTGTTATGGAAATTACCAATAATTCTAATCTCGATGAAGATTTAGTAAAAGCCATTCGCAATGAATGATTCTTTTTAAGTATTCGGAATTATTACAACGGAATAAATTCTCGAATACGAATCCTCAAAAACAAAGTACGACTCAACCAAATGCTTGCCTTCCTCTACGTATGCGAGAACTATATTCACGGATTGGAAAAATATTACAAAGATATGGGAATGTCGAGTCGAGTATTAGAACTCTATATTACCAGAATGAATATCAAAGGAAACCGTTATTTTTTCAATCGGGAATACGGACTCTATATTGGATTCTGAATTTTCCGACTGATTTCCAGTTATGGAACGAGTTTTTTGAGACTTTCGGTCACCTGTAGTCTTTCTGTAATATTTTTTGGGAGTATTTATTGGCTCGCAGATTATATGGCACCAGTATCAGTACGAATGATTCCCGATCTCAATAATTACTCGAGTTATTTTTTCAATGCGCTCGTTACGATATCTGGCCTCGGAATCGATGCTTCCCCACAAACAGCCCTACAGAGATTTGCTATGTGAGTTAATACCATTTATGGAATGGTAGTATTCGGAATGCTATTCAATGTTATTTCCACAAAGTTGTCGATGAACAGTTAAGATATCAGATTTGCTTATCATTTGATATTTTAAAAAAGTATTATGGCGTAAGCAAAGTACCAGTTATTTTATCCGTTCAAAGTTTGTCAATATCTTCGATTTTACAAACGAAAAGCGGAATTTTTTCATCCTTTGCGAGAGCAAGTGCACTCTGATCTAGTACTCTCAAATTTTTCTCAAGAGCTTCTTGGAGACTTAACGTCTCATAGCGTTTCGCATCGGGAAATTTGGTAGGATCCTTGTCGTATACCCCATCAACTTTCGTTCCCTTGATAATCACATCGCATCCGAGCTCTAAAGCACGTAAAACGGCAGCGGAATCTGTGGTAAAGAACGGATTACCGGAACCTGCCACCGCAATTACTACACGTTTCTTTTGCAAATGTTTCATGGCTCTTCCACGAATAAATAATTCTGAAACGCGGTTAATTTCGAGGGCGGACATGATTCGAACTTCTTGTCCCTGTTTCTGAATGGCATCGCCAAGGGCAATTCCGTTCATAACAGTGGCAAGCATGCCCATATAATCAGCACTCGAACGGTCAAGACCACTGGCTGCACCAGAAACTCAACGGAATATATTTCATCCTCCGATGACGATGACGATCTGTTTCCCAGATTTTGCCAGCTTTACTACTTTACCCGCGAGTTCAATGAGAAATTCAACATCGATTCCATGGTCTTTTTTTCACTGAAGCGCTTCTCCAGAAAGTTTGAGCAAATATCGGTTGGAGTTTATGATAAAAGGAGTATGAGACATGAGAAGATGAATAAAAAAAATCCGTATATGAAGATAAACGAATTACGCTAACAGAGAAGCGGGGTTGACCTCGGTATACAGGTATGTAATGAAAGCATAGGTCCTAGATGAAGTAAAACAAGAGGAAGGAGCTCACAATCATCATTACCGAAACAAGTACAATGAGAAGATAGAGAACAAATTTTGACTGAAGAACTTGTTCTTTTAATTTCAAGACCTCAGTTTCGGCTATTTTTATATTTTCATCAGTTTTAGCTTTGGCAGACTCGAGCAAAAACGTCTGCTTTTTATATTCGATCATCGAAACGGAATTTTTGAGTTCGGATTCTGCTTGTCAGGTACGATAACTCAGATCTTGGATAATATGATCTTTTTCCGAGATTTTCCGGAGGGATTCCTCATAGAGATCTCGGTAATCTACTAACGTTTGTTTTCTGTTAAAACCAGAAGTATTCGGAACTTCATCGAAAATCACCATTTCTGGAGTACTGACTTTGATAAAATTCTTTCGAAGCGTATCAGTAGGACGGACCAATTCTGGCTCTCCGTTTCGCAAATTCATCAGATCATCGTCGTGGATATAGACTATTTTTCCTTTTCGTTTGGCTCGAATTTTTCCACTTTTAACATACCGATCCAAGGTTCGGGTAGAGATTTCCAGGATACGTGCGGCTTCTTCGCGTGTGTTAGCGTACGGCATAGAAATTCGAAAAACGATTTAAATATCCAAATTCGAAACATGCTTCGCTCGACTCTGAATAAATCGGCGTCGTGGAGGAACCTCCTCTCCCATAAGAGTCCGGAATACTTGGTCAGCCTTATCCGCATCTTCAATCTTTACTCGAAACATCTTTCGGCGATCGGGATCCATCGTGGTTTCCCAAAGTTGCTCAGGATTCATTTCTCCGAGACCCTTGTACCGTTGGATTCCTTCAGTAGAAATACCATATTGCTCAATAAATCGAATTTTTTCTTCATCAGAATAGACGTACCAAGTATCTTTTCCTTTGGCGAGCTTATATAATGGTGGATTCGCAATATAGATATGTCCATTCGCAATAAGAGGTCGAAGGTAACGGTACAAAAATGTCAGGAGCAACGTTCGGATATGAGCTCCATCAACGTCCGCATCGGTCATGATTATCATTCGGTGATATCGCAATTTGGTGATATCGAAAGTATCACCGATAGAGGTTCCGAGGGCAATAATTAGATTTTTGATTTCTTGGTTTGCGAAAATTTTATCGAGACGGGCTTGCTCGGTATTGAGGATTTTTCCACGGAGTGGCAATATAGCTTGAAACTCTCGATTTCGACCCTGTTTCGCAGAACCTCCCGCAGAATCTCCCTCTACGATATAAATTTCAGATTTGGACGGGTCCTTGGAAGAACAATCCGCAAGTTTTCCTGGGAGTGTCATGCCTTCGAGGGCTCCCTTGCGAATTATGGTATCACGAGCGGATCTCGCTGCTGCACGAGCACGGGCAGCCAGCAAACACTTCTCAAATACTGCACGGGCAGATTTTGGATTTTCATCTAACCATTCCCCGAGACGTTCACCAAAACCACGGTCGACAATCCCCTTGATTTCTGGATTCACGAGTTTTTCCTTGGTTTGTGAACTGAAACGCGGTTCTGAAACTTTTACTGAAATGACGGCAATCAGACCTTCGAGCATATCTTCACTCGTCATATTCTCATCCTTTTCCTTGAGATATTCCTGAGCCCTTCCGTATTTGTTGATCGTACGAGTAAGTGCTGTCTGGAAACCCGCAACATGCGTTCCTCCGTCGTTGTTGATGACATTATTAGTAAAGGCGACAATCTTGGTTGTATAGTCATCTTTGCGATATTGCAGAGCAATTTCCAGACTGGCACCATCGAGTTCCTTATCCAAGTAAAAAATCTCTTCACCAATAAGTTCTGAACCCTTTGCAATATAACTAATATAGGATTTTACTCCTCCTTCGAAGAAAAATCGGTAATTTTCTCCAGAGCGTTCATCAATAATCGTGAGAGTTATTCCCTTAGTAAGGTAGGCTTGCTGGCGCATTCGAGTAACTATCGTGTTATAGTCAAATACCGTAACACTGAAAATCGTCGGATCGGGCCAGAAACGTACGATAGTCCCCGTGACATTCGTCTTTTCTCCAGTCGGAGCCACTTGACTATCTGGTATTCCTCGTTGATAGGTTTGCTTATAAACTTTACCACCTTTGTGTACGGATACTTCCATTTTATCAGAAAGTGCATTTACAACCGATGCACCAACTCCATGGAGACCACCAGAAACCTTATAACCACTAGAATCTCAACCAAATTTTCCTCCAGCATGGAGGATAGTCATAACCGTTTCAAGGGAAGATTTACCAGTTTTAGGATGAATATCTACGGGAATTCAACGACCATCGTCGGTCACCGATACTGAATTATCCGCATGGAGAAGAATGTTTATAAAGTGAGCATGACCCGCCATGGCTTCGTCGATGGAATTGTCAACGATTTCCCAAACGAGATGATGGAGACCGAGTTCGTTGGTTTCTCCGATATACATACCGGGTCGTTTTCGAACTGGTTCCAATCACTCAAGGACTTGGATACTACTGGAATCGTATTCGGTGCTAGGAGAAGTCATATATTAAGTATCAAAAATGTTTGAAAAAAGTATATGTAAAACCGTAGGAATGCAAGAAATTCAGCATTGTTAAAAGCTAAAAATCGTGAAAATATCAAAAAACTGAATCTCGCGTTGAAAAAAAACGGAAACCGAGTGAAATGAAATCATGATTTCAACTTTTAATATCACGAAAACTTTCGAACAAAAACAGAAAACCGTACGAGGAAGTTTGGATTTATTGGTCATACACAGTAACTTTTGGGGGGAATTACCCATCGAATATACCAAACATGGAAATGTCTCCAGAATTCTCCGAACAGGATGATCCGTCAAAATACAAGTCCCGGGTTATAAAGATTTTTTTATCAAAGCTATTGAATACGGTGATACGAGAAATAGGAATTACCTCTTGTGTGGATTTCTCGCGAACACACGACAATGATGAGGTGTTGCAGGAGCGTACCTGACGGATCCTGACGAAATCGAATTAGGAAACCTCATACTGCTCCGAAATAGCAATCGTCATTTGATACGGAAATTTGTCGTTCATTTTCAAAATCCTATAGAATCTGACACGCAAAAAATAAGTCTCAAATGAATCATGGACACTGAGATAAAATCACTTGCCATCCTAGATAAAAAAATAGATTTGAAATGAATCATGGATACGCAAATCAAATCACTCTCTATACTCGACAAAAAAATATTTTAGGCCTGCTGCGACTATCTATAATAAAATGATACATGAATCTCCTACAAACCGCTATTAACGATATCGTAACTAAAAATATCGGAGGAAATCCTCCTCGAAAAATTCTTATTTACGATTTGAGAAGTTGATTATCGGTTGCGATTTCCGAAGCCTATCGTATAGCGCTCTGACCAGATGCTCAGTGTTATGATTTTGACCGTATGGAGATAAATAGTCTCAATTTTCGAGACATTCTCATCGAATTACCGACAGGCTCGCTCGTCGTTATGGTACAGTCGACCAATTTTCGAATTACGGATTTTCGAGTACGGGTGGAACTCTCGCAACACGGTATACATTGCATCGAACACAATCACCTCGGATATCTCCCAAAGGAACACTATCAAACCTACTTTGATTCCCTAAAATACCGAACTCCAGACTATGTACGATGTACGGATATGCTCAACAAAATCTCTGCTGGAGAATCCGGTATGGACCTCGTAGACAAATCCGGAATCCGGCTGCATTTCGGACCTCTGGAAAAATTCAGAGGAAACACGGGCGACTACCCTCCGAATGGGGTAAAATGAGGAACATATCCCGTAGGTGAAGCATTCAGTGAAGCCGTTGATCTCGAGTCGGTTCACGGTTCATTTCGACTCTATGCGTATCCGGACGAAAATTTTCAAGTCGTATTCTGCGAACCATTTGAGGTACTTGTGGAAAAGGGCCGAATTATTCATAATGATGCTCATCCAGCGGGGTTTCTATGGCTCATGAATATGATTCGTGAACATGAGAACGGAGAAGTTATGATACGGGAACTCGGCATTGGGATGAATCCTGAAATCTCCATCGACAAACCTATGAGCGACGTGAACGCTTTTGAACGAATTCTCGGTGTCCACCTTTCGCTCGGAAAAAAGCACGGGATATTCGGAAAAAAACTCCCAAAGACAGATATACAAAAATATCATATCGATGTTTTTTTGGATACGGAACATTTGGATTTTTCTGGGAAAATCGTGAGGTTTGATCGGGAAAAATTGCTTGTGGCAGAGTAGATTACAGAGATTTTCTCCGGGTTTTACGAGGTTACACGACTCGCTGCCTCGGGAGGATGTATATTCATTTCCTTCGGTCCGGACCGTGCCGGACAAGCTCGGAAATGAATATACATCCTCCCGGTCACGCTCGTGGGAAGTTTGCAATACTAATGACTGTCTATCTGTATCAGAAGGACTATTTTCAATACAGTCACTTTTGTGGTAAACCCGTCAAACTAACCCCAATGCACAAAAAAAATTGTTTGGTGGGATTAAATCCGAAGTAGAATTTGAGTACCGAAGCAAGACGTACGATAGTACGTTGAGCGAGGAACGGAGAATTCGGCAAGGAGTTCGCCCACCAAACAATTTTTTTACCAAGTTTTTGCAAACTTCGCTTTAATACGCTTCGCCTCATTCTTCCCAAGTTTTTCCTCAAGCACCATAGCAAGTTCCCCATCATCTTGCCAGAGCGACATGTCAAAATCTATGCCACGTTCTACTTTGAGCTTGTAATCATTGTAATTTCCGTACGAAAGCACGACTTCTCCATTGTCGATAATCCAGAGATGAGTCGCGAGTCGATTGACAAAATACCGATCATGTGAAATGAAGAGAATTGTCCCCTTGTACCCCCGAAGCGAATATTCCAATGCCTCTCGGGAATCATAGTCGAGATGGTTCGTCGGTTCATCGAGGATGAGCAGGTTCGCTGGCTTTTGTCCAATAATCGCGAAAAGAAGTTTGCTCACTTGACCACCAGAAAATCCCATCATCGGTTTATCAAGATCATGAAACGTGAAACCATAGTATCCTAGAAGTCCCGCGAGACGTTCACGGGCAATCATACCGACGAGTCGTTCATAATTCGCATGCGGGGTTGTCGTAAAATCCAGTTCTTCGTGCATCTGAGAATAATAGACCGTTTCTGCACCTTTGCCCTGAATAATACGACCATCGAGGAGCGGAATCTTATCGAGGATGGTCTTGAGCAAGGTGGACTTCCCCACCCCGTTCTCGCCGACAATTCCAATGCGATTACCCGCATACAATGTCAGCTCATTGATGTAAAATAACGGTTCCTCCCGACCAATGAATGCTTCCTTAAGGAAGAGGACTCGTTCCGAAGATTTTTCCCCAAAGTTCCAGAGGAATGTAGGACGAAAATTCGCTTCCGGTTTTTCGAGGAGTTCCACCTTTTCGAGCGCTTTTTCTCGACTCTTGGCAAATCCTGCTCGAGATCCCGCACGAAAGCGATTAATGAGAGTTTTTTCAGATTTGATAAATTCCTGTTGTTCTTCAAAAAGCTTCTCGGATTTTTCAAAATTCTTTTTTCGCTCCTTCATATAGGCCGTGTAATTGCCATGATAGACGGTGAGCTTTCCGGAGACGATTTCAAATACGAGCGAGGTTGTCTGGTCGAGAAATTCCCGGTCGTGGGAAATAATCATATACCCACCCTTCCAGGTTTCGTTGAGATAGGTTTCGAGCCATTCCACGGACGCAAGGTCAATGAAGTTTGTCGGCTCATCCAAAAAGAGGAATTCCGGACGGGAAAGTAACACCTTCGCAAGCGCTATTTTTGTTCTTTGTCCCCCGGAAACTTCCTTCACTGATCGGCCGAGCAAGTCAAAAATTCCAAGTCCGCGGGCCACCCGGTCGATTTCGCGTTCGTAATCGTAACCACCGAGCATATGATAGCGTTCCAATACCTCCGTATAGCGCTCGATGCCTCCCGGTAAGTCCATTTCTATTTCAGCCTTCTCGAGGTCAGATTCGAGCTGGAGTATATCAGAGAAAGCGAGTCGGAGTTCCTCCTTTACGATAATGTCTTCTTTGTCAAAATGTATCTGGGAAAGATATCCAAGGCTCAAGCTTCCCGTATTTTCAAATACGGCATCAGGGACTTCGATTTCTCCGGTAATGACCTTCATGAGTGTAGTCTTCCCCGCACCGTTCGGTCCGACCATGGCAATACGGTCGTCCGCGTTGAACAACAGCGAAATCTTGCCGAGGATCTGGATACCATCGATTTCGTACTGCGGAATGGACAGGGAAATATGTTTCATAGCGGGATTGTATGGGACAACGGATAGTTTTCAAATGGGAATAAGAATTCACTAAAAAAATGTTTTTTGTTACCTAATTTTGGTATAAAAAATAATATGAAAAAGTAAATTTCATTTATGCCCAAAATGTATTCTGCTAGGTACGGATTATTTCAAAAATAATAGTTTGACTATTTGCAAAAACAATGGCTTAATTAGTTTTGTGTTTGGCAACGTCTGTTCGCCATCACAATTCGCGAAAGCGAATACTTTTTAACCCATTTTGGACGTATGATTCTATAAACATGCAAATGGGGATACAATCGAACGCTCGCATTGAGGCTGCGACGTTCCAAACCTCCGACTATCCTGTCGGAGGTTTTTTCAATATTGCAGAATAAGCACAGACCAAATGGATTCCATCACCAAAACTATAGAATCGGTAGCCATTGGCTTTTGCGGTTTCATATACTTCTTTGAGACGATCAAGCCCAATAAAAGCAGCGATCATTGGCATCAATGTACTATTCGGTAAATGAAAATTAGTTACAATTTCGTCCACGATTCAAAAGTGGTAACCGGGATAAATAAATATAGATGTCTCTGCTGTAGCAATTCCATTCTGAAATTTTGAACGCAACCGGAAAAGTTCGTCACGAACGAATTCTGGATGATTCTGCCGAATTGCCTCATCTGATCGACATTCCCACCAAGTTTTGGATTCCGGGGAAATATTCACGTGCATTTCGATGAGTGGCCAAAGATACAATAGGGATTCCAAATATCGTACCATGGTAGTTCAGACTGCCAAAATATTTCATCAAGATTGTTTTGTTCTGGCAATATTTTCAAATATCTCTTCCGTAATCAGCATTGTTTCAGCATGCATCGTATGATTCCGTATATCTATTTGGTTGATAATCTTGAAAGTCCCAATGCCGACATGGAGTGTTGCATATTGGATTTTCGCATTTGCCACCGTTTCGCAACGATGGAGTAGCGACTTGGTAAAATGGAGAGAAGCCGTCGGAGCTGCAAGCGATCCAGGAAGCTTGGCAAATTCGGTTTGATATTGAACTTGGGCAGTTTGAGAAGGTTGGATATAGGGAGGAATAGGGTAAATACCATATTCCAACATCATATCCAAAACAGAAGCATCGGATTTCATCTCCATAATCCTCCCCTGGTAAGTGATTGCTCGAACCTCAAATACGAATGCCCCCAGAGTCACGATCGAACCAATGGGAAAATAATCACCAGGGTACACCATAGCTTCAAATAGATTGGCGGTTGAAGTATCTGTCTTTTCCAACGCATTGAGATATAAGACTTCCCCAGTTCTCTCACGAACAGTACCTCGATACGAAATAGAAAAGATTCAAGATATTCGCGCCGGTAGCACTTTTGAATTATTCAAAAAAATAGCGGTTCCCAAAGATAAATGTTCTGGGAAGTGAAAAAAATCCCCATGTTTTTGTTTTCCATTATGAGATACTGACATTAGTTTAGCACTTTCCGGAGGCAAAACGGGCACTTGCGCAATCATGGAATCATCCAAATCGTACGCATAAGAACTGAGGAGATAGGGGGATTTGCTCATGAATCGAGAATATCGAGTCAGCAATCGAAGTCAACCTATTTCATATATCGCACGAACCACTCCACTTGCTTTTTGTAACTTTTGCCTACTATGTTGCCATCATGAAGAAACTTCCATTCCTCCTTCGGCCCAGAGTCATATCAAAACTCCCGATTTTACTCCTTCTCGCTATTTTTGCGACACCCGTACTGCTCATCAAATTGAACTACCAATTAGGCTTGTTCTTTATCGCACTCTATATTTCCTATTGGACTATCCGGGTATTTGAATCCTACTATTATGTCATCCGATCATATTTCGAACTGATTGACTATAGCAATAGAAACTTCAACAAAAACGAAATCCTAATCGAGAACGGAAAATCGATACACCACGTCGTGGTCGTACCTATTTATACGGAACCTTATGACGTCATAGAAGATAATGTTACGGCAATATTGGCAAATGAATACCCATTCATGGACCAGATTACCATATTGCTCGCCACCGAAGCACGAGCTCCGGAAGCCGAATCTCATGCTCAAGCCATTATCGCAAAATTCTCAAAGGAAAAAATCGAAATTATCAGTATCGTCCATCCTTCGGACATTCCTGGCGAAGGCAAAGTAAAAGGATCGAATATTACTTATGCTGTACAGGAATACGAACGTCTTTGTACGGCGGATCCAAAACGTGGATTACTCAACCCTCACAACACCTTTGTTTCTACTATTGATACCGATACCAAAGTAGAAAAGAATTTTTTTTGTATCGTTTCTTACCGGTTCCTCACGACTGAGTTTCGCGATCAAGCAATTTTCCAATATACTCCCGTGTATTCCAACAATTGGTCTCAAGGACACTTTTTTGCCCGACTTATCGCTATGGGAACGACACTATGGCAGTTATTCGAATCACAAAATCCTGAATTTTACCGGAATTTCGCAGTATATGGTCAATCGTTGCTCTGCCTCCAAAAATCTGACTATTGGTCTCGAACTTCCATTGTCGAAGACGGACTTCAATACTGGAGAAGCTATTTCGCATGGAATGGAATGTTCCGTATTGTCAATGTTCCGGCCGTATGTCGGATGGATCTTGTAGATGAAACGAGTCTCTGGAGAACGATTATTTCACAGTACAAACAGCTGAGAAGGTGGTCATGGGGATGTTCTGACATCGAATTCGTTCTACCTCAGTTTTATGGAAACAAACTCATTCCTCGCTGGGATAAGATCCGAAAATCGGTGTATCTTGTTCAAAATCACCTGTTTTGGGCAGGAGGTTCACTCATGCTCTTTTTTATTGGGTATATTCCCGGTATCTTTGAAAGTCTACGGACTTCCATTGCAGTACTCACGGTTCCGTTCGCCAGCTCCATTATATTCACTGTACTCTTTTCTACAGTAGTATTCCCAGGAATACTCTCGATTCACATTATGAAGAAGTACGCAAAACTCCGCAAACGCGACTATCTCTTCTGTATGCTGCAATGGATATTAGTACCAGTACTCACCCTCACGCTTTTCTCAATTCCCGCAATTGAAAGCCAAGTTCGATTATTTATCGGAAAACGGCTTGATTCGTTTGATACTACCACCAAAATGAAACGAAACTAATTTTCAAACCATGCTCGACAGTTACCACGACGAAGTTCAGAGAAAACGTAACCACTATGCTATTTTCTGGGGCATCGTATTCATTTTTTGAGTGCTTCTGTTCATGTTTTTTCAGGGCTATTATTTTTCCATATCCGTTGGATTCGAGCAACTTCTCAATAAACACGACCTCAACGAAACTCAACCAATCAGTAAAATTCTCAAATCATTCGGAATCATCAATCTCAGGGTAAATCCGAATCCAAAAACACTCACATTGAACGGTCTCCCCTATACCAATGGGGATAACAAATTTGTAGATTATGGAAAATACGAGATTCGCGTAGATGAACCAGGATATATTCCCTTAGCAATAAATATCGATCTATCTAGAAATCATTCGTTCTATCTCAATACCATACTTCTGTTTAAAAATCCGGTAGAAAGACTATTCGATCGACCAACTACCCGAATAGAAAAATTATGAAAATGATTTATTGGTTTCAACGCGAGCGGTAGTATCGTACAGTATCCGACCATGACTAGTACGGGCATACCAATGGATACTGTGGCTTTGACATATAGTACAGGATCCATCTCAAATGGATCTGGAACCACGACGAGTAATACTGTGAAGAACAAAATTATCTTTCTTGGAGAATGATATTTTGCAGTAAAAAACAAAATCTACACCATTGGCGCGGACGGTTTGCTCATGAATGATGAAAATTACAAAACCATAGAACTTTGTCCGAATGCCAAGATGATCTACGCTGAAATCTACTGTCCAGACTCAAAAAAATTCCTCACGGGTAAATACAAAGAACTTCGAGATACTATTTTGGAAGTAAATTCACAATTCATCCGAACGGAGTCCTCACTCATACGGCTCGGCGGTACTATTTTTAATAGTTCCACCCCACTCACAAGCAATGTGTCCTTCAAAGGAAATTCAAAACTCATTACGTTCGAAGGTAAACAGGTCATCCTCAATCAAAATAAACTCTACGATATTGAAAACAATTTCAAGGAAATTAAAATCGAAGGGTTCGACGGCATACTTGGAACCGAAAAATTCGGTGATGAAATCGTAACGATTGGAATAAAACAAGGTGGTATCTGGATACGTATCGAGGATAGTAAAAACAGTATGACTGAAGCTCCACTGCAAGATTTTACTGGTAACGACGTCACGATAACTTCTATTGGTGGTGCTTATATGGTAGCATCAGAAAAGGAAGTAGTACTTTATTATAAATGAGCGCAATCTGCCTATCCGATTGCCCGGGGAAATATCCTAAATGTCATGGATAAAACTATCATCTACAATCGGGAAGGAGAAACCTACACGATTACATTGGAAGAAGGAAGTTAACTCGCTCTCTACTTGGTTCATATATCTTCATTTCGCTAACAGAATTCTCCAAAAGATAATTTCAACTTGCCGAAAGGGTTTTCAGGCTTTCGAGCGATATAACTGCTCACTGGACCTTGTGGTCAATTTTTGGAATTTCCTTATTTTAAGCTAAAAACGAGATTCATGATTCACAGTGATAGCAATACCATAAATTTCCAGTTTAGCTTAGAATAAGAATTCTAACTTTTTTCAGACAGGATCAGTGAGCAGTTACGACGTAAAGTATTGACAATAATCTTTTATAGATTATAAATAGATTGCCTATGAGCATGTACCACGCTAGGGAGCTATCGCTTCCGCGTTGGTACATTGGAGTAATACAATGAAAAGCTTGAAGGACCCTGGTGGTTCATATTCGAAACACCATCGAGGTGAAACAACTCCCGGAAAAAACGCGGGAATCCTCAATATCGACCACGCGCAAGTGGAAATACAAAAAGCATTAGCCAATGTCCGGATGAAGCCAAAAATACCAGGAGAAAGGCTATCCAAAGGCGCACGTCGAAGCATACGAAATGCTAAAGCGTTGCTGAGAAAAAACGGAATGAAAGTAGCATAGCTATGAACACTCCACCAATGACCGCCATGCGCGGTCATTTTTTGAAAAATTGATAAAAATCTAAAAGAAAGAATGTACACTTAACCCTCCCCTCTTTTCCCTACCAGAAGGGTAACTACAAGCAAAACGAGCAAGATGAGCAAAACGAGTATCGCGGAAATATCATCGGAAATAGAGGAAATCAGTTTCCACTGATCACCGAATACAAACCCGAGTCCCCCGAAAATTACGACGTACATAAATTCTCCGGGCAGTACAAATCAAATGAACAACTTGAACGGAATTTTTGCAAGTCAGGATAACAAATTGATGGTTGGTCAGAACGATGTAAAGAGGAAACGACTGAGGAATATCGACATCCTTGAACGCCTGCGGAACAATTTTTCGATCTCGGCAAATTTTGGAGAGTCGAGCAGTGATTTGAGACCCATACGCACCAGTGCCAATCTCCCATACCTGAACGAAATGAAATACCCCAAACTATCTCAAATAACGCTCGCAAAAAAACTACATGCTAGCATCAAATGGATATCAAAATATCCTTGTACAGTAAAGGCACCAGCAGCCATAATCAATGCCGTGGCTGGCAATGGGAAACCGAACGAAGCAAACGCTATTACTATAAAAAGCACAGCGTATTTGTATACAAGAAGATATGATAGAAAAAATGCGAGCATTGGCTGATTTACTTAGCCGGATTGGCATTCATATACTCCCGAACTGACTTTTTGACTTCTTCTAAAAATTGAACCTTATCCAATTTTTTCTGTTTCACATATTTGCCGATGGGAAGCTTTGGATATTGAATATTATCTATTTTCATAGTATCCTTCAAATACCCATCTGGCAGATTGAAAATGAAATTAACATACTGAAATGTCATCCAGGTATCAATGAATTCAATATCCTTGACAGTAGTCAGATTCGTCTTTCGATTGTTCGTCAGCAGTTGGGAAATCGTTTCGTTCCTGTGAAAAATTCCCGCACGGTTGGCCATCTGAATATTACGTACGAGAAAAAATCACGAGACGAACATGAGCACGACGATAGAAATGAGAATTAGTACTTCTCATTTGGTTATCTTATTGAACATATTTTTCAACATAGTATTGATGGTAATCAAAATGTTTAACCTTAAATTAATGTCCCGAGTAGTGAAAAAATACTTGGATTTCGATACAAAATGAAGTGTATACTATAATTAGTGGGCAAACCTTCAATTTGTCAATGAAAACATTGCAATTTTGAACCGGTTTCCTATACTCCCATTTTAGAAGTCAGTCGACCCGAAAATCTCGGTGAAAACAAATATCAAAACTAATCGCGGTTTTTTTATTTCTTTTCATCCCATACGTTCCATGAAATCAGGTTGCCAGTCCCTACCCGATGCGGGTTCTACGTTTTCCGAGGAATTACTCAATTCCTCTTTTTTTTATGATGAATATTCCCGAGCACTCATGCGTCAAGTCGGTAAAATCAATCACCCCGCAGCAAGCTGACGGGGTATGACCTAGATCCTACA
>JAVHRB010000035.1:0-14857 GCA_036171455.1 Patescibacteria group bacterium
CCGACCTCGCAGGATTTGGAGTCCTGAATTCTAACCGATGAACTATAGGGCTAAACAGCAGGGGATTGCGCCCCTGCTTCGATTATATATTGTACTTCTCAAAACTCACTACGCTGTCCATTCCGATGAAATCTCCTACCTTCTGATTGGGACTTACAACGAAAGCTTGAGAAAGGAGCGCGTTTTCATCCTTGATCTTTGCCATTTTTCCGGCTACTATTTTTTGGAGGATATCAGCGGGCTTTCCGGCATTTTTCGGGTCCTGTTTCATGAGTTCCAGAGCAATTTCCATTTCTTTATCAACGAAAGCTTGGGGAACGTCATTTGGAGAGACTACCTGAGGTTGGGTTGCAACGACGTGCATCGCCACCATCTTGAGTTTCTCCGGGTCGGTACCAGCCTTGGCTACTAATACAGCTCCTTGTTTGAAGTTCGTGTGAACATAACTTGCGATTACGGGTCCGGAAATCTTTGTCAGGGTGAGGATTTTCATGTTTTCTCCGACCTTGAGGGTGAATTCGGACGCCTTGAGAGCTTCCGCCTTTTCAATGGCAGCAGCATCGTCAGCGCTGTTCTTGCGGATTTCGATGAACGTATCGAGCATTCCTTCGAACGTCTCGTTTCGAGAAACGAAATCCGTTTCGCAGGAAACGCTTACGACGTACACGTCGTTGCCCTCCGTGAGGATTTTGATTCGTCCTTCGCTCATTTCGTTGCCAGATCGTTTCGCAGCTTTGGCGATACCCTTTTTTCTCAGTGCTTCAATCGCGAGTTCAATATCCCCATTGGTTTCAACCAGGGCGTTCTTGCAGTCGGACATTCCGACTCCAGTACGTTCGCGGAGCTCTTTTACAAGTTGTGCGGTAATCATGTTAGTAGTATTAAATTATAATGGAGGTAATGTTTCATCTTTTTTCTCTCAAGGCGTTACAATAGTAGGAGTTTCTTTGCTATTCATTCCGGCTATCAGAGAAGTTACCCAGGACATCTGGTATTCTTTGCCTTGGTAGGCCTGGTTCGCATGCCATGCCCCAACTAGGATGTAGGCGAAAAATGCGATTCAGAAAGGAATGATGAAGAGTCAGAGAAGTAATGCAATAGAAAACATCACAAATCCTTGCTTTACGTGGAACAATACGAACGGTTTGTCCGAAAGTCCCAATATATACGGGAGAATGAATCCACCGGGAATATACGCTGCCAATCCGAGGACACGGAGTTCCTTGGTCGGACCAACGAACTCCTCCTCGTAAATGACTTTCGTAGGATCTTGATTTGGATTCATACGTTGCAGGTATTAAGCTGGCATTTCCTCTACGACCGCTTCCTCTGTTGCTTCGTTTCGTGCGTTGAGTTGGTTCATTTTGAGTGGATTTTCCACTTTCTTTTCTCGTCGGAGCGCATCCTTGAGGTATTCGAGAACGAATTTCAAAGATTTTACGGAGTTGACATTACAAGGAACGAATTCCGTAGTTTTATCGACGTCTCCGGTAGATCCGAGAAGTACGTAGGTGGGCATCTTGAGCGATCGTGCCTCGGAAAGCGCAAGCTGTTCGAAGTGACCGTCTACTACGAAAAGCGCATCAGGAATTCGTTTGAGATCCTTGATACCTTCGTAGGCTTTCCTGAGTTTTTCGAGTTCCTTGATTTTTCCGGATACTTCCTTTTTGGTAAGACCTGCAAAACCGGATTCGCTGGCTGATTTTTCGATTTGGTTGTAGGTGGCGATTCGTTTCTTGATAGTTGGGAAATTCGTGAGAAGTCCAGGAACCCATTTTGAGTCCACGTAGAAATTGTTTGTCTCTTTACCGAGATTTTCAACCAATTCCCGTGCTTGCATTTTGGTTCCTACGATAAGTACGGTCTTGCCTTTTACGGAAAGATCTTTGAGTATCGCCTTCATCTCGTCGAGTTTCGTTGCGGTGATTCCGAGATCGAATACGTGAACGCCGTTTTGAACGCCGTAAATGTAATTGCGCATCTTGGGTGACCAATATTGTCGTTTGCTTCCGATATGAACGGAATGTTCCAACATGTTTGCTATAAGTGTCATGCGAATGATGATAAAAAAATAATCCTTGTTCGGGTCTCGGTAAGTATTCAGAGCTGATTTCCTTCGCGGGAGAAACAGAGGAAGAATACCGTGTAATACCAAAAAACCCGCTCGATTGCACATTTTCCGTACAATGAGGCGGGTGAATTATATATTTTCCCGCAAGAAATCAAGTTTAATGCTCGATTTCTTGGGTTATATCGGAATTATTCCTGGTCCTTTGAACTTTCCGCGAGTCCTTCCGCGTTTCCTGTTACGGGAACCTTGAGGGCTTTAACCGCTTTGTTAAAGGTATCCCAAGCAAGTTTCCGTTCCGCAATTCCGTCCTTTCGAGCCTGTTTTACGGTTGTTCGGAAATTCTCATGAGCTGCTTTTACGGCTGCTTTTACGGCCTTTGCATCCGTGAGATTATACGCGGCAGTAAGTGCCGTTTTTCTCGCGAGAAGCGAAGTTCCGTTGGATTCGAATTCTTTAACCCAAGAGGCAGCAATAGCATCTTCGCGAGCTTCGAGCGGAGCTACGAGCTTGGTGTAGTCAAACGGGGCTTTGACAGTCTTTACCTTTGGTGCCCGAACTGTTTTTTGTTTTGGAACGGCAGGAGGTACAGCATTTACAATAGATGTGGGTGAAGAAGAATCTTCTGTAGTATTAGAATCCGCAAAAGCAGAAAAAGAGCTACCAGAAGCGATTGCCAGAGTAAGTCCAGCTAGTACGAGTTTGTGAGAGTATGACATATGAAAAAGGGTTAATATATATCCTCGAAATAATACTAATCTAATATTAAGTATAAGTGAAATCGAAATTATTTTTTGTACGTTGTTGATAGAATATTTCTTGTTTGCATTTGAAGGAATAAGTACTATCATTAGTCGTCACTTTGTCATGGACGAAGATAATATCCAGGTTACTGAGAGATGAGATCGTCGAAATAGCATTATTGTTTTGGAATTAAGTTGAAATCGTTGTACTACTGGAATATTTGAAGCATCGTATGGTATCTTGGGATTCTGAACATTTTGGAATTTCGAGATACATAATATCTGTCCCATGAAAAATTTTATAAAACCAGTTGGTTTCTTTTTTGTCGTAGTCGTAATTTTTAGCGGAATAGTATATGCCGCTGTAACTATTAATACCGTTACTCCCCAATCAATTAATGTCGGAGATATAATAGGTATCTGATGGTTTCAAGCTGCGAACGATCGTTTACCTCCTTTAGGATGAAACGCTTGAGATGTATTGGTGATAGATTCATCTGGAAAACCTTCGTGGGGATGTGGTGGGGGAGCGGGGTGTGCCGTGGTTCCGGTAATTCCAAATTCTTGCGCCACTACTCCGGTTTTCAGTTACCTTGGTACTCTTACAACTGGAACTCCTACGAGCATAGGTCAGTCCTGGATCTATAGTGTTATTCCATGAAACTGTACATATGTATGTACAGGCTGATATACCAGTACTGGTTGTGCTACGGCACCAATACCAACAAGTCGTTATCCATGATGTGATACGGATGATATCATTATTTGAAATCAAACTTGGTCTGCTTGTAATGTAGGCGCAACGATTGCAAATGAAAATACTTTGTGTATTGATGTAGCATCTTGTACGACAGCTAGAGTTTGAAATTACTATAATTGGGACAATGCTATATTATCAACTACATGTAGTAACTGATACCATTTACCTATAAAGACAGAATGGAAATATGCTCATGATTTATTTCCGAATAATATTCTTGGAAATGCTAACAATTTAGCTAATAAACTTAAATTGCCTTTGGCAGGCTATAAAATTTATAATTCCAGTTACAACATGGGTAACCATAGTATGTACTGGTCGGCTACTACAGATACTGTGTATACTACTAATGCTTTCTTTTTGGAAATATGGAGTACTGGTGATATTGGTCCCACTAATAGTATCGATCGTATGTGGGAATCCTCAGTACGTTGTATAAAGGGAACTGCACCGATAATTCCAAACTCATGCGCTAACAATCCGGTATTCACGAACCTTGGAACTACGACTACTGGGACTCCTACGAGTGTCGGACAAGCATGGACTTACAGTGCTACTCCGGGAAACTGTACGTATGTCTGTACTGGTGGATACAGTGGAACAAATTGTGCAACGGCTCCAATTTTTACCAATCGCTATCCATGATGTGATACCGATGATTTGGTACTATCGAATGGGCAAATTTGGTCAATGTGTAATGTTTGAGCTTCCACCAATGGAAACGTGGTCGCTGCATATGGAAACTATTATAGCTTTGATACTACTTTATATCCAAACGTAGCATCAGCTGCTTGTGCGACATGATATCATTTACCATCTCACACAGAGTGGCAATCTGCGTTTGCTATCTATTCATGACTGGTATATGGAGCATCAGACAATCTTGCGGGAGTGTTACAACTTCCACTGGCATATTTCACAGGAGGTGGCAGTACTGTGTCTGCTGGATCATATGGATTTTATTGGTCATCTACGCCTTTTTCATCCACATTTGCATATTCGCTCACCATATCTACGGGGTATAATGGTCCGAATTCGACCTTTATTAATCCGAATCGTGAAAACTATCAAGGCTATGGGTATTCCATCAGATGTATCAAGAACTAATCAGATACTATCTCTTTGAAGTACTTCATAAAATCAAATTGGACTGATATTTATACCATTGTTGTAGTATTTCATCGCGTACGTAACTTTGCTTTAAAAAAATTTCATTGAATTCGTGCAAAAACCGAATACTATTACACTTTGAATTTTTCAATACTTTTATGTCCAAATACGAAATAGTCATGGGACTAGAAACCCATGTACGAGTCAAATCCGCAACAAAAATGTTTTGCAGCTGCATGAATGCAATCGAGCTCGCAGATGAACCGAACCTCAACGTTTGCCCGATTTGCATGGGAATGCCAGGAATGTTGCCAGTCCTCACCGAATGAGTAGTAAATCTCGCAGTTCGAGCCTCGCAAGTACTCCGTATGACCGTGAACGAAACTTCAATTTTCGATCGAAAAAGTTATTTCTATCCTGATTTACCACAAGGTTTTCAAATTACCCAGCTGTATCAACCAATAGCCGAACATGGACGGGTGAGTACCTATGTCCAAGGAGAGCTCAAGGAATTCCGAGTAAACCGCCTGCATATCGAAACAGATGCTGGAAAACTGATACATTCTGGATCCCGGACCCTCTGCGACTATAATCGAGCTGGTTCTCCGCTCATGGAAATCGTGACTGAGCCAGATTTCCGAGCCAAAGACGAAGTTATCGCCTATCTGGAAGAACTTCAGAAACTCATGCGTTGGTGTGGGGCTTCAGATGCAGACATGGAAAAGGGTCAACTCCGGTGTGATGTAAATATTTCTCTTCGTCCAGTTGGAGCGACTGAGCTCAGAAACCGCGTGGAACTCAAAAATATCAATTCGTTTTCCGCCATTGGTCGAGCTATCGACGCGGAATTCCTCCGTCAGGAAGAAATATATGAAGCGAACGGGTACGTGACCCAGGAGACTCGAGGTTGGGATGACGAGCATGGAGAAAGTCATTCTCAAAGGTCCAAAGAAGACGCTATGGACTATCGGTATTTCCCAGAACCTGATTTGCCACACTTAGTAGTGACTCCTGAATTCATCAAGGAGCGAGAAATTTTCGAGCTTCCCATCGACCGTCGCAAGAAATATGTAGAAACGTATGGTCTCGGCGCAGATGATGCTCGAATACTGAGTAATGAACGGCTGATTTCTGACTATTTCGAAAGTCTCGTCGCCTATTCCAACGATCCAAAAAAATCATGTTCCTATATCACCACGATTCTTTTTTCACTATTTGAAGAACATGGGCAAGCGGTCGATTTGGGTACGCTCCAATTCGACGTGAAGGAATTATGAAATATTATCCGACTGGTCAATACTGATTCACTTTCCAGTACCAATGCTAAGGAGGTACTGCGAGAACTCTTTTTGAACGGTGGAAATACTGATGAAATCATTGAACGGAAAGGTCTCAAGCAAGTTAACGATACTATCGCACTGGAAACTATCGTCGATGCGATTATCGCGAACAGTCAATCTCAGGTTGCAGAATACCAATCCGGAAAATCGGGACTCTTCTGATACTTCGTTGGTCAGTGCATGAAAGAGTCAAAATGACAGGGAAATCCAAAGGTTTTCACGGAAATGCTCAAAAAGAAGATTGGGTAAAAACTTTACTTACCCCGGTGTTCTTTAAAAGAATCCAGAACCTCCGAAAAACGATGAAATCCGAAGTTAATTTTGAGTACCGTAGTGAAACGTACCCCCGTACGTTGAACGAGGAACGCAAAAATTAACAAGGAGTTCGCGTTTTACGGAGGTTCCTACGTCAAGATTTCGTGACCTGTTTCGGTAACAAGTATGGTATGTTCGAATTGAGCTGAAAGCGAACCATCATTCGTTCGCACGGTCCAACCGTCTGTAGCATCCAATTTTGTTTTATATCCACCGATATTGATCATCGGTTCGATGGTAAAAATCATACCTGGCATCATCGTGGCACCAGAACCCTTTGGAGCTCGATGAAAAACGGCGGGTTCCTCGTGAAAAAACAGTCCCACACCGTGCCCGGTGTAGTCACGTACCACCGAATACCCGAGTGATGATGCGTAGTGATTGATCTCAAAACCAATATCTCCGAATTTCGCTCCAGGCTTGACTTGAGATATCCCAATTTCCAAGCACTTTTTCGTAACTTCAATGAGGTCCATTGCCTTCTGAGATATATTTCCTACCGTATACATACGGGAACTATCACCAATATATCCACCCAGTATAGTAGAAGCATCAAAATTGAGAATGTCGCCGTCCTTGAGGATTTCATTTTTGTTCGGAACTCCATGACAGATCGTATCATTGAGCGAAATACAAGCAAATTTACTATATCCTCCCGGCCCCCAGGTATTGTTGCCTCGATAGTTGATACAAGCAGACTTTCCGCCATTTTTTATTACGAAGTTATTGGCAATATAATCTAATTCTTCCGTGGAAATTCCGGGACGAATGTGTTCGCCAATCATATCGAGAATCGCAGCATTGAGTCGACATGCTTTTCGGATACCCTCGATTTCCTCGGGTGTCTTGATAATAATACCTTTAAGATTTCGTGACTTTGACATGTAGAGATTTTTGTAATAATAAAGCATTATAGCGAATCTTCGAGAATCGCCAAACCAACTTTTTTAAGATTCGATATCAAGGTGGAGAAAAGAGAATTTCTCAGATATCTTACGTAGTACCCTACTTTCGATATTCCACATTTCTTCATATTCCTGATCGGATTCGTGATCGAAACCCAGGATGTGAACGAGTCCATGAACAGCAAGTCGGTAGAATTCCGTATCAATGCTATGATGAAAATCACGAGCCTGCGATTGGAGTCGACTCTCGGAAAACACAATTTCTCCAACCACTTCATCTGGTTTACAATTGGAAAAGTCATCGAAATAGTGAAACGATAAAACATCCGTAGTATCGTCGACGTTCCGATACATGAGATTCAATTCCCGCATTCGTTCGTCATCAATTACCGCGAGAGTAATGATTCCATAGTGCTCTGAAACGAGCGTATTCACCGTTTCCAATGCTGTATTTAAAATTTCAGATTGGGTTTCGAATGGGAGATTAAGACAGTGAAATTGAAACATGATTACTTGGTTTGGATTTGGAAATTTTGGAGTCCGGGTTGAACAATAAAATCAAAATCTGAATGACAATCGGCTGGAGTACTGGAATAATCTACATAGGCATGAGAAGTCTTTCCAACTTCGGTAGTCACCGTAAAAGCAATCTCGTCATACTCAGTATTTTGTACGCTCATTTGAAACGTACTTTCTAGATCTTTTGAAATGCCGACAAATGTGGAATTTTTTGGAATGAGCATTCGGATATATTGGACATTATCCCCGTTTCATTGTACAAATAGTTCATGTTCATGTTCTTTTGGATCTACCCCATACTGATAGAGCATCGTTCGAATTTGTTCCCGCTGTGGTATGGAAAATGTATGTTCACTGACAATTTCTATCCGATTGGTCGAAACACACCCACTGCTAGAAAGATGGGAAAGATAGAACGTTCGCTTCATATATCGATCAGATTTGTTGCCGGAAAGAGAAGTAAAGACGGGATAGACGAAGTTTTTCTGGTTGTCTCGGTATTTTGGCTTCCCGAATATATCCTCGGAAAACGCATTGAGACTGTCATCACGCAAAGCCACGAGTATCTGTCAATTGTCGATGTTTTTCCGGATTACGTTGAAATATTGGTCGTATTCTTTCACTTCGGAAATCTTCTTTTGTATGGCATCAATCGTGAGAAATAGGATATCCTTCGCGGTATTTTTGCGTCCGTATTCTCCTTCTACCAAAACTGACATGAGCACAGAAAATGATTTGGAATCAATTGAATCAGGAAGTCACAATACCCGTATTGGGCCAGTAACGGATAAAATGTCTTCTATGAGTCACTGGTTGATAGCTACCATTCCATCAAGCGTGCTCCCGCCAGCTTTTTCGTACATTCTACTGATGGTTTGGAAACTCTCTCGGATATCAGGGAAGTAATTTGCGTCACGCATTCCCCAAGTTTTCGCGATTTGGTTGATACCCGGGGGTGGAATTTCACCATAGGGGAATAGGTGCCAATCATAATAATAAATATCCTTTTTTACGTACTTTTCGAGCTTCCCCTTGTACAAAGTAATTTCGATCGCACTACCGGGAAATCATCCGTTCGCCCGAAGTTCATCGCGATTCTGGTTGAGGATGAGGTAATTCATCGGCTTCTTGTTACCGAGAATCGCCAGAATCTTCTCGCGATGAACGGAAACGTATTGGAAGAGCGATTCGATATTCTTGAGTACCGCGTTTATTTTAGACAATTGTGTGTCTTGACTTGGATTCCCCGTGGTAGTGATGGAAGAAAAATGAAATTGTGCTTGAGATAAACTTTCTTCTACACGAGCAAATGACGATGTATGATTTTTGTAGTAATCCGTCAATGGCAACCGACTGTTCAAAAACATTTCTGGATTCAAATATTCTGAAGAAACAGTATCAGATACAGAAGTAGAAAAATCAGATTGTAACTCATCTACGGTTCAGAGTATATTAGAAACAGCCAAACCGGCATACAGGGCGTGATATCCGTTCCATAACGTTTCGTTTTGAATGATACCGCTGGTAATCAAGAAATTCATCGGAATAAATAAACGACTTGCATTCGTAAAGTGATCATGTATAGAACGTATTTGTTCTTTTACTTGGCTCGGTTCTGCCTGGAACGAAAGTTGGGTGAGCTCGCCGTACCCAGCTACGATATCATTCTTTGCGTAATATGTTAGGGTTATAAGACTCATACTCAAGACGAATCCGATGGATACCATCCCGAGCGAGATTTTTAACATCTTTGCACCATGCCGTTGTCGAATCTTCCGAATGGAACGTTGGAACGTTGGGGGCATGAGATAGACATCGGGATACAGACGTTTACTTTCGATGATAGAGAGAGTTCGAATGTCTACCGTGTTTTCCTGGGTTTTCGGAAGTGGTTGATAGAGTGAAATCGTATTGAAACGCGGCTTGAATTTTATTTCACCGACGCCAAAAATTTTCGGTTCATATCTTTTTTCCGGATAGAGATCACTCATAGGTGGTCGAATTTCGGGTGCGGATATCTTGAGTACTAACGGTCGAGAAATATTAATATTCTGATTGGAGGTTGCAGGACACAAATCACCAAAAACTGGCAAGAGTGAATGCTGTATGGTCATAACTTCCGAAAACTCAAAAAACGCAGTCAAGTCTACCATAGGATCCAGATCGAAACACAAATCGTTGACAATACCTGCGGGTTCAATGGGTTCCTCATTTTCATCAGATTCTTCATCGTGATCTTCGTGGATTTCATTTCCCCAATGGTCTACTTTATGTTCTTTTTCATGACGGTCTTGTCCATCGTCATGGTCATTATCTCATGCCTCAAAGTCATCGTGTCAGTCTCCATGGACTTCGTGAGAATTCCCACCGCCGTGACTGTGGGAATCTGTTTCATGTTCGTCGTGTTCTTGTTTGTGGCCTGATGACATATTTCTACTTGAGTACTCGTTGAGTTAGAGTATATTGTTCTCTCATATTAATTCAATTCCATGTCGAACACTCTCAAATGCCCCCATTGCGGAAATACCATCGATCTTTCGCAAGTCGAAGAACACCAGATGGCAGAACGCCTCAAAGCCAAGGAAGCAGAGCTCGAAACAAAACTTCGCATGGAAGCAAAAGCTGATGCGGATAAACGGGCTGCAGACTGGGCAAAAAGGCAAATCGAACTCGCTAAATCCGAGTCGGCCGAGCAAGCAAAAATTCAGAATATAGAGCTTGAATCTCTCCGGAAACGGGACGAAGAATCCCGTAGAAAAGAGCTGGACTTTTTGCGGGAACGTCAGGAAATGGAGAATCGCCAGAAAAATCTGGAAATCGAAAAAGAGCGTGCAATTATTGATGCGAGAAAAAAAATGGAGGAAGAATTATCCATCGAATCTCAAAAACGGCAATCCATCGAAATGGATCGATTGAAATTGGATTTTGACAAGCGCATCGCGGAAGAACAAAAGAAAGCGGACATTCTCAAGAAGGCCCTCGACGACGCCACGATGAAAGCCAACCAAGGATCCATGCAAATCCAAGGCGAAATCCAAGAAAATGCCCTCCGGGAAACACTTCTCCGAAACTTTCCGCACGATACCATCGAGGACGTTCCCACTGGAATCAAAGGAGCCGACCTCATACACACTATACGGGGAAACCGAGGAGAAATAGTAGGTATTATCGCTTGGGAATCAAAAAATACCAAGGCTTGGTCAGACGGTTGGGTTGACAAACTGAAGGAGGATCGGCTCAGAATCAATGCTTCTGTATCAATTATTGTATCGAATGTACTCCCAAAGGACGTAGAACATTTCTGACCATATATGGATATCTGGGTGAGCGAATGGGCCTATGTTATCGCACTTACTGGAGTATTACGTGAGCAATTGATACGGATGCACCAACTTCGACAATCACTCGTTGCCAAGGATGAAAAAATGGAAGTACTCTATACATATCTCACTTCTTCCGAATTTCGCGATAAAATACAAAATATCGTCGAGTCATTTCAATTGCTCAAAAATGGACTTGACTCAGAACGAAGATCCATGGAACGTATCTGGGCAACTCGAGAAAAACAGCTCGAACGTATTATTGGGAATACCTCTCGTCTCTATGGCGACATGCACGGACTCCTCGGATCCGGTCTCAAGACGATTGACGCATTTGAACTACCAAGCGGTTCAGAGTAAACAGAATAAAACTCCAGATATTTCTACAGAATTTCCAAAAAACTATTGGTGATTCTATGAGGGAAAAGGAAGAATTAACTCTTTAAATTGAAGTATTATAGAGAAATAATAGGTAGTAATATTTCTCTCTAGATGGCTATAAAAAAGTCCGTAATTTTTTATTAAAAAGTGGATGAAGACAAGGAGTTACAATCAATTTAAATGTCTATTTGACTTATGATAATTAAGTCATAGAGTTTATTTCTTTTAAAATTTAACATGAGAAAATGGAAACTATTGATTCTTCAGAAGTAGCAATTTCCAAATTATGAGAAGTGACTTCCGTATCACCTCAAATTCAATATATTTATAAGCAGGTAAGATGAATGGTAGCAAATTACCTACCACTATGAGAAGAGTGACTCACCGATAGTGTAAATTTTGTAAAAGAATTGGATCCAGAATTCCCTGATAATTTACATATGGTCATGTTAATCGAAGATCATTTTGATATAGAAATTCCAGATGAAATAGCAGAAAAGCTCGTAAATATCGATCAGATAGTTTGATATATTGCTACAGTAAAAACTGTAAAATAGTTATTTTATACCCAATAGAAATTGGTTTTTGATGTGTTACGGTTACAGATTCGGAATAGGTTTCATTTTTCTTCTTTCGGGAGCTTATCGGGAATAAGTGACCGAAGAAAAAAATGAAAGATATCCGAATCTGTGACTAGAAAAACCTGGGAACTGATTTCTATTGGGTATATATCCATTCTTGGGAGGTAACCCCCTATTTCTAACGATAAATATCGTAAACTCGGTTGCCTTTTTGAGTATCTCAGATTAATGAGTGATTAATAAGGTATTCTCCAGTGTTCGTTCCGGCTGTTACGGTGAAATATGAGTAATATATTTTGTTGGTACTCGGAATATCTTGGATTGACCTTGATAGAACAATTCCCGAAAATGAGAAGTCTGTGGAATACGCATTGAGTGTACACCCATTTGAATGGTAAGTAATTGACTTGGTTAGTCATAGTAAACTGGGGATGTCTTGTATGAGAATGCAGTTCCTCGAATTGAGAAACACTTCCTCGAATTCGGTAGAATCAATAACGGTTTGTGATTGACGAAAACTTCCTTGTAACAAAAAAAATGTACCGATAAGCGCTACTGATGAAATCACTGTAGCGACGAGTACTTCTATCAGAGTAAAACCGTTGTTTTTCATGATTCTATTGTATCCTTTTTTATTCGATGACAACCAATAATTCGACAGACGTACACAGTCTGTATATACTGTGCCTATGAAAATCCTTTTTTATTCGTTCTTTGCGACACTTATGAGTATTGCGCTCATTTGCCAAATCATTCTTTTTTTTGTCGACCGTCGGATTCGACATATTGAGATCCTCCTAATTGAGCGATACCATTCAAAAATTGATAAAATTCCGGCTATCGTTTGTGTCTTGAACCACCATTCAACAAAACTCAACGAGTATACGGAACTCACCGATCTTCACCGAGTTGCCATTATCTCTCCAACGAGCACGATCTATGATTTATTGGAAATCAATGCTCATATAACCGACCGTTTTAGCTTTTTGATGCGGCTAGCACTATCAATCAAGTCGACAGTTAAAGACGGGAATTTTATCACGATTCGGGAATCTATCACTACACTCGAAGGCCAGATACGAGAATTGCTTGTCGAATATTCACGATTAACTCGGCAATACAATTCCATCATTCGAGCCCGTGATTATACCCTTCTCGGAGCTTTATTTCCTGGAAGTAACCGACCTTTGGTACAACAAAGATAGAGGCAACTGAAAAAATTATTTTTTATGAACTTTTGTTCCGTTTTTCGTATCGGTAACAACATATCATAGGATTTCGAGTTCTGCCCTAACGGTATCTGAAAGTACAAAGTCTTTGGTAGCTTTTGCTGTATCTCTTTTTCTAACAAGTTCCAAGATATCTTCCGGAAGTACTATCTCAGTCAATCGATTGAAATCAAACAATCAGAGCACTGAATCAAAGCTTTTGAGCAATTCCGTAACCGCTGAAATTTCTCCGGTAAAGAGTTCCGTGGAATCCATGACCCGATTGATGTCGTTGATACATTCATGAACACGCGCGAGCGCTTCTGGAGTATTGAAATCATCCTCGAGATAGTCGACGAAATCGAGCATGGCCATCTGAGCGAACTCGCGGACGTCCTTTCTGACTTTTCCTTCTACTTTTGGCG
Organism: Patescibacteria group bacterium; assembly: GCA_036171455.1. Taxonomy (GTDB): domain Bacteria; phylum Patescibacteriota; class Gracilibacteria; order BD1-5; family UBA2023; genus CAIVSN01. The sequence continues at coordinate 13,676 of JAVHRB010000035.1, forward strand.
AATTTCGGATCCGATCGACTACGGCGTCGAAACTCTCCAGAGTCTTGAGGCCAGCCGTCAGCGTGGAAAACGTGAAATTGAAATTTTCGCGGTATTTGGTCGTGAGGACCATGAGGCGGAACGCTCTGGCAATCTGTAATGGCGCGACTTCCGGGAGTTTCGCGTAAATGTCCCGAAGCGTATAGAAATTGTTCGCGGACTTCGACATTTTCTTTCATTCGACCATGAGATGTTCCCCATGCATCCAATACTTGCAAAACGGCTTTCCGGAAAACGCCTCAGTTTGGGCGATTTCGTTTTGGTGGTGGGGAAACACGTTGTCTACCGCTCCCATATGAATATCGATTTGCGGTCCGAAATGTCTGAGATTGCAGGCGGAACACTCGATATGCCAGCCCGGTCGACCCGGAACGCTCACCTTTTTGCCATTCACTGCAAACTCAGCATCCCATTTGTTCGGTCCATCGTTTACTGCGTCATAGGCTTTCCATAGCGCAAAATCGGCTGCGGAATCCTTGGCATACTCGTCATTGCTGATGCGAACGCTCGTTTTCATACCCGACATATCCAAATGCGCAAGTTCCCCATATGTTTTGAATTTCGAGATTCGGTAGTAAATGCTCCCGTCATTGGCGAGATACGCGAATCCTTTGTCGAGGAGTACCTGAATCATCCCAATCATTTCCTCCGTAAGAGTCGATATCGGAACGATTTGATCAGCGGGAACGATACGTAAAGCTTGGATATCCTCAAGGAAATCCTTGGTATATTTTTGAGTAAAAGCCATCAGGTCTTCACTGGCTTTCATACTGTCGCGAATAGTCTTGTCGTCGATGTCGGTAATGTTCATAGTAGTCCGCACCTTGTACCCGAGAAACCTCATCGTTCTCACGACGAAATCTTCGAACAGATAGGTTCGCAAATTGCCGATATGGGCAAAATTGTACACCGTAGGACCGCAATAGTATATTTTTACGACGTTTTGTTCAAGCGGTTTGAACGGTTCCACTTCTCGGGAAAGGGTATTGTATATGTGTAACATGGCTGGAGTATAGCAAAAACGGGGAATTTTTCGAATTTTATTTGAAAATCCGAATTTTAGCCATGGCAGCTTTTGAATTTCTTTGAAAAAAGGTAATACGTCAAAACATTTTGTGCATAATCCCTCATATGTGGATATTT
>JAVHRB010000036.1:0-14512 GCA_036171455.1 Patescibacteria group bacterium
TCTTTTCGTATTTGGTGCATGGGATATTTCCATTTATGCACAAAATGTATTCTACCAGCTACGATCTCATTCGATAATTTTTGTACATCGCGGCATTTTTCTGCTATCATTCTCCTGCCATGCCCAATATCGGGCAAATTAACCAACTATTGGGAAAAGGAGAAACAATTATGGCCACAATTACCATTGTGAATAAAGGTTCCGGCGTACACGTCCGTGCTCTCAGCACTGGAGGTTACGGGAATCAGGTACAGGAAACCGACAGTCGAGGCGAAGTGGTTTTTTTCGACAGTGCCAATCGCACCCAGATTCAAATCTGGAGTCCGAACGGTTCCCGTTGGGTAAATACCGGCGATGTGCTATCCTCGTTACGGGGAAATCATGAATGCCATATGCCCTTCTGAAGGATACGATCCCTGCGTAAGCGGGGGTCGGTTTTTTTATTCAGAGTGGTTCTAAAATACAAATTGCCCAAGGCCTTGTCAAAACGATGAAATCCGAAGCTCAATTTGAGTACCGTAGTGAGACGTACAGAGGTACGTTGAACGAGGAACGGAAAATTAAGCGAGGAGTTCGCATTTTGACAAGGCCTCTATTATTTCCTCACGATCCTCACCACTTCCCTCCCCACCGTCTGTCCCGGACGGCGATAAATAAGGGATCCAAATTTGGTGAGTTTCACTTCTGCTCGATCGGCCAAAAGCGGGTCGGCCTGGAATCCGTGACGCCCCAATAATTGGTAGAATTCTCCAAAATAAATGCTCGATTCCTTGGTTTCCCAACAGGGGATAGTCATGACGATGACCCCGCACCATTTCGCCATAGCGAGTCACTCGAACATCGGTCCGTAGATATCAAGCAAATGGACTTTTTCTTCGGCCACTAATTCCGACTTGATGGAATATTGTCCAAAAATCCGACCGAGATACCCCTCAGTAACGATATGGGTAACCTTTTCTATCGATGGAAAACTCGCAATCCGTTTCACATCCAATGTTTCGATGTTCAACGGGGAATTTTGAGGATTCATATCCGGTGTTCTTGCGACGTAATCCGATACGCTTTTGCTCGTAGCTGCGGTCATTTCCGGACTAATATCCGAAGCGTAAATATGGGAAATCCCCATATGGAGCGCTTCTATCGGCACAGTTCCGAGACCGCAGAACGGATCGTACACGTGTATGTTGTTGCCAATAGATTCCGCCCCGAGCGCCAGATGTATCATCGATTGCGCCAATTTTGGCGGTAACATTCCCACAGCCATATCACGGGATTTTCCGAGGTCGCGTTCGGAATACGCGTCGATATCCTGGATATGGATAGTATGCGCCAAAAAGAATTTCTTTCCGCATTCGAGCAAGAAAAATTCTGTCGCCGTAGCAACGAGACCTTCCTTTTTGACGACCGCGGAAACGAGGTTTTGATCATCCTTATTTACGAGACGGAGATTAAATCCTTTGTCTTTGAGATCTTTTTTGAGTCGGAGGCCTTGGGAGAAAATTGGAACGCTGACCCCGATAGTCCCGAGCCCGAAGGTAATCCGGGCTTCGCTCGGAGTTTGTCCGATATGTCTGCTGACTTCCGCAGCAAAGGATCTCGGATCTCGAATTGGGGCATCCATCTTGAAAGCCCGGATGATTCCCCCCATTCTTGCAGCAATTCACACTACGTCTTGTTCCGTTTGCACGACGCACAGTTTTGGATTTACCGATACAACATTTTCCGCTCCAAATAAGGCTTCGATTTCAGCAAGCGAAAGTTTCCATTCGCGACCAAGTTCGAATGCGAACCAGGTTTCTGTATTGAATCTATGGGATTGCCGGCTTTCCGGGATAGATTTAGTAATAGGTTTCACGAAAAAAAAGTTATTGGAACCCCTGAAAAACGTGAACTCTTCATCAAATTTTCATGGGTTCTAGAAATAGACTGCTTAAGTTATAAAAAACACTCTTCAATGCTTTTCCTACAACTCTGGGAACCTCTCAAAAACGATGAAATCCGAAGTCAATTTCGAGCACCGTAGTGAAACGTACGGACGTACGTTGAACGAGGAGCGGAAAAATTAACGAGGAGTTCGCGTTTTGGTGAGGTTCCTCCCTACACGATACGCTCCAATCCAACCCGTCCCTTCTCCTTGTCCACATTGATGATTTTGACATCCACTTCCTCTCCGACGCTCACGTATTTGGAAATATCTTCCACGCGTTCTTTGACTCCGAGTTTTGAAATATGCATCATTCCGGATTTCCCTTTCGACCATTCGACAATCGCTCCGACCCCGTCGAGAATCTTTACGATTTTTCCGTGCAACACATCACCGACTTCGTCTTCCTTGAGGATGGATTTGATACGCTCCAATGCTGCTTTTCCGCTCGTTTGGTCTTTCGCGGTAACGGAACATTGCCCGTTATCCTCGAGATTGACTTCAACGTCGAATTCCTTTTCGATTCCTTGAATGGTCTCTCCTCCTTTTCCAATAACTTCTCGCATTTTTTCTTCTGGCACGAACACACTGAGAATAAACGGGGCAAATGGGGATAATTCCGCTCTCGGCTGAGCCAAAACGCGAGCCATATTCTCACGAATTTCCGACAAAGCCCCAACCGATTGGGCAAATACTTCGTCAATCACTCGGAGTTCCAATCCAGAAATCTTGCAGTCCATTTGGAGCGCTGTGATACCATGTTCAGTAGAAGTCACTTTGAAGTCCAAATCCCCGAGAAAATCCTCTTGAGCCTGAATATCTGACAATATTACGTATTTTCGGGTGGTCTCATCGAAAATCATTCCCATAGCAACTCCTGCAACCGCTCGCTTGATTGGTACCCCGGCATCCATCAAAGACAACGTAGAGCCACAAACAGAAGCCATGGATGACGAACCGTTACAAGTGAGCGTCTCAGAAACAACACGAATGAAATATGGGAATTCCTCCAACGACGGAAGTACCGGTTCGAGGGCTTTTTCCGCGAGTCGCCCATGCCCTACTTCCCGCCGTCCCACTCCGCGAAGCGGTTTGACTTCTCCCACGCTATACGGAGGAAAATTGTAGTGGTGAATGTATCGTTTGGTACTTTCTTCGAACATGTCGTCAACAATCTGTATGTCTCCGGGACCGCCGAGGGTCGTAATAGACAATACTTGTGTCACTCCCCGCTCAAATAAGCCGGAACCATGGGTTCGTGGCAAAATTCCGACGCTGGACCGAAGCGGTCGGATCTGAGTCGGCTTTCGACCGTCGAGACGGACGTTTTTACCGAGAACGGAAGCTCGCATATGAGCTTTTACCGAACCATAGACGGCTTCGATGACCGCACTTACATTAATACAATTTTCTTCTGATTCCGGATCGTATCCGAGATCTTTGAGTACCGATTGTTCCAGTTCCTTGAGTCGATCGTAAAATTCGGTTTTTCCAGTATGGAACAACGGTTGGATTCGCTCAGCGGTAACCAATATTGCAACACGATCTTCGAGGATATCATCATGTTCTTTCAGGGTAAGTTCGATAACTGGCAGCGCGTAGGATTTTTGGTATTCGGTCAAAAAATCAAGCTGCGCCCGACAGATTTCCTGAACTATTCCATGAGCAAAAGCAAAAGCTCGCCCCATCGTTGCTTCATCCACTTCCTGAGCTTGTGATTCTACCATAGTAATAGCATCAAGCGTTCCAGCTATCGTGAGATCCAATTTTGCAGTTTTGAGTTCTTCGAACGACGGATCAAAAATAAATTCCCCTGTCGTATTCATGGCAATTCGAACTCCGGCAACCGGCCCCTCAAAATCATCGACTCCGGCGAGCATGAGCGAAAGTGAAGCTCCCGTAATTCCCCAAAAACCAAAATCGGAAGTCCCACTAGAACTCATAATGGTGGAAATAATCTGAACGTCATTTTGAACGCCCTTCGGGAACATTGGCCGAATTGGTCGGTCAATCAATCGAGAATTGAGAATTGCTGTCTCGGAAGGCCGACCTTCTCGTTTCATGAAACGGTTACCGCCAATTTTTCCGGCAGCGTAATACCGTTCGACATATTCCACGGTGAGCGGGAAAAAACTCGCGACTTTGGGTTCCGGATTCACTCCGGCCGTCGTCAGCAAAAAATTTCCCAGCGTGTCTTGGATAACGATGGCACCTTGGGCCAGTCGGGCCAGTCGGCCAGACTCGAAAGTTATCGTTTTCCCCGAAATGGAAAAAGTCTGGGAAACGGGAGAAAAATCTACCACGTTCTGATCGGAAAGTCCTGGAATCATAAAATGAAAATGAAAAACATCTTCCCAATATCCGAACGGATGTCTCTCGGTTTGTACCATCGGAACGAACCGACGCCACAAACAAAGAGGCTACGCTGGGTTTTGGGAGACGTGCAGAGTATACGGGAAATATTCCTATTGTAAAAGCGTAGGCGAATTTCGCACCGATTCGTCAGAAAATTTCGGCTTTTTCGCATTTTTAATATATCTCTCGATATCCCGGCCCTTCTTTTCGTATTTTTCTGCCAAAATCGGGTGTTGGCAAATGCTTTCAAAAATCTCTGCGACAAATTCGTAAAATTTTGGCATTTTCTTATCGCCCATGAGGAGATTTTCGAAATACCCGATTTCGAAAATCATCGAGATAATGAACGGGTCAACGATTTGGTCGAGAATCCCGATTTCCTTGCCGTCTTCGTCATATTCCACGAGCGTGTAGATGAATTCCTCCATTTCCTGGGTAAAATCCGCTGTGGAAAACTGTCGAAAAAATTGCACGAATACCGCATTCCGCAAACCGGTGGTCCGCTCGCTCAGGGATTCTGCATGAAGCTGACCCCGGGAATCTTTTTCGGAATCCTCGATTTTGAAATCCTCCATGTACGTTAGGAGATCATTCAGATAGTCCAAAGTGTATTCGATATTATCGATATGGATTCCAGCAAGGGTCCGAGAATAGAACAGGTGCCGTGACATATCCGACCATTCGACGCGCTCGAGAGATTCGATGCGTTCAATTTCCTCATACATCCGAATATCGAATTTGGCAAACAAATCCTCGGATAGCGAGTCGATCTGGGCCGGATCCGCAAACACCAAAGCTCGACAAGCCTTGTCAAACGTAGCTTGGTCTCCCATAGTAGACAATTCCAAAAACGTCTGCAAAAAATCCGGATGATCCACCGGAAGATCCTGGATGAGATCCAATATTTTCGATGAATCGTACGTCGTTCATTCTGGTAAGTTTTCCACTTCCTTTTCTATGAGAAGTTTTCTGGCTCGGGCAATATCCGCGATAAATCTAGGGTCTTTGGTAGCCGTATGGATTTCCTCGAACATTCGCAATGCCTTTTTGGGTTTCGGAACGCTGTAGAGATAGTATTCGGCAATCCGTGTCTTGGCACGAACACTCCCTGCTTTTGCTGCATCACGCAAAATCGTCAATCCACTTCGTATTTCGCCGTATACAATGGCAGTTTCTCAAAAAAGCGTCAAGATTTCCGCCGGATATAATCCATTCGGCAACATGTTTCTTTGGAGAAGCTCCGCAACAATCATCTTCAAATCTATTGGAGCATTAACGTCAAAATCTGGTCGGGCGGAAATCGCAACAGGCAAGTCTTCCGGAACATAGTTTCCGGAAAAAGCCAAGTTGAGCATAGCTGAAACGACTTCCAAATCATAGAGTTCACCACAGGCAAACGCCGACAATGCATACCTCTCGAATCCACAATTCTGCAACAGTCGTCCAAATTGCTTGGCAGCTATCGGGGGCATAAAATCCAGATTTATCATTTCAATCATAGCCTCGGTATACTCAATATCCGCTCCATAGAGAATTGCCGCCATGGTAAAAGCTACCTGATTTCCATAATCCTGAAACGCTGGGGAATCCAATGCACATTTTCCCTCCAAAACCGCAATCAACATCGCAAAATAATTCTCATCACCTTTCATAGAAATAATGCAATTTTTCTGCATTTCCAAGTAAAAATCCGTAAATTCATCTCATAAAAGATGAAAAATAGAACTAATTCTTGTATGTACCAAACTCAAATCCCCCATGAGTGATTTCAAAGAATCGAGTTCATGTTCCGTGGCAAAATCCTTAAGGACTTGAATAAGGTCGGCACGATCCGGGGTCAATGCGAAACGCGCTGCCAAATAGAGATGCGCAGAAAGGATATCTTTGAAATCCTCCGAAACATCAGATTCATCGTCGGTCGATTCACTACTCTCGATTTCCTCATCATTTTCCGATTTGAGAAATACCTGGACCCGTGGCATTGGATTTTTCTCGAAAAAATCACGGAGTATCGCCCGCTTTTCCCAACCCCCTTCATAGAGTCCCATAACACAAGTCACAAACTGTTGTGTAGCAGAGTAATTCCGGAATTCTATCGACGCGAGTCTCAGACCCCGGAGCTCATATTCGGCCGTGGCCGGAGTACCGATTTCAAAAGTTTTTAATCCTTGAGCAATCGCTTCGAAAAGGTCTTTTTTATAGCTTTGGCTCAGGTAATGATCCAAACCTTTTTCCCCTAATTCCTCGATAGCATCAAAATCTCGAGGGAACTGGTAATCCCGCAAATGTGAACCCAATTCCCCGTCAAGGGGTTCCCCGAGATCTTTCAGGTAATAATACAATGGAATGGCTTCCTTGGAATTTTTCGTCATGAAGTGGAGCTGCGTCAAAGCCCGCAAGGACTCAACATCTCGGAATTCTTCCCAACCCATGGTCAACACTCATTTTGCCAAACTGATGCGTTTCTTTTCGAGAAGTATCTGGGCATACGGCACGATTGCCGCAGCATCTCCGTCCATTTCAAAAGCCGTTCGGAATGATTTAGCCGCCGGGATATCGTTTTTTCGGACATATCGGAGGTACATTCCGTAGGCCCGTTCCATTTTTGGATCCCATACCCCGCGCTGCTCAATTTTCGCCAAGAATTCCATATAAAACGGCTCAAAACGGTCACAAAACAATTCTCGCTTCCTGGTAAATTTCATGTCAGATTGCGAATCAGTACGAGGAGTCCAATAATCACTACTTGACAAAGCGATAACATTTTCAGAAAGCAAGTCTGGAACTTCGTTCATGATACGGCTCAACCAATGGAAAATACGGACCAGCCAACCTTTTTCCAACAACTGTAACGTGATTTTAATAATGATTTCGTTCGGCATACCTTCCAATGTGGGTATGCCATCCAAGCAGGCACTGGCTTGCGATTTTGATGCCGCAAGCAGCTGAAATACCCGTTGTCCGTTTTCTGTAGCGGAAAGTCGCAACATGGCTTCTTTGTCAAAATACGGAATATAAACAGAATTCTCGCTTCTCCCCGCAGTGGAATTGTTCATAGAATATGATTGAATTTTATATTTTATAATTAAATAAATTTTAAAGTCAATAAATAGCATAGTAACTGCTCACTGAACATTTCCGCTTGACAGATTAGCACACCTCTAAAAAACACCATCTAAACCACTGTGCACTGAAGTGCACAGGTTTGCTTAGGACTGAAGTCCAAGCGGAAGTCATCGGCTACGGAACTTCTACCCTGAAGGCATCTTCGGTTTCCGATTCCTCGAAATGGTGCTCGATGTAGTTCTGTATCATCTCGGTCATGACGTTGCCGGTGCTGCAGGCGAAATATCACCTGGCCCAGAGGTGCTGTCACCAGTACCTTTTCTTCAGTTCCGGGAATTGCATCTGCAATTTTCTCGAGGTTATCTCCTTGACCTGCTGGAGGAGTTTCGAGACGGATACCGATGGGGGTATCGAGACGAGCACGTGGACGTGGTCCGGGGAAACCGAACCGGAGATTATTTCGACGTCGAGATCGTTGCAAACCATGCGGATTTGCTTTTTCGCTTCTTCGCCGATTTCTCATTTCAAGACCTTGAAACGGTACTTGGTTATCCAGACGACGTGCAGAGTGACGCTGTAGAGCATGTGGGAAGCCTTGCGATAATTGGCGTTCATGAAAGGGATGCTTTTACGTTGCAGGGAGGATTATACTCAATCCCGAGATTTTGTGAACGCGCTGAAGCCTTCGTCTGAAGACGAGGGGTTTAACCCAACCCGGAGGGGGACTCTGAATATTTCCGCTTGTTGGTTTAGTTCTTCTCTAAACTCCCCCCTCTTTCAGCCCCATCTAGCAAGAGAACCTTCCCTTTTTTCATCTCGGGAAATATCTTTTGTATAAAAAGAATTAATTAACCAATCTGCAACGCTACCAAGACGCGTCAGATGCGCAAGATGAAAACGTCTCTCGAAAAAGTCCTCAATCCCGCTGCTCATCTGAACTTTAATGTGCTCAAGTAAAAAAACGCTACTCATATTCTTCCCCTAATACCTTTTCGATTGAAAAATGTTTTGGCTTGAATCATAAATTCTTGATCTTATCGGTATTTAATACTTTCTCTCTGAAAAATACATCTCTCAAATATCAAAATATTCTTTCATTGCATTGTTCCAGTAAAAATAAAATTTTTTCAGGCAGATGAATGATTCACTTTTTTCAAAATTTTATTTGCAGCAATTCATAAACTCGCTTCATAGTGGTACAATCCGGATCGGCAATATTGAATACTTCGATATTGTTTTTTTGAAATTCCATCAAAAAAATAATGGCATGGAAGAGATTTCATATATGAGTAATGGATGTTCTATTTTCACCTGATCAAAACAAAGGTAATCTATTGAAAAAAGAAGCGTTCAGTATTTCGGGAATCAAATTACGATCTCCCTTTCCATAAATGGCTCTCGGTCTTAATATGCTCAACTTTATATCGTTTGAAATTCAATCGATGAAATCGAGTTCGGCCAAATATTTCGACAATGCATAGCCGTTTTTCAAATTATCAAGATGTATTATGGAGTTTTCGTTGATATCTCATCACTCCAATCATTGATACACCGATGAAGTCGAAATAACTATGCAATGTGATGAAATATGAGCAACTTCTAATACATTTTTAATACTTTCCTTGTTATGCCTAAGCAATTCGCCAATTGGTTTTTTCCAATCGGTAAGACTTGCAGAGTGTATCAATACGTCTATCTTTTCTGGCAACAAACTCATATCAATTCTTTGAGTTATATCCCACTTGACATATTCGACGTTCGGCAAAATAAAATTATAATTTTCTTTTCTTCAAAAGGCAATGACATTCCATCATTTTTGAGCAAACGAGTGGACCAGATAATTTCAAACAAATCCAGTAGATCCAGTAATTGCAACTTTCATTATGTTTTATTGATATCTTTAATAGTATAAATCTCAACAATCAGCGGATTTGTACGTAAATTTTTTAATTGTAAAATTTATTATAATTATTTGTTTCTATGAAACAAGAAAACATATTACGACTGTATAAATTTCATTCATTAATCTATGACTGTACTCGACCTTTTTTTCTATTTTGACATAAAAAGGCCGTAAGAAATCTTTGAATTCTCAAAGAAAAAACAATCATAGATTATGGGTGCTGAACATGAAAAAATTATAAAATACTTACAGAGCATACTGCGGACATCAAATATATTTGAATTGATATTTCTGAAGACATGCTGCAGATAGCAAGGAAAAAATATGGAAAAGGACGCTTCTTGAAAGAAGAAATATCACGCTATCAAAATGCATGCGATATAAGCATTTGTACGTATGTTTTATCGATGGTTGATAATTATGAAGGGGTAATAACGAATATCAGCAACAATCTTAAACCAGGTTGAACTTGTATTATTTTGGATTTTTACCCATTTACTTGAATTTTAAGGAGATGCTTCCCTTTTTTTAAATTTTTTTATTTTTCTTGAGTTGATCCTGAAAAACCAATCATCGAAACATTGGAAAAAAAATTTATCCTCGTGGATACCTATATATCCCCATTATGAAACTATTTCATAAGCGTCTGTAAAAAATAATGAAACTCCTTATAACTTCTTGAAGATCATTCGTAGCTCTTGAATTTATAAGAATTTTCAAAGATCATGAAATTTATATAGCAGAATCGCAAGAAGAATGTATTTGCAAGTACTCAAGATATGTAAGAAATATATTTCTTACATCAAGTCCTCGATTTTGCTTTAATGACTATAAAAAAGAAATTCTAAATATCGTACAGGAGCATTCTATTGATTTAATAATTCCAACATGTGAAGATATTTTTTATATTTCACAGTTCAAAGATGAAATCATTCGATTTTGAACTGATATCTGGTGCGATTCCTTTCAAAAACTAAAAAAAATCCACTCAAAATTCGAAATTATAGAAATGGTCAAATGATTGGAAATACACACTCCTAAAACGCTTGAATTTTCATCAAAAGAAATCCTGAAGGATTTTATTGACATGAATCCGATTTTTCAATACGTAATAAAGCCCAAATATTCTCGTTTTGCACAAAACATATCGAGTAACATGATTGCGAAAAGCTTGCCCGTTGAAGATTTGAATATTGATCTTTCCAATAATTCATACATATTGCAAGAATATATCGAATGAATTCCCCTATGTAGTTATTCAAGTTTTTATCATGGAAAACTTGTATCCCATACATGTTATTCAGTACTTCTTTCTTATAAAAACGGTTCGGCAACTTTTTTTCAAACGTGTACAAGTGCAATTATTTTGAATTTTGTAACCAATTTTGCAAAGAAATATAATTTCCATTGACATATTTCTTTCGATTTCATTAAAAAAAACAATGGCGATTTTTTTCTTATCGAATGCAATCCAAGAATTACAAGCGGGATACATCTGTTGAAAAATGAGAATGCATTCAAGGAAACCGTAGAAAAAACCCTATTGAAAAATAGTATCTCGCCATTCATTCTTACAAAAAAGAAGAAGGCGTGATTCTTTTTTGTTAATCTGCTTTTTGCGTATAAATTTTCAAACATGGCGGTATGGTTTCAATCTCTTTTTACTGACATCGTTTTTGATTTACACGATATAAAACCATTCTTCTATCAATTGCGATTGATTCAGTATTATAAAAAAATAAGTAAAGAAAAATATATATCTCTCAGTGAAGTAACCACTTATGATATAGAATACAATTGATGCAACGAATCCTAACCGTAATACATGATACTTTTCCAATCAAATCTCATAAAAGACATTTTCTCTCGAATCGATACGGATAATTTTACTATCATAGAAGAAATCGATTGAAAAAAAATTAATTCACATACGTATAAAAAGGATATTTTAAACTTGGCAAAAAATCTTAACTCAAAAATCAATCTATGAGATAATGTCGCCATCCTTATAAAAAGTAATATTCTTTTTTCAGAAATATTCATCGCATGCATGCTGAGATGAGCGCATGTCACTCTGCTTGATCCGGGAATGGGGCTCGAGATAATGAAAGAAAAAATCAAATGTTCCAATATACAACATCTGTTTATAGAATGATTGCTCTACGACTATTACTTTTTCAATACATTTGAAATTTTCAATGCAAATATTCATTTTTATATTCATGGATTTTCATTAACCGGTTTTAAAAATGAAAATATAAGAAATTATTTAAAGGAAAATGAAAGTGAATTTGCTTACCATGATATCGACGAAAACAAAGAGGCAATTACTACCTACACCTGATGAACGACTTGAAATCCAAAATGAGTCGTTCATAGTCATTTTACCATAGGTAAAATGCTTGAAAATATTAGGCTTTTAATTACTGACACGCGCATATATTATGCCGATATGCCTCATTTTCTTTTACTTTGAATTATTGCTTGAGCAAAAGTTATTTCGTGACCATATAATTTATCATCAGAGAAACTTGAAAAAGTATTTAGAACCTATGGAATAGATACGTATTTTTCACCACCCTATAAGTATAATTACTTTATAGAGAAAAATAAAAAGCTGCCGATTTCTCTCAAAAACATACTTCTCTGATCCGCTCCTATTTACGTTTGATTTTTAGAAAAACTTTTGCCGCTCGCCGACGTATCCCAAAAAATTACCTGTATTTACGGCATGACGGAAATGTTACCTATTGCCTATATCGATTGAAGGGAAAAGGTTACATTGCCAGTGGAATGAGACGTATTGGGAAAAATAATTCATGGGGTAGAATACACTATCGATACCGATTCTGAATTGCTCCTATGTGGATCGCATATGATGCTGAGATACCAATGAATGAAAAAAATAAAGCATATTGAAAGTTGAGATTTGGTAAAAATCGAAAACGATACGCTTATAATGATTGGGAGGAAAAAAGATATGATAATCCGGAAAGAATACAATATCTACCCATGACTCTATGAGCCAGTCATTTCAAAGATACCATGAGTAAAAGAATGCGCTATTTTTGGAATATATGATACATGAATTAATGACGAAAGAATTATCCTATGTATCGAAAGATATAATTCGAAGTTTCCCTGTGCTATCAATGAGGTGTATATTGAAAATTGCCTTAAACATTGAAAATATTCTATCGATACATTCGCTTTTCCTGATGAAATTATATTTAAAGACCTGCCTAGAAGCGGGAAACAAAAAAAAATCGATAAACAATTATTGAAAAAATGGTATAGGGAGACTAAAAATAGATTACAACTGAATAAATAATATTCAATACGCAAGTCAAGCAGCCGGACAAATGAATATAACTTTTTCTCATTCTTTTATGTTTCATTTTTCTTTTTCAAGTGCAAATGCGAGAGGAATCGATGCAGATGCCGTATTGCCATAATGAAAAAAAGTACTGATAATTTTTTCTTCCGGGATACCGGAAGTACTCATAAAAAGCTTTCTAATCTCTTTTGATGCCTGATGGAAAAATACCTTGTCGATATCTTTCAACTTCCATCACGTAACTTCGAATCCTTTTAGAAAAGGCGATAGTCCAATCTCTTGAAAATACTCGATCGAAGAGGTCAGGTTAGATTTGAAATACGTATCGTCAGGATTTCTTGGGGATCGTACTCATCATCAGAGTATTGATATATCTTTCCAAAATTCTCACTTGCTTGAAAAAAATTGATACTTGATTCATGTATTTTGATTTTCGGAATTTCACAATAAGAATGCCGCTCATGCATCGCCAAGCGTGCTTCATAAAATCAGATCGTTTATGTTGTTTGACTTCCAATTAATCGCAGCGGTTGGAGTCTCTCAAGTACATAGTAATATTCTTTTGCATCTTCAAGATGTAATATACAGATTCGCCACATCGATTCAATTCAAGAAACTGTTGCACGCATTGCTGATATCGTAGGTATGACAGTCAAGTCATGTCATATATTGAACAATATTTCAAGTTGCCGGTTCGGTTACGTCTCTCGAAGTTGATGCAAATAACAGCATGTCTATTTTTTTTCAATATTTTTCAATTAATTTTTTACCCGCATTTGCAGCGAGCGTTGACGGATATTCATCATTTTTTCTATGCCTTCTTTCGATTACCCCAGTAAGCCTTTGAATAAGTCATGGTTTAATCTGAGGAAATGTCATCTCCAAGTCAACGGATGTTACGTTATTTTCCGGCAAACTATAGGCAGCATCTATAATCTCGATCATACAATCAATTTATTATGTTTTAGTTATATATATATATATATATAACTAAAACAAGTCAACTATTGTAATGGTATGTTACAATCCTTAAAAAAGGATTTTGTATAAAACATCTATCAGTACATCACTCAAAACGATAGGAAATTTTAAAAAACGGGAGTTTAAACTCCCGTTTTTTTGACCTCCGTAATTATTTTTGAATAGTAGCGTCCAAAATCTTGAAAAATTCCTCCTCGTTTCCAAAAATTACCGGAGCATCATTGATATAAATGCTCGGGGTTCCTTCCAATCCCATTTTGTCTCCTTGCGCGATTTCCCGTTCCAGTACCTTTTGATACCAAGCCTGGCTCAGACACTGGGAAAACTGAGTCTCGTCCATTCCCAATTCCTTAGCCTTTGCCACTCGCTCAGCATCCGTTACAACGGTGCCTTTTTTGGCTTCTTCCAACGTATACAGGGCATTCCGGTACTCATGGTATTTTCCATTGGACAAAGCACAGAACGATGCAAGTGCGTCGCCTTCGGCATTTACGTGCAGGGGTTTTCCAGCCGGAGTAGAAAATGTGAGTGGGAAATTCAAGAATGTAACCGTGATTTTTGCCGGAGCAATATAGTCCGTCCAAATCTTTTCCTCAATCTTCTTGTGAAACACAATACAAGCAGGGCACTGGTAATCGCTAAAAATCTTGAGTTGGATTTTGCTATTCGGAGCCCCGAACGTCGCGGATTGGATTTCTTTGCTGCCGGAGGCAGTGTAAACGCTATTTGGATAAGTTCCGGTACCCTTTGCTATAGTTCCGGTATCCGCTCCACAAGAAGCTAACACGAAAAGCATGGCGAGAAAAAATGACAGTTTGATTTTCATAAAAAATATTATATTGCCCAACAATAAGGGTTCTTGCGGAAAAATCAAAACGGAAGTGAAAACCGTTGGCTCTATTCCACCCAATGGGAAAATAAAACCCTAATTTCTTGATTCACAATA
>JAVHRB010000037.1:0-3083 GCA_036171455.1 Patescibacteria group bacterium
TACGTTTCCATACTTTTCCATCATGGACCGGAAATCCTCGTCATTGGAATTCACGTAGCTTTTGTCTCGGTAAATAGTATCGCTGTAGTCGCTATATAGTTGGGCGATAGAGTCTTCGGTTTTTCCCTCGAGCTTCGCAATCAATGACCAATCGGCATTGTCGGCAATGGTTCTCTCCGGGAAAAAATAGTCAAATACAACGACTTTCGGTTTCTGCCGTTCCAATGCGTCCAAAAGTCCGGCATACCTGCCAGTATTCCAGGATCACTTGGAACCTATGGATTTGATAGTCGCTTGATCTACCGTAATGAGGACAATGTCTTCCGATGCGGATTTGTTTCCGATGCTCCATCGCATGTACATGCCGTAGAGCGAGGACTCCATATTGGCGACCAGCGGGGTTTCGAGCAACAACAGGCTCAATATGACACTCAGTCCTATCAGGAGGAGCGTAATGTACCGCTTCATACTAATTCTTATCCTCGGAATCCTTTGCTGTCGTAATGGCATGTCCGGTTGGCTTCTCATCAAGGGTATTCTCATCGGAATCGCCATTCGTATCCAATTCCGGCTCCTGATATTTTTTTGGACGTAGCACCATGGGAAAATATTTATAGAAGTATCTTTCGTGTGGAATATGATATCGATTTTTTGCATATGTCCAACGTACCTGTTTCAAGAGTATTCCAGCAAATACGATTCGATTTTGTCAAAGCCTCCGCTTCGAGTTTTCTTGTCATTCGTGCGCTCATATGCTAGCATATTGGAAATTCGAATTATTTGCCGTTATTTTCACTCCGAAGATGCAATACAAAAACATACTCGGGTACCTCGAAGAGGTACAGGCTACCATTCAGAGCAACCCAGGATCTATTGCGGATTACGATCTCCGGCAGATTGCGGATCTCTATGAAATTGCCAAGAAAAAGGACTACAAAGAAGCGAGAAAGGTGGAAAGTACGTTTGCGATGAATGCGAGGCAGTTAAAAGTCGAACTTGGAGCAAAAATGTCTCGGACAGCAAAATCTCCATTATGAGACGTGCGCAATGAATTATCAAAGGAATCGCATTCCGTCCCGCCAATTTCTTCTCCATCTCCTGAAAGATTTTCTCAGAATCAATCGAGCACGGCGAACCAAAATTCATCTCTCGAATCAAAGGCAGACCGAAAGGATAACGAGTCATTTTTTGTAAAGGCAAAGAAGTGGATTTCGTTCGATATTCCTTCTGATGAAAAGAAATCGATTCCGGAATCAGTAGAGGAGAGCGCTAGGAGCATATGTCCGCCGATTGTTGATCGAAATTCGAACGTCACTCCTGCGGACCTACGGGAACGCATCGATGAATGAGAAGCTACCGAGGCGATTCATTCGCCAACATGTGAAGATGCCACGCCAAGCGAACCCGTGAATCATGACTTGGAAATTGAATACCCGTCCCAAGCCCTATCATCTTATCCTACCCCCATGAACCGCGAGTGGGATATCGATTCGGGAGAAGACGGTAACAACATAGAGGAACTCAATTCCATAGAAATGCTTTCCGGTTCGATTCTCGCCATTATAAAAAACCGACATGTGAATTAATACGATAAAATTCAAGAATCCCGCTTTCGTAAAGACTTGGTTTTTCCTTTCTGACGATAAGGAATTGTCAAAAATCAATCGGAAGAAAAACGAAGTGCTATCCTTTCAGAACGGGCTCGAAGGGAGGTTTCGTTTTCAGGAGGAAATGGATTATTGCATCGTACAATTCTGGATTACCAATACGAAATCCAAGAACGGGGTTTCGCTGGCGGATCTCCGCGAAGCCGCACAAAGCGTGTGAGACCTGGGAGTCTCGGCCAAAACGGATTCCTTGCCACCGCACGAGTACCTGATATCCGACCACGACATTTCGAAGGAGTTGTCGTACTCTGACCCGCTGCTCTACGATATCTATCTGAAAAAGCTCGATGATGTCTATATTCTGTATTCATCAGTTATAGACAATGAATTTCTCGTGAACTTCACGAAACATCTCTTTTATTTCCATTTGTACTACGGGAAAATCATACGGTTTTACGACGCATTCAAAAGGGATGTCTATCCGGGAGTCAAAAAGACCCATGCGGACCTGATTCGGACATGTTCTTCGATCATGGATTCCAAGCAGCGGGATTTTCTCGATTCAGACGTGCAAACCCTTTCGAATTGGTCGTTGTCGATGGATGAAATGAATTTTGCCCTGCAATACGACATGGAGAGCATCGAAAGCAATCTCTCCAATATGAAATCGCGCATCCGGAGCTTGGGAGCGGAAAGCTCAAGGTATTTTCAAAATCACATAGAAAAAGCGGAATTCGTTCTCAATACCTTCGACAAGGTCCGGGACAAGAACGAACTCATCAAGGAAACCATCCTCAAAAACGGGATTGCCTTTGTTGCCAGCCGTATCGAGACAAAGAAACTTGCCAATGAATCCGAACGAATCTACCACATCAAGAATATCAAGGAAATACTTTCCTGACTCGCTTTCATCGAGATTTTCATCAACGGGCTCGCCGAGTCGGTGAAGATCTATAAGTGGGAAGGAATTTTGGTTCAAAGCCTTTCCAGTACCTCGCTCATGAGAATGATATTTTTGTCAATATTTCTCGTTTGATATGGGATATACGTAATATATCTCAAAGTTAAGTCCAGAAGAAAACGTTTGGCGAAGAATTGAAATTAGCAAGGTAAAAAAATCCTCCAAAAGGAGGATTTTCTGTAAATGTTGATTGGCAGGCCACATGGCTGTCTAATACAACTCTTCTTAGACTCTTGGCTTAGTATAGCGGAGTTTGAGAAAAATTACAAAATTCATTTTCAAAAAAATTAAGTAAACACTAACTCTTCCCATAACAGTGCGGTAAAGTGGACTTTTTGACCCCACTTGGCTATTTGATAGAACTTTTTCTCAGTAAATAGCATCAGCAAAGGGGTTGTTATGAAAATAAGAAGAAATGAACAAAATCTTTTGGCTTAACAAAGCCATTTCTGCTTTTAACGCTGGATTCTAACCCCAAACGCAACTTTCTCACAAATTCAGGATAGGATATAAAA
>JAVHRB010000038.1:0-3038 GCA_036171455.1 Patescibacteria group bacterium
TGTAGGATCTAGGTCATACCCCGTCAGCTTGCTGCGGGGTGATTGATTTTACCGAATTTGTTCTTCAAATATTATACCAAATTAACCTAACTCTATATCCTCCCGGTCACGCTCGCGGGAAGTGCTGCGATTTACGTTAATTTGGCATTACTGGTAAGTAATTTTCATTACTGCAAGATATCTTCACGGTATCTCTACCATTACCTCTTGTAATGCCCAAATAACCATTTATACTAGAGGGGTACTTTTTTAAATTCAATTCTATGAATTTCTTTGCGTTTCCACTTCGCGGAATTCTTGTAGCCAGTTTGGTCGTTCCAATGATTTCTCCAGCATTTGCCGCTACCACTATAGATTCTGCGCTTTTACTCCCTCCGAAAACCATGGCCCCGAATTTTGCTTTGCAGCAATTTTCGAGTTGTACCGACATGCGAGACAAGGTTTCG
The DNA here is from genome assembly GCA_036171455.1 of Patescibacteria group bacterium. GTDB lineage: Bacteria > Patescibacteriota > Gracilibacteria > BD1-5 > UBA2023 > CAIVSN01. The sequence goes on from JAVHRB010000038.1 coordinate 447, forward strand.
GATTTCATGAAACTCTATTATCTCAAACATCCTCCCTATAATTGGGGAAGAGGGGTTATGTATGATAAAGCTCTCCCTGAAATGATGATGAATCAGGCTCCGACTGCTGGTGTAAAGGTGCCTTCTGGAATGGTTGAAAGTTCGAAATCTGTTGATACTACCGCGCCGAGCGATGATTTTTCCACTACCAATAGCCGGACTGTTGGTATCGACGAACCGGAAAAAGTAAAAACCAATGGAAAATACCTCTTTACCGCGCGTATCGAAGATAAAGCAATCTATATTAACAAAGCTGATGACAGCCTCGAACTTCTAACCAAGATTTTGCTACCAACGGAATATACCAGTGCAGAATTATTCATCGAAGGTAACAAAATGGTGGTTATATCTGGAAAATACTATTGGAATGAATCATTTAGTAATGCCTGGATTAACCGTTCCAATAAAGCAATCGTCATCGTGTATGATATTTCCAACATTCAAAAACCGCTTATCGAACGGTATTCGCAGATTGACGGATATGTCAGCGAAGCTCGCCTTGTAAAGGGGAAATTGACTCTGATGACTTCCACGAATTTCACTTTTCCTATAGATCGCTACATGCCAAAGGCATATGGTGCTACATTGGAATTGGATTCCAAAAAAATAGCTGGAGATTTTAACATAAAAAACATTCTGCCAAAACGGATAGAATTCCGTTCCCCGAAAGTGTCTGGAAACATCGACTCCAGTATTTCCGAGGCGAGAAACAAGAAACGCTTGATAGAAAAAGACGCGGCGAATTGTCAAAATATCACCTATGTGTTGCCAAATGCAGATACGCTTGATAGTTTTAGTTTTAATCCGTCTTTTACGACTATCACCAAAATTGATGTCCAGAATTCCTGGAAGACCGCAACGACGAGCATGATGTTTGGAGACGTTGGCAAAGCTTACCTTTCAGCTTCAGGTAAGCTGTACATTACCTCAAGTCTCTATACCAACGGAAACAATTCGTGTCCTCCGGGAATGTACTGTATGATGCGTTGGATTGAACCAGGTTCTCAAACGATTATTCATCAGTTCGACGCGAGCGGAGCTCGCGTAAAATACCTGAGGACCGGTCTCGTACCGGGGAGTCTGATTTCCGATTATGCCATCGATGAGAACGCAGTCGGGGAAATCCGTCTCGTGACTCAGCTGGCTGGAAATACTCGTGAATCCCAACTTTCCATCTTGGACTCCAAATTCGGGAAAATATCTGAACTCACAGGTATTGGAAAAAATGAGAATTTCAAATCTTCCAGATTTATTGGAAATCGGTTGTATCTGGTAACTTTCCAACAGATAGATCCTCTGTTCGTCATTGACTTGACCGACTCCAAAAATCCGAAAGTTTTGGGTGAGCTCAAGATTCCCGGTTATTCTACTTATCTCCACCCGTATGACGACAATCGGCTTATCGGTATCGGATACGATACCGTGACCAATCAGTGGGGAGGAACACAGAACGGAGGTATCAAGGTAGATTTGTATAATGTTGCTGATGTCGCAAAGCCGATCCAGGAGGCAACTTTGACTCTCGGAACTGCTGGTAGTTATACGGAAGCCCTCAACAATCCACGATTGTTCGTATGGCAGAAATCCAAAAATACCCTCTATATGCCGGTTCAACTGAATTCGACAGCGGACGTAAAAAATCCGTACAACTACAGCGACGTATTCCAAGGATTGGTTTCTGTCAAAATAGATGCCATGGCTTCTGAAAATAAAATCAAGGAAGTGGCAAGAGTGAGTCATATTGAATGGGATGAAGCCGCTTTATTGAAACAACGTGCTACGGATTGCGAACCGTACCGGCCAAAAGAAAAGACTTGCAGAAAACTCACAACCGGTGAAGAAGTCTGTACCAATGGTTCGAGTTCGTACGTCCCGGAATACTGTTATGCAGATTCTGGAATCGGAACCTACAAGGCACAGATGATTTGGCAGAAGAACGATCAATTCATCGACCGGGTTATGTACTCTGGGAATCGGACCTTCACATTTTCACGATTCGAAATTCGATCGTACGATAACGTAGATGGTCTCGCGAAAAAAGGAAGCGTTGTCCTCGGGCAGAAATCTGATACTCCAGTTCCGATAATGCCGTATCGCTAAAAACTGATTTTTAGAATTCAACAAAAAAACAATCCCGGGTTTTTCGGGATTGTTTTTTTGTTCACGTATTAGAATGGGATAGGCACTCCGATAAGAATGGCAGCGATAGCCACACATACGATTCCTGCTATCGCCTCGCTCATGGAGAAGTTCGCCGAAGCAGGATTGGAACTCACTTTTGGGCTCGGTCCATGACTGGGTCCATGTCCATGGTCTGACATAGTTGTTATTTTCTAGTAAATTTATTTTAATATAAATATTAACAATAACTTGTCAATTTTCGTATTTGTAACTGCTCACTGAACCTATTATCTAAAAACAAAAACCGCTATTTAAAGCCATTCTGAAAATCCGAACTCACTCACTTATTTTCAATAGAAAAATGAGATTTTGGCTTAAAACTTGGATTCTAAACTGAAATGCAACTTTCTCACTCCTTCTGGAAGGCTTCTT
>JAVHRB010000039.1:0-3027 GCA_036171455.1 Patescibacteria group bacterium
TCTTTTCGTATTTGGTGCATGGGATATTTCCAGCGATGCACAAAATGTATTCTACTAGCTACGATTTTATCGAACATTTCATTTGAATCGCATAATTTATAGTATATCATACCTTCAGTATTTTTAACCAAAACACCATGAAATACCAAAAACACCTATCGTTAGCCATCGTGCTCACCCTTACATTAACTTCGATGCAATCTGCAATGGCGGCATCTATGAATTTTGACGCATCAGGAATGGACAATTGAAGCAGTGCCCTATGAAATAACTTTATGACCAATGGTAATGGGTCTCAATGAACGGATCTCATAGACACGACAAATGTTGATACCGGAGTTGATGCTACTGATGAAGATAGTTTGGCAAATTCAGATATATATACCGTAGATACACCAACCGTTCATCAAGGGGATCTTACTTTGGATAATGTTGGTGAAATCAATATATCTGATGTTCTATACGTATATGGAAACATGGTTGTCAATAATGCAGATTCCTTTGTAGTAACTGGGAAACTTCGTGTTACTGGCAAGTTGACCGTAAATAATGGAGATCTAGATGCGAAAGGTGGTAAAGTATATTTTGCGAAGAAAAGTTTTAGTAATGGTTCGCTCAAAGGAAAACAGAGGAAAATTTCCACATTTCTTACCAAACTAGATCCATTGCTTCGAACCGATATTTCAGATGAGGAAATGGCGGATTTGCTCCAGGTAGCTTCCGATGCAACCAAGGAATTCAAATCACTCGTTAAAGAACTCGTCATCGTCAGGAAAGCAAAAGGAGATACGGCAGGAGTGAGTGAAAAAATACTCCAAAATCGAACTGATTTCTATAATGAAGTAGAGCAATATATTCAAGAAGAAGATTTGGAGGCATTTGCAAAATTGGAAAAGAAGGATATGACTACCACTAACAGAAAGATCCAGGTAACACTCGGAACTTCTCGTCGCTAAATTTCCGAGAAGTATTCTGACTGATACAACTTTTTTTTAATTTTTATAATACACCCAGTTCACTCCTGGGTGTATTATAAAAAAACTAGGATGCGTAATTTTCCTATGTATTTCATTTGGTTTTTAAACTAAATGAATATAGTTGCGACGAAAAAATTATTTCAAATTTTTATTATGGCCCCAAATGAAACGGTAATCCGGTTTAATAAAGTAGCGTTCGAATTTAGTCCTCAGAAAGTCATCCTGGACGAGGCAGATTTTTCCGTGAGGTCTGGTATGAAAATGACAATTATGGGCCAGAACGGTGCGGGGAAGAGTACTATTTTCAATATGATAATGGGGCAATACCAACCTCGATATGGTACTATTAATATTGACAGAAATTTAAGAATTGCTATAGCACAACAAGTGGTGAATCCCGCGGATAAATCCCTGAACGTACAGGCATTTTTTCGGAAATATTTTGCTGACGACCGTGTCTATAATATTGATGCAAAAATTGCTCAAGTTCTCGAAGTAGTCAATCTCAAAGCACCGCTCGACCGAATTATCAGCTCGTTTTCCGGTGGTCAACAAGCTCGGCTATTGCTCGCATCTGCTCTCATTCAAAATCCAGATATCCTCTTATTGGACGAACCGACGAATAATCTCGATCGGGATGGGATACAGCATTTGACTGATTTTCTCATCGCGTATAAGAATACCTGTTTGGTCATTTCCCATGATGCCGATTTTCTGAATGCTTTTACTCACGGCGTTCTCTATCTCGATATTTTTACCAAAAAGGTGGAACAATACGTTGGTAATTATTATGATGTGGTAGAGCGAATCTCGGCGCAAATAGAAAAAGAAAATATGAAGAATGCTCAAATGGCAAAAATTGCCCAGCAGAACAAAGAACAAGCAAACGTCTTTGCTCACAAGGGAGGAAAACTCCGTCTCGTTGCGAAAAAAATGCGAGAGAAAGCCGAGGAAATGGAAGATAACATGGTTGATGTTCGTCGAGAAGATAAAACCATTCGAGAATTCAATATCCCGATGCAGCAAGATATTGGTGGAGAAATATTGTGAATTCGTGAATACAAGATTATCGTTGATCATCAACCGATTTTGAAAGAAGCGACCATTTCACTTCGAAAAGGGGTACATTTGCTACTTTCCGGTCCTAATGGAATTGGAAAGAGTACGCTTTTGGAAACCATAGCGACTGGAAAATCCGAAGGGGCAAAAATTGGCGAATGAGTCCGGGTCGGATATTACCGACAGGACTTTTCCACCCTGGATTTTGAACAGACGGTGTATGATTGTTTGAATCAGGCTATGACGGAATCCGGAGGTATCGTTTTGGAACAAAGGCTCCGATCGACCGCTGCCGGTTTTCTCATAAACGGAGAGATGATGAAATCCCAAATCAAATATTTGTCAGAAGGGCAGAAGGGTCTCGTTTCCTTTGCTCGTCTCATGTTATTGGAACCGGGTCTCCTCATTCTCGACGAACCGACTAACCATATCAATTTTAGGCATCTGCCAATCATAGCGGCAGCATTGGATCAATACGAAGGTGCTATGGTTCTGGTTTCCCACGTGGACGAATTTGTGTGGCAAATCCGGATTGACGAGTATTTGGAACTTGAGCCGTAATCCATGACTTCGAATTCTCCCGATTTTAAAAATATCATGGGGACGTATATATTGCGTTGTGCCGACGGTACCCTCTATACCGGAGCAACCAAAGATATATTGAGAAGAATTCGTGAACATAATTTGAGTCCCATAGGTGCTAAATATACAAAAAATCGTCGACCAGTTACGCTCATGTATTTTGAACCAACAGAGACTTGGCATGAAGCTTGCAGTCGAGAATATGCTATCAAGCTCCTGTCAAGATCGGAGAAATTGAATTTGATAGAAAGCGGACTATCAGCCAATGTTATTGAGTTTCAAGAATAAATTGATACCATTAACACAGTAATAATTTTTATTCGCTAAATTATGTCGCATTTCCTGCAGGCTTTCGTTAGAATCTCTTTTCCCCGTCAGCTTGCTGCGTGGGCTACCGCTTTGTGATTTC
>JAVHRB010000040.1:0-13959 GCA_036171455.1 Patescibacteria group bacterium
GCGCGGTCTGGACCGAAGGAAAGGAAAACATATCCTCCCGAGGCAGCGAGTAAATGGAGTTAGGTTAATTTGGTATAAGACATGTATGCCTGAGCGAATTTGGTTAGGTATACTATTATTGCCAGAAAATCTGAATGGATTATTTTTTGTACCCACATGTTCGCTTAAATTTTCCAATTTTCCAAGGTTTTTTATCGAAAATCCTGAAAAGAAACGTTCGACTCGATTTTTTCGAGTTTCTCCACGCCTGTAAATATCCCGATTCTCTGAAATTTTGAGAGCACTTTTTTCATATGGACATAGGTTCTGAAACTGTTGGAATACCGTCGTCAGCTGGTAATAATCTTGGCTTCGGAATCTTGGTTGACGATGACTTCCCCGATGTTTTTCATCTTTCAGAAAAGGATTTGATCTTCGCCATAATCCGATCCGGGTTCGAATCCTCCGACCGCTTGGGCAAATTCTTTCCGTATGGACATGTTGGCACCTCCAGTGCAGGCCAAGGGAGTTTTTTGGTATCCAATAATTTTTTTGATTTGGGCAGCGACTGTCACGTAGGTCATAAATGTCCAATGAACTGTTTCGTCGAATTCGATGAGTCAGCTTTGTGCAACTATTTGGTTATTTTCGAATGCTTTCCGGTGTGCCACGACCCAGTTTTTCCCTACGAGGGAATCTGCGTCCGTCCAGAGAATGATTTTCCCTCTTGCGGCATCGAGTCCGGTCTGACGAGCGTAGGAGATTCACTTTTTTGATTCCGTGATCACCTTAGCTCAACAGTTCTGGGCTATAATATTGGTATCGTCGGTACTACCGTTATCGACGACGATGATTTCCGTCTTGAGCGCTGGCTCGTTCATTGCCAGTGTCAAGAGGGTTTGGGCAATGTATTTTTCTTCGTTGAAAGCGGGTACGACGATGGAGATTTCCGGCTGTTCGTACTGGAGGTGATTAAGCATTGACATTTTATGATATTATTAATTAATACAAATAATACAAATGTGTTTTTCGGAATGAATTTGAATAGAATTCATCTCTCCGTATACTCGCTCTTATGGCGATACAATCGAGCAATATTTCTGATGCAGAACGCATTATCACTCCTGAAACCATCACGGTCGATGAAGGAGAAGTGTGACTTCGTCCAACTTCCCTTGACGAATACGTAGGGCAGTCCCAAATCAAAAAGCATCTCCGGGTTTCCCTCGAGTCCGCAAAAATTCGGAACGAACCGCTGGAGCACTTGTTATTTTATGGTCCTCCTGGGCTCGGCAAAACTACGCTTTCTCAAATCATTGCTCGGGAAATGGGGAGAGATTTACGTTCGAGCAGTGGTCCTGCTATCGAAAAACAGGCGGATATCCTTTCACTCCTGACGAGTCTCAAGGAACACGATATTCTTTTTATTGACGAAATTCACCGATTGAAACCTCAAATCGAGGAAATTCTGTACGGGGCAATGGAAGATTTTCAGATTGACATTATGATCGGGTCTGGAACTGGTGCGACGAGTGTGAAAATGGACCTCCCGAAATTCACCCTCATCGGCGCGACGACCAAACTCTCCAAACTGACCTGACCGCTGCGGGATCGGTTTGGTAATATTCTCAAGCTGGATTTTTATGACATTTCCGAGCTTCAAAAAATAATTACCCGGACATTCGGGGTTTTTGGACAAAAGAGTTCTCCAGAAATTGCTGAATTCGTAGCGAAAAAAAGCCGGGGAACCCCTCGAATCGCCAACCGGTACGTAAAAATTCTACGGGATTACTCAACTGTAGGGAAAGATACTGAGCAAATCGATACCGTAACCGAAATTTTCGATAATCTCGGTATTGACGATGTGGGATTGGATGGGCTTGACCGTAAGCTTTTGGAAGCACTTTCTCGGCATTTTGGCGGACGGGCGGTAGGATTGGGAACTTTGGCCAGCATTGTGGGAGAAGAAGAATCTACTCTAGAGGAAGTCGTAGAGCCGTACCTCCTCAAAATCGGGTATATCGAACGGACTCCGAGAGGGCGGCAGATTACTCATACTGGAGAGCTCTACATTCAAAAGACATTAGGCTAAAAAGTATTTCCACACTTTCTTTTGACGGGTCAAAAACAGAGGTACGATGAGTTTTTACTATCCTTTTTTGAAATATGAAACCTTCAGTCATACTCATCTGAGCTCCGGGAGTTGGAAAAACTTGACTCGGACAAATCGTAGCGAAGTCCGAGAAATACCAATTTATCGACGGTGATTGGGCACTGATTCGATATCTCTTTGACCGTGGTGAGGTAACTTCTGCGGACCCGGTAGCTGAAAAATTGACAGAACTCGGGGATAAACGTTTTTTAGATTTTGAACACAAATTCTATTTGGATTACTTTCCCGAAGGTCTAAAAACATCCAACAAATTCGGAGTACTTCTTTCCGCTTCCGGGAGTATGCCACTCGTGCCAAAAACGGTGGCACACTTCAAAGAAAACGGATCCCATTTTGTCTGGATTACCCGGGATATGACCCAAATTGTCAGAAACTGCAAAATGCGGGCAGATGGAGCGACCCGTGTTGTAGGAATGGAAGAACACGGGAGTTTGGATGCTGTTATTTCATATCGAATGGAAATCTATCGGAAATGTGCGGATAGCATCCTGGATCTTGGAGCTATCGATACAAAAAAAGACTCGATACATGCCATGAGAGCTCATCTCAAAAAAATCCGTTAATCCTGGATAATACTTTGAATCATTAATTCTACGAGTAGTAGAATAAAAATGAGTAAATTCCCCGTTTTTGAGTTCAAGATTCCGAGCTTGTGAAATACAGCAATTCCGAGCAAAGCCAATGCTATAAAAAAGCCTTGGCGTACAGATGCATTGAGGATTTCTGGAGAAATTAGTCCACGGTAGTATATTTTTTTAAACAGGTAGATGAAAATTCAGGATATGGAAGCAACTCCAAGAGTGAGTGCGGTACCCATTGTTGCATATGATACCGCTAAATTCCTCTCCGGATCCAGATAGAGATAAAGTAATGTAGCAGAAATAGCACTGAGAATGAATATCAGAAACAGGGTCGTGATATACGGAGAAAAACGCATGTGAGCAATGTATTCTAAAATTTGATTCTGGCAAATGAAGTCTTCTCGTATACAAATCTCCGTAAACTCCCCGTTCAAATCTTATATGAAATTTTCCATAGGTATCCGGGGGAGCGTGACGTATTTTTTGCACCACGTAATCTGTCGTTTGGCATAGTTTCGATTCCCCTGTTTGACGAGTTCTACAGCGCGTTCCATAGATATTTCCCCAGCGAGTGCCCGGCAAACTTCTGCATACCCGATGGTTTTGAGTCCGGGACTCTCCGGAGTGAATCACTGATGGAACAATCATTGGATTTCATCGACGAGTCCATCTTGGAACATGGTATCTATCCGTACATGAATGCCTTCGTATAAGGTTTTTCTGTTCTCTATGGAGTCAATGTAAGGAGTGATTGCGGCGACCTCGTAGACGAGTGTTCTCGCGCTTCGGCATTCCCGTTTGGATTGCCCGGTACGTTCTATGATTTCGAGTCCGCGCATGACATAGGGATAACTGTTTGGATGGATTTCCCGGGCATATTCCGGGTCCAAAGCTTCGAGTCGTTGCCAAAGTTTCTCATTGCCAAATTTTTGTCGATATGATTCCAATTTTTCCTGGTATTCCGGATTGCTTGCGAAGGCCGGAACGTCGAGGTCATAGATGAGCGCATCGATATATAGACCGGTTCCACCGCAAATGATAGCCGTTTTTCCTCGGGATTGGATTTCGGAGATTTTTTCCCGGGCATAATCTCGAAACCTTGCGGCATCGTACTTTTCATCCGGGGAAATGAGGTCCAATCCGTAATGGGGGATTCCGGACATTTCTGAAATGGGTATTTTTCCAGTACCAATATCGAGTCCCTGGTATATCTGGCGGGAATCCGCGGAGATAATTTCTCCATTGAGCCGTTTCGCAATTTCGAGAGAAAGCCTTGTTTTACCACTACCAGTAGGACCATAAACCAAAAAGATTTTCTGGGAAGGAATCAGTAGTTTAATAGTCATTTTGTGATTCATTGATCAAGAAAACTACCCGTAAATCCACGGAGCCACAGTATTAAGAATCAATGCCATAAGAAACAAGAGCACTAATCCTCCAATCAGTTTTTGTATCCGTTGAACGGCTGAGGTCTGTTGTTTGGTATCGCCCGCGCTTGTAGCATACTGAATTCCAGAATATACAATCATGAGCACTCCGAGCAAGGCTGTGAGGAACGTCGCGTATTTTATGAGTCCGCCGAGCATCGCTTGGACCGTGGCAAAACCGCTTTGGACCGTACATTTGTATTTTCTGGTGGTAACTCCGCTGCCCGTTCATTCTGGTACACAGGATGCCCCAGGAATTTGTTCGGTGACTACGACCGTAACTCCGCTTCCGTCGGCATACGTTGGCGAAACTATTGCAAAACTCCCGATGCCGGCAAACAAGAGAGAGATACCGACAATGGAAAACTTCCGGATTTTTTTGGAGAAACGCATAGGAAAAATGTAAACAAAGGTATTAAATTTAATATTCATATTTTAACAAGTCTTCTTTTAAACTAGATTAGTTGCTTTTTCCTCCGAGTGTATCTGGTCCGTAGTCTGAAAATGGCGCGTGCCCGCCTCCACCGAGGCTTGGATCCTCATCGTAACTATTCATAACATCCTGAGTAAATCTCCCCATCGCGTACAGGTTTTCGTCCAAGCTCATATTCCTCCAGTCGATAATACAATCGCTTGGTTCGGTCGTGGTTCCTTCTATATACAGTGCGGTCATGACGGAAAATCCATTTTTCTCAGCGATTTCATTGAGTTTGCGTATATATTCCTCTGCTTGGTTAGCAAAGTCTTTCCGGGTAAGTTTGGGGGTCATGGAATTGGGTCAGGTATTTGCCTTACTATACCGTAGCTTTTCAATGAGGCAAGTCAAATCGTTTCATCAATGGGAATATTTCCCAAACCAGCAAGAAGTTTACGATTTATAGAGTTCTACCCATTACATTGGTTCCAAGCTTCTGTAAAAGCGGTTTCTTGGGCAGGTTCAAGGATTTTCTCGATAAGGTCCGTATGATTTTGTCGGATTTCATTCGTTACGGCAAATACATCGTCGAGAGATTCTGTATGTACCAATCGGGTCCGGTATTCCTTAACCCCAGGAAATCCATGAAGGTACTGCACGAGGTGCTTCCGAATTTCGAGTGCGCCTTTTGGTCACTTGGTTTCGATGAGGAGTCGGGCATGGAGTTCCATGATTTCAAGAATTTCCCGAAGTGTCGGCTGGTGTCCATCCGTAGTAAAACACCATGGGTTTCCAAATGAAGCTCGGCCAATCATAAATCCATCGAGATTTTTCATAGCTCCTCCCTTGCCAAGAGTCGCTTCCTCACCTGGAAAAATGATTTCTTTCCGATTCGCCGGATGGAGTATTTTTTTGGCACCGTCAGCATAGCTCATGATATCACCGTTTGCGATTACTGGAATATTCAGGTGTTGTCTGAGGTCATAGATTCCCGTAAAGTCGGCTTTTCCGGTAAATGCCTGTTGGTACGTGCGACCATGGACAGAGATGAGATTCGCTCCGGCATTCTCCAGTCCTTTGCAAAATTCCACGAGTAAATCGTGATTGTCCCAGCCGAGTCGGGTCTTGACGGAAATGGGAATTTTTACCGCTTTGGCCATTTCTTCAACGATTCGGAATGCGGTGTCGCGGTTGATCATGAGCGAGGAACCGTGACCGCTTTTCACGACTTTTTTCGCGGGACACCCCATATTGATATCGATGCCGCTGACGCCGTAGGACTCGATGATGATAGCAGCTTGTCGGAATTTTTCTGGGTCTTTCCCAAAAATTTGGACAATGAGTGGTTTTTCGATATCTGCATGAGGAAGTACTCTCCCAGCAAGCTCTTTGGAATGTACTAATCCGTCGGCGCTATAAAATTCTGAAAAGGGGATTACGTTCGGAGAAACTGTCTTGCATACTTGTCGATAGGCGCTGTCACAATACCCGTCCATAGGGGCGAGTGCGACGATGGGGCCGCGAGAGGCAAGTTCTTTCCAAAAGTTCTTCGTCATTAGTCAAGGTGGGTTTTTTGATACTGTGGCAATCGTGTGATACGATAGCGAAGACCTACAAATATTCAAACCAATATGAACAACTTTTCTGGAAAAATGGAACTTTCCGAAGTTCGAAAGATAAAAGAAGCCGCAAAATCGGGGCTCAAATCTGAGTTTTCCATTCCGAAAAGCGTACCAACCCTCGCATTGGTCCATATTGCCGACGAGTCTACTCGGCAGTTCGTATTGGAGGGATTGTCCGCCATCGGGGTCGCGAACGTGGTACTTTCGGATACGCTTGACGTGAGTGGTCGGCGGTATTCTGGAGTTCGGCAGAATATCAACGAAAGCGAAATCTACGCTTTTGATGTATTAGTCTACGATGGTGAATCCGACGGTATCGATCTCGTAAAATTTATGAAGTCGGGAGTAGTACCCGTGACTTCTGATCGAACGGTTTTTTCGGGAGTAATGAAGGATTTTAATCCGATGAAATTTGAGGGAAACGGGTTTTTCTTCACTTCGAATAACCCATATTGTATTTTTGAAAAAGTGGTGACCTATCTTGAGAATATCAAATTCCCAGAAGATCGGAGAATCCTATTGAAACACGTTCTCGAAACGTTTTAGTTTCGTTGCCCGCGTTGTGGCATAGCCCTCCGCGAGCACTGGCTTTGACTTCTTATGAAAAAATCCTTCCGCTTGCGACTCGGGAGGATTTTTTGGGTTTGGGAACGGTAGGAATTGCGGAATCATGAAAACGGAACGTATTCGCGACACTATTCCAAACAAGGCTCGGTTGCCATGCGCGCTTGGCGATATGTGGCAGACGGAAGGAAATCAGGATTGGGAATTACAATAAAACAAGCCGCCATCGATTAGATGGCGGCGAGCAGAGGGGGTGTTATCTATACATTCATGAGCGCAGCCTTGAGCTGTGAGTAACGTTTTTCCGCTTCATCTTTCGAAGAAGTTTCAAAAGGTTCGATTCCATCCCGCTTCACCGTGTAGACCATGGAGAGAGTGAGATTTGTCTGGAAAGCTTCCAGGCATACCAATTGCGCTTTGTCATCGTCATGAACGGCAAAGGTCTCAGTGTAAAGTAACATATCGTCCTTTTTGCTCCCTATCCGTATCACTCCGAACAGGGAAAGTTTAGCGTGGTAAAAAAATTACCAGTGATCACTTCCCATACGGATATGTACGGATTAAGGTAATAATAATTATATTTAATAATATGTCAATATTTTTTTTCGAATCCACAGGCCGTCGTTTGTACCAATTTTTGTTTCCGCAGAAACGAGGGGATTACCCCCTTTGTCCGGCCATGCCGGCATGGCCGACGATCGCGTGGGCCCGGTTTTTGGTATCGTGCTGGGCTTTCTCCATATTTTGCACCCAGTCGAGCTTTTTCTTGAAAAAATAGTACATCGCCATCTGGTGGGATACATCTTTTTTCATGTGGTTTTTTTCTAGGGCTCGAATACCGCGAAAATATGAAGATGTTCCAATGAATTCAATGGCATGTTTGGTAATTTCTATAAGGTGTGAACGGTGTAAAACGGGTAAATCAGCATAAATAACATTCATGGATGCTTCCCAATCGTCGAGAAATTGCTGGTACGATTCGGTATATGCTTCGTTTCCATACATTGAAGGGGATTGTTTTTTTCTGTCGCATCTTGAAAGAAACAGTAGCAAAGACTCCGCCAGAGAAAACTCTTGGCTACTTCTAAGCTTTGAGTCTTTTGGGAATAGGCAGTATCAGAAGACTTCACATCTCGAATGGGTGTTTTTAGATTGTTTTTCATAGGTATTCGGAAAGTTAATATTTGTATATAATTAAAATAATATTTTTGTCAAATTATAATTCTGTGACCTATTTTTTATCTTTTTCATGGGAATAATATGGTTATTATTTCCATAACTAGCACCCGAATACAAAAAGTGCCAATTTTAATTTGACAGAAGGTGAGAGTATCCATATTATGGTTCTGTAGTATTTCATTTACCCATTAAATTATGTCCAAAATTATTGGAATCGACCTTGGAACCACGAATTCGTGTGTTGCCTTCATGGAAGGGGGTCAAGCAAAAGTTATACCCAACGCGGAAGGTGGTCGAACCACTCCATCTATCGTTGCGAACAAGGGCGGCGATACACTCGTCGGAACGACTGCCAAACGGCAGGCCGTCATGAATCCTGCCCAGACCATTTTTTCTGCAAAACGGTTTATCGGACGAAAATTCTCTGAAGTTACGGAAGAACTCAAGACGGTTCCATTCAAAGTCCTTGCTGGGCCAAATGGAGAATGTCTCATTGAATTCAATGGCAAGAACGTCCGGCCCGAAGAAATCGGAGCCAAGGTCCTCGCCAAACTCAAGGAAGATGCTGAAAAATTCCTCGGAACTACCGTTACTGAAGCGGTAATCACCGTTCCAGCCTACTTCAACGACGACCAACGCCAAGCGACTATCAATGCGGGAAAAATTGCAGGACTCGATGTCAAGCGTATTGTCAACGAACCAACCGCAGCGGCGCTTTCCTACGGGGAAAACAAGAAAAAAGACCAGAAAATTGCCGTTTACGACTTTGGAGGAGGAACATTTGATATCTCGATTCTCGAAATCGGAGCCGAAGGAACCTTTGAAGTCCTTGCAACTAATGGGGATACCCACCTCGGAGGAGATGATTTTGATCAGACGGTATTTGAGTGGATTGTTTCTGAGTTCAAGAAAGACCAGGGTATCGATCTTACCAAGGATCCTATGGCGGTACAACGAATTCGAGATGAAGCCGAAAAAGCAAAAAAAGAGCTCTCGAGCGTGAGCGAAACCGACATCAACCTTCCGTATATCACGGTCGATGCAAGCGGACCAAAGAACCTCTTTATGAAGCTCACTCGGGCAAAATTTGAGGAACTCATCCATGATCTCGTAGAGCGTTCTGTAGAGCCTTGTAAGAAGGTACTCAAGGACTCTGGACTTCAGTCCAGTCAAATCGATGAAGTCGTCCTTGTCGGAGGATCTACTCGGGTTCCATTGGTTCAAAAGAAAGTCGAAGAACTTTTTGGAAAGAAACCGAACGCTTCCGTAAATCCTGACGAAGCCGTCGCTATTGGAGCAGCTATCCAGGCAGGAATTATCCAAGGAGATGTCACCGATGTGCTTCTGCTCGATGTTACTCCACTTTCTCTCGGTATCGAAACCCTCGGAGGTGTGATGACTCGCATGATCGAACGAAATACGACCATTCCAAGCTCCAAATCTCAGGTGTACTCTACCGCAGCTGATGGTCAGGATAGTGTAGAAATCCACATCCTTCAAGGAGAACGCGAAATGGCTGCTGGGAACAAATCCCTCGGTCGATTCGTTCTCTCTGGTATTGCGTCCGCTCCACGAGGAGTACCGCAGATCGAAGTCACCTTTGATATCGATGCGTCTGGCGTACTCCATGTGACTGCCAAGGATAAGGGAACCGGAAAAGAACAGAAAATCACCGTACAAGGTTCTACCGGAATGGACGACAAGGAAGTCGACCGACTGGTCAAGGAAGCCGAAGCGAACCGTGAAGCTGACAAAGCGCTCAAGGATGTCATCGAAGCCCGGAACCATGCGGATTCTTCCCTCTACCAAGCGGAGAAAACCCTCAAGGATAATGAAGGGAAATTTGATGCGAAGCTCGGCGAAGAAGCCAAAACAAAAATCGAGGAACTTCGCAAGGTTCTCGCAGAAACCGAACCTACTAAAGAAGCCATCACGACGGCGAATGGTGCTCTCCAAGAAGTCATGATGAAAATCGGACAGGAAATCTACTCCAAGACCGGAGCGGAAGGTGCGACGGATGACGGGGTAAATGTGAAGGATACCAATAAAAAAGAAGATGATGGGACGGTGGATGCGGAAGTGGAAGAGAAGTAAATCCACACTTCTCCAAAATTAAGTTTGAAATCATCCCGCTCGTGAGAGCGGGATGATTTATGTACAAAGCATATTCTGCTAACTACGGTTAGAATGAGAGAATTTTTTGTAAAATCTGAAAAAGCCGTATTACTACAAATGACCTGTTCTTTAATTTCTTCACACCTTTTGAAAAAAAGGTGGAAATCCTAATGTTGGCTTCCGACCGAAATACAAATCTCGGTCTTAATTTTTCCAAACAACGTATTTAAGCCAAAACTCATCGTCTCTTTTTATGAGATTTGTATCGATTTTGGCTTAGGTATCGGAAATTTGCTGTCTAAAGCCACCACTGGATTTCTCCTGTATCAATAATAAATAGCTTCGGAAGTTCTACTGCCCGAAGCTATTGTATTTTTTGCTCTCGTTTCATTTGGAACGCTGTACTTACTCGAAAATGTACCCGATATCTTCCTCACTCAGGCTTCCTCGGAAATCTCCGGAAAAGAGATCATCTACGAGTTTCTTTTTTTTGGCTTGTAGGCTGAGGATTTTTTCCTCTACCGTATCGCGGACGATGAGTTTTTGCACAAATACGGTTTTGGTTTGACCCATTCGATGGGCTCGATCTGTCGCTTGATTTTCTACGGCTGGATTCCACCAAGGATCGAGATGAATGACATAGTCAGCACCCGTGAGATTGAGACCAGTCCCTCCCGCTTTGAGACTTATGAGAAATACGGGTACTGCCCCAGCATTGAACCCATCCACAAGTTTTTTTCGATCTTCCCGTTTGGTGGCACCGTCAAGGTAGAAGTAAGGAATTTTTTTTCGATCGAGTGTTTGTCGTACGAACGCGAGAAATCCCGTGAACTGGCTAAAAATGAGGAGGTTGTGGCCGGATTCAATCATTTCTTCGATGTTTTCCTCGATATAGTCGAGTTTGATAGATGCTTCTTGAGTATTTTCCTCGATCTTGACGAGCTGGGGCATGAGGCAGGCTTGACGAAGTTTGAGAAGGGCATCGAGTACGGCAAACTGGCTTTTTGCAAGCCCATTTTCTGTAATTTTTTTCGTGATTTGGGCTTTGAATGCGGTTTTGAGCTGGTTATAGAATTTCTTTTGTTCCGCACCCATTTCCAGATAGATTACTTCTTCCTGTTTGGCAGGTAATTCCTTGAGAACGTCTTCTTTTTTCCTGCGTAAAATGAACGGTTTTACTTTTCGAGAGAGGATTTCGAGATGTTCCGCGTCTCCTTTGGCGTATTTTTCTCGAAAAGAAGATTCGTGTCCGACGAACCCCGGCATGAGAAAGTTAAAAATACTGAAAAGTTCCATGAGGCGGTTTTCAATGGGAGTCCCACTGAGGGCGAGCCGATAATCGGCTCGGAGCTTGAGGACCGATTTGGTGCGTGCTGCAGCAAGATTTTTGATATTTTGGGCTTCGTCGAGGATGACGTAGTGGAATTTGTGGTGTTCGAACCCCGGAGTTTCGACGAGATTCGCGATGATGCCGTAGGATACAATGATGATTTGGGTGTTTGATCGGATGTCCGAAAATCCCGTTTTCCCATCCTTGATGTACTGGATCCGGAGTTTTGGGACGAACTTTTTTGCTTCGTCCATCCAGTTGAGCACGAGGGAAGTAGGGACAACGATGAGGGTGGGGGAGACCGTGGACTTACGGTCGTACTCGGATTGGAGGAATACCAGGGTCTGGATGGTTTTCCCGAGTCACATATCGTCCGCGAGAATTCCGGAAAAACCGTATTCTCGGAGGAATCGGAGCCAATTGTATCCGATATGTTGGTAATCCCGGAGTGTTACGGTAGCATCTGCGGGGAGGGGATACTTTTTGATTCACGAGAAATTTTCGAGGGATTTCTTCATTTGCACGATTTCTTTCGCGATATGGAATTTGGAAAAATCCCCTTTGGACGCTTGTCGGAGAAGGCCGATGGAGTATTTTCCGATTTTTACGGTCGTCTCGATATTTTTTTCTGTGATGCCGAGTTCGTCCCATTCTTTGAGAGTTTTTTGGAGGTTGTGTTTGATCGGGAATACCATTCCATTGTCGAGCGTAATGTATTTTCCTCCACGTTTCATTGCCTGGAGGATTTCTTTTGACTGCGTGATTTCCTGGTCGCCAATAGCAAACTTGACGTCGAGATCGAACCAGTCTTCCCCCGATCTGACATCGATCTGAGCCGAAAGCGGAGATGCGGAGACTCGTTTGGCTGGCTGGCGGTATTCAACACGCATACCATCTGCGATGAGCGATTCTACCATATCGAAAAACTGATCGGAATATTCGTCGACCGCTTTGGAAAAAGAGCAGGTTTCCGCTTCGATTTCATCTGCCTGAGCGATGAGTCCTCCGATTTTCTCAATCTCCAATTTTTCCTGTTCCGGGTTTCTCCGGACGAGTGTTTCCCCATTCAGGAAGTAGTTCGTTTCATCGTTTGGGGATAGGGTTTTAGATCCGTATGAGAAACGATAGTGTACGAGGATGTTCTGAAAGTCGGGATTGATTTCTATAGACAGTATCAATTCTGGGGTTCCCATCGGGGTTTCGTCCTCCAAAAAACTGATAGTGCCAGCGTGTTCCAGGAGCTTGCTGAAGACTGATTCTTTGCGTAATGCCAGCCATTCTTCTTCGGAAAGTACGACGGCGGTACGACTCAGAGAAACAACAAATGATGGAGGAAGATCGGTTTGAAAAAATCAGATCGTCGACGAGTTTTCGAGGTAGGCGAACCAGGGAGTTCCACTCGCATAAAAGAGAATTTGGCCATTGAGGGGCGTTTCTTGCCCCCGGAGTCCTCCGTTCACAAGAAAGAGTGACACTGTGTATTTGGGAATATCGTTTTTTTGGTTTTTTTCCACGCCGATACGGAGCCGCCCAGTTTCCTTTTTGATGATGAGGGGCACATTTTCCATATTGGAAATGGGTTCCGTCGCTCATGTCAGGAGTTGTATGAAAAATTCTGGAGCGCTCTTGAAACTCATCCGAGTATTACTTGCTGAATTTCCCCAGTAGTATCCTCCACTATTTCTGTCTTCGAGAAACGGGGAGAATTTTTGATATTTTACGTCGTATATATCGCTTTTGAAAAGCTTTTTCCCAACGGAGAGATTCCCATTTTTTTGGATTTTTCCTTGGTATAGTGACAGGAACAGGTTGTTTTTCTCCGGACTGATGCCACGCAGGATTTCTACTTTTATCCGCAGTCCTTCTTCTTTGGACTCTCTGGTGATTGGCTCATCTGAGAGTCCCGTAAAAATATCCAGCGGTGATGGTGTTCGAGGAGGGGAAACTGCGGATTTTTTGACGAGGTATTCGGGGTGGTGTTTTAAGAATAATTCAATCATGCTCGCATCGAGATTTTCCGGGAGATGGGTAAGTAATTTTGGGTTTACCATGTACCGATTTGCAAAGTCCTCCTGGTTTGTGGTTATGTTGTCAATGAAGGTGTCCGAGGGAGATAGGGGAGAGTTCTGCAGAGTGAGATCGTCAAGAATATCATATTCTTCGGCTATTTTTCGTGCGAACCCACCAATGTGCTTGCATCGCCCATTGCTATGAAACGAAGGGCAGTCGCACGATCCCACGATAGATCCCGATGGTTTTCGGATGGCGAGACTGAGATGATAGAGCCACGTTCATCGGACAGTTCCTTCGAAAGTTAGAGCTTCATCGTTTTCCAAAACCATGATTTTTTGAGTTTTGTTTTTATAGGAAGTGCTTCTCCTCCAAAATACTTCACCGATTTGGGATCTCGTTCTCTGGAGGAGGGGAAACATGGTCAATAGCACTTGAAAATATAATTGGGAAAACTATACGGAATTCTAAAAAAATTCAACGGGAGATTTTTCATACCGGCATCGTTTCCAATCTCTTTTCCCCGTCAGCTTGCTGCGTGGGCTACCGCTTTGTGATTTCGCT
>JAVHRB010000041.1:0-13332 GCA_036171455.1 Patescibacteria group bacterium
TAGAAAAATGAGATTTTGGCTTAAAATAGGGAAATTCCAAAAATTGACCACAAGGTTCAGTGAGCAGTTACAGGGATATTCTATTTACATATTGCTTCACAAGGGGAATCATCCGTATCTTGGTCTAAGAGTAAAATTTGACAGGTATGCCAATAGAATTGTACCTCATCGCAACTTTTCATCTCCGAACAATACCGTTTTTTTACATCGCAGGAAAAAACTGTGGATACTGGAAAAGTCGGGTTTAACAGTAAGGGGGATGATTCCGTTTTGTTCAGTAGGTCATCCACTGCTTTTTTGGTTTTGATTATCGTATTTTTCACATCGGTCCGTTTGCCTCAGCAGTATTTCCATACTCCGAAAAGATTCGTTTTCGCAATGGTTTCCGCTTGAATTAATCGATCATCGTACCGGGTTGGTTTTTTGTAAACGTACCGGAATCCGTATCCGTTTCGTATGCTTTCTTCCTCGTAATAGAGGCTTCCAGAATAGAAAACATGAGCGAGAACCCGGCCATATTTATCTATTTGATCCTGAGAGGAATCAGTTTCTATCGTGACCGTTTTTCCGGTGAGTTCTTTTTTGGCGAAGTCGCTTGCCTCTTGACCGTAGCATTCTCGATATCCGGTGCGGGTAATGAAAGTTTCTGGAGTATCGATACCGAGGATACGTATGGTGATAATTTTTTTGTTGATTAAAACCTTGATAGTATCTCCGTCGACGATTTCTTTTACCGGATATTGACCATCGATACGATTGCTTTTTTTCGCGTATGGTTTGTTGCTGGTTGAAACTACCAAAGAATTTGTCTCCTGTGTATTTACACTTTGGTTGATAGAGTATCGAGCAAAGGCTAATATTCCGATAAATACAGAAATACCAAGGATGATGACAAAAATTTTTGATTTCATAAAGTAGATGTTATTGTCGTTCAGGGTTCTATTTTCACCAAATTCACCCAAATAAGAAATTGGTATTCGGTTATTATGAGTTTTGAGAAATTCTCTCTATTTGATTCCCGTATCGGAGTCTTTTTTCCATACAAAGCCATCAAGGATATAGTGGGTGAATTGAGGCATAGTCAATATTCCTACCATGAGCGCGAATACAAAAGTGGGCAAACGTTCCGCAAATTCATAGAGGAAGTTTCCATAGAGCCATACGTGTTCTTTCCATACCAGTTCATTCCAGAAAAATTCCTCTACGTATGCCAGAATCAAAAGTATACTTATCATGGGTAAAAATCCTTTTGAAAAGAGATTTTTCATCCAATTCCAAGTGGGGTACATTTTTTGTGACAGCTTATTTCTTGTGCTCAGATAGACGATTCCATGATAGTTGAGTCCGTGCAGCATAATATTCCCAAGTCCGAAAACGAGCAGGGAATTATGCCAAACGATTCCATTGAACCAGATGAACGCTGTGCCCAGAATATAGCAATATTTCAAAGGATTCACCCGTTTTTTGAGAAATATGTGTAACACCATCTGATACGAAATATAGAAAGTGACGATAATTCAAAAAATATTCCAGAGTCATGGAAAGATTTCCATGGGTAATTCTGGAAATTCGTTGGCAGTGAACCAGCTAAAATTCATAATGGATTGACGGCTCCACCAATAGAGCATAGGAAATCACGTAACGCTCCAAATAATTATAATGTCGAGCCATCGGGAAATTCGGGATTCATCTTTTGAGTGTTTTCTATCTCGGGAACCATAGAGGAGCACGAACCCCGCTTGTTGCCGGATAAAGTGCCAAACCGCAATCCATGCCGTCAGGAGAAGAAGCATTCGTACGGTCGGATCAATCCAAACGAGCATAGTTCCGATAATTATCGTGAAAATCGGAGTCCAGATATAGAGCTGTTTTCTTTTTTGGAATTCTTCAAGATTGAAATATGACCGGAAGAGCGATCCGTATACATGTGCCACATCAAAGAGGAGTACGAACAAAACGAACCACCAGATATCTTCCGTGCCTCAACCCAGGAGTTCTGGCCAAAATAGGTGTACTGCCATAGTAAAAACTGCCATGAAAAAAAATGGCGAGAAAAAAAATATCCCGTCGAATAGCGCGGATTCTAGAAAATATTTTTTCATAAGTCTATCGAGAGAGTATAGTTTTTTCTAGATTTTCAGGAGAGAAGATGTGTACGATAGAGTTTCCAATTTCCTCGGCGTCTTTGGAGAAATCACGACTCATGTTACAGACGAAAATATCGATGGAAACGTATCGTTCTTCTGGCCAAGTATGGATGGTCACATGTGATTCCGCGAGGAGAATTACTGTAGTAAATGCTCCGGGTTCAGGGAATTCATGTATCATGTCGCCGACATCGATGAGTCATTTTTGCCGCACGAGCTGAATGATGTCCTGTTGGATTTGCTTTGGTTTCAGCTTGGAAAAATCTGTCTGACAGCCGTGACAATCAAAAATGACGTGGGTTCCGATTCTTTTTTTCATAGGGGCTATCCGGGAATAAATCAGGATTCTTTTGTTCATTTCGCAAAATATTCGTAGGCAAGGTTATTCTGTATGTTGCTGAAATATGCTGAGGGGAGTTCGGAAAGGAGGATTTCTTTTGCTTTTGCCGATCGACTCAAAATAGGATTTTGGCTCGCGATGGCGAACCCGAGTTCTCCGAAGCTCGGAATCAGCTCGGAATATCCCAATACATTCTCAAATACTTGTCCCAGAGTGCGAACGATGCAGGAATAGGATTCCCGAGTATGAATGACATTCGGAGCTTCGAATACAATATATCCGCCCGGCGCGAGAATATTCGCTAGGGTAGAATAAAATTCCACCGTATGTAGTTTGCCGAGAACGGGGATATGCGGATCGGGGAAATCAGCAATGATATAGTCGAATGTTTCCGTAAATTTCGGTATTTCCATGAATGCGTCGCCAATAATGATTTTTACTTTGGGCGAGTGAAAAGAATTTTTGTTCAATGCAACAAGATCTGGTTGTGTTTTGGCAAGCTCTACGACCGAGGCATCGATATCGAGCAGGGTAATGCTCTCGATATTTGGATATTTAAGCAGGTTTCGTACTACCAAACCGTCACCGCCACCGAGGACGAGTATCTTGAGATGTTCTCGGTCCAACAATCCTTCCATAGGCCAATCAGCAATGGCACAGTGATAGAGATTTTCCTCCAACGAACTGAACTGCAAATCTCCCGACAGGGTCAAACGGAGTTCGTTATCGGGAGATTTTTCCAAGAGGATTTCTTGGAATTTTGAGGTGGATTGGTGGAGAATTGTCAAAGGAAGTGGGTGAGGTAAATTATTGAGAAACTCTGAAAAAATAATGAAATTCAAAGTCTATTTCCAGTACTGTAATCAAATATGGAAGGACCACAAGAAACGAGGGAAGAAAAATGAAGAAATTGACCAGAAATTCGCATTTTATTGAAGTTTCTCCAAAGCAAAAATCCTGGATTCTCCGTTTTCAAGCGTTACTTTGAGAATATTCCCATCCATAGTGGCAGTGACTATTATGTCGGTCACAACCAAGTCCGTCCCAGCTACTTCCTTGCCACGAACATCGACGAGGACAATTTGCTCGCTCGGCGTCAGCATGAGGAAATAGGGTTCTTTCCGCGCGGCCTCGCTCGGCGACAGACACCAGATAAAGTCGGGATAGGCGATGATGGCTTCCTGTTCGGTTTTCGTAATGTTCGATTTTGTCGCATCAATGATGAAGAATCATTTTTTATTTTTGGCAACGATCCAGTTGGAATCGGTATCTTCATACACTCGTACAAAAGTGAAATCGGAAGATTCCGGGAGATTCCACCCTTCGAGCATCTTTCCGTTGCCTTTGTCGATGTGATATTTTTTCCCGCTCGTGACCGTAAAGAAAATATTTCCGTAACTGTCGATGCTCCATTCTTCGACATATTCCTCTTTTGAGAGATCGATGCGCTCGGAAATCCGTATGAAATTATCGGTCCAATACCAATCCGGTGTCGCTTCGGTCGAATTTTTGTCTTCGACAAAGAGGAGAAAGTGTTGGTAGCCTTCGGCTTCATAACTCCGAAATCCGTAGTAGTCGCCGAATTTCAGCACATTTGCGAGTCTTTTTTTGTCTGTGGAAAGGATGATGGGAATATAGAGCCCATCGTCAGGATCAATCCCTACGAACGAATCAAAATATCCGAGTGGAGTCAGGTCGGTCTTTTCCCCGTCCGGCTCCACGACCAGTTCCGTTTTTCCGAAATTCTCGTAGAATTTGAGTTCCTTGCCGATTTTCAGGATGATTTTCGGATCTCCGTCTACCACGCTAAAATGGAAGATATTCGAGGTCTGGAGCGAAAAGAATTCGCCAGTTTTCATATCAACAATATCAGCGTATTTGATTTCTCCGCCAAAGAGAGAACTGGATTTTTTGTAGCAAAGGGCAAAGGAAGCTTTTTCGTCCTTGAGAATAATCGTGGCTACGTCATAGAGGAGCGGTAGCATGTTCCCTTCCTTTTTGCCATCAGAATACCAGATAGATTCATACGGGCCAAGTTCGCGGTTTTGGATGTTGAGAGAGTACATGTTGGAAAATGTTAATGTATAATGGATTGTAGCAGGTTTTTTCGGAGGGGGAATTTGAAGTATTGATATTATGTTTTGTTATGATCGAATTTTTTATCAATCATGAAATGATTATAAGAATATCAATGAAATTACGAGATAGGTTAAAAAAATGCGATTCCAGGAATAAAGAAAAAATATACCAAGAACCCGAGTCTAAAAGGAATGTCGCTGTTCTTTTTAGAATCTATCATTTCCACAAAAACATTTGGAAAAAAATAATCTGAAATGATATACCAAAATGCACAGAGTAAAAAATATGTCAGCCATGCTAAACTCTCAGAAAATATGAGGAAATAGAAGTAAAAAACAATTATGGCAACGGCCAATGTCTTTCAAAGACTGAGAGCATTTTTCATGGCGAAGTATCGGACTCAAAATACCATAATACAACCGATAGTGAGGATTTCTATGATAATGATTGGTGCGTTGAAAATCGTAGAAATGAAGATACTGGTTATAAAACCAATCAGGATGAGACGGAAAGTAGAAAAATTTTGGAGCATGGAAGTTTGAAACTTATGGATAATTTGATAAGGGTGCAACCGGCGGTTATATGATTACCACATAGAAGATGAACATGGCTACCGAAAGCCATACGGAATAGGCGGTAAAATTTTCTTCATTTGCATAAGGATTACGGGCATCCCATCGATTCAAAAGCCGTAGCGTAAAGAAGATGAATGCGAAGAAAATTCAGAGGATGCCAAGGGATCCTATTCATAGTCAGGTTAGATTGAGCAGAAATAAAGAAAAGAAAAAACCGTATATCGCAAACCCGAGTATATCTCAGAATTTATATGTCGCATCAGTCTTGCCATAGATCAAATACCAGCTCGAAAATCCCAAAAACAAAATCAACGACAGGGTAATAATCCAGATGTTCAGTCCAAAAATTATAAACAACGCTGTCAGGAAGAACATAGCGGTCCCCAAATATTTATAGGATTCATTATTTTCGAACATATGCCAAAGTCGTTAAATTATACGTATCATCCGTTGTCCTATGCTCCTGTTTCCGAGCGATAAAAGACAGACTCTCTCGCAAGTCTGAAAATGCCCCGAGTACGAGGAAATCTCCTTGGTCGTTTTCTACCCGCGGTTCCACTTTTTTCTGGAAAATGAATTTGTCCATTTGGTCGAGGTTGGTATAGAACTGGTCCCAGTAGATTTCCCGTCCATACCTTCCAAATCGCCATTTGGCGAGGTATTCAGTGGATTCCTGGAATTCTCTCGTGGTAAAGGGTATATGTCGTGTAATGGTTGCTTGATCTTCGGTAGAGTATTTCTCGAGGTTTTCCCAGATGACCGCGAACATGAGTTTGTCTTGAAATACCATGCTTTCGAGCGGATTGACGAGCAGACAGTTGCCGGCTGCTACTGACTCTAGGAACGGCAAAGTGAAATCGATGTCCGTTAGGAAAAATTCGAACGGGAAGTATGAGAGAATCGCATCTATTTTCTGGCCCTTGAGGGTTACATAGCCATTTACGACATTAGTTTCGTAGATATCCCCGATGACGAGGTTTTCCGCCGGAATGACCGATGATAGAATATCGTAGTAGTCGCGTCCGACAAGATAGTCCTCGTCTTCGTAGCTATGGGGAAGAAGGATTCCCAGTTTCACTTTTTCGAGGTCCCCATGGGACAATTTTTCCATTTTGGCTTTCCAAAAATCCCGAATGTACGAGATGAGTTCGCCAGCCTGGTTGCCCCAGCCTTCCTGCAAAAACATCGTGGACGGACGATTGGATTCGGTGATAAGCCCGGGTGTGTTTGCATTGGTTTCGAGGAATTTATATTCTCCGTGAATGTCGATGAGCACATCATACCGGGCGATGAAATACTCGTCGTATGGGAATTCCTTGCGGAAATAGTCATGGATTCGAGAAAATTCTGGTAGGTTCCGGGCGAGGTCGTCCCAATACCATGAATATGCCTGGCGAAAGATTCCGTTTACCGCACGGACGATGGTTTTCAGTTCCTCGAATTCCGCTTTCTCGAACCCGACGAACGTCTTGGTATCGAGGTACTCGAAATAGTTCGGATCGAGCCCTTCGATGGCGTAGGTCGCTTGGAGTTCATCGTAGATTTTTTTCTTGTCGTACCGGTTGTCGGTAAAGTTCGCGAGCGAAACGGCCATACGTGATAGTGTTGTAAATTACCCCCCGCCCTTGGAAAATCCTCCGCCTCCGAACGAGCTGATGGACGAACTGGATGACGATTTGCTTCCGCCGATGGATGACGATGAACTACTTCCTCCACCCCCGAAAATAGAAGTCGAATTACCGACGTAGGGATGGAATCTCCACCCAGAACTCGAAGTCGTGCTGCCCGTGCTACCCGATCCCGTTGTACCATTCGTGAACCACCCTTGGCCACCGCGGAGATCATACATGACCACGAGTGCGAAAATCACTCCGAGCGAACCAAGAAAAAACATAATTTCTTTTTTTTCCATCGGGTTGCCGGCGGTAACTTCCCGGGTGTTGATATTTTTGGAATTGGCCGACGCGGAGATTTTTCCCGCTTTCGGGAGATTCGTACCGGACTTTTGGATATTGACCTTGCTGACGCTTTCGTGCTTGAGTTTGTCGAGAATATCTTTGCGATATTGGACGTACTCTCGGTTTTTGCTGACCACGTAATCTTCGTACCAACCGATGGTGTCGGTTTTGGGCTGGTAGGGGGTATGGAAGGTTTCCACTGGGAAGTTGTCGCCGAGCACGATAGTCTTGTACTGCATGTTGATTTCGGGTGTATTGTCCATGTCACAGATGACCACCTGCTTGATATCCTTGGACAGGAGCCATTCCTTGCTCGGGTATTCGTCGACCCGATAGACAAATTTCCATTCCTTGAAGGCGATGCTGCTTTTGACATAGGGGTCAATTTTGGATATGTTCCAGTTTGGGGCAGCATCATTCTCATCGAAGAGAATGTACCAGCGGTTACTGTCGAGTAAGAATTGCGAGTTACTGATGATTTTGGCGAGACCGCGTACTTTTTCCGCGAGTTCCGGAATGTTCTTCCAAAATTCGAGGAAAATGGTCGCTTCGAGGGTTTTGGACGTACTATTGACCGCTGCTGTCCGATTGAAATTATAGATGATGTTTTTGCCGCCGGCTTCCTTGAGCGCTTCTCCAAAAATGGCGGATTCGAGGGGAAACAGCCGGATAATCGTGAGGATTTTTTCGCCCTTTTTCTTGGAAAGCATGCTCGCAGCATTTTGGAGCGTCGGGGAAATGAGCTCGGTTACGCCATCGAACAATTCTGTCCAATGGAGGTTTTGCAGGAAAATATTCAGGTTCGGGTAGAATTTCTCGAACGTCACGAGATCCTTGCCCGGAACTTTCATAAATTTTGCGAATTCCGGATCTCCCGTGTATGAAAAATTTCGGTCGACCTTGGTCCACAGAGAATTACCGAGGAGGGGGAACGGTGGAGTTTTTTCCATTGCCATCCATTCCTGGAGATTGCGGGCGAGGGTAAAACGAGAGGTGTTGGATAATGGTTGTGCCATGAGTTCGGGCTAGTACGAATAAAATGCGACACTCACGAGGATGGCGAGCGCGATAAGGAATCCTTCGACGATGAGCGCGAGGGATTCATTCTGTTCCAGGATGATTTCCTTTTCCAGGGGAATAGCTTTCGTCAAAGCCCAAAGCAGGAACTGGAAAGAAGCCATGCCGAAGATACCGAACAATACCGTCGACCGGAGGGATGAAGCGAATACATTCATCTGGAAGATATGCTCGGGCGTACTTCCAGTAAAATAGATAAGCGATCCAATCATGATCCCTTGGGCAATGAACTGCCCGCGGACGATTTGTCCAATAGCTCGGTTCTGTGTATCAAATATCGCTTCTTTCACATTAAATGGGGTCCATTTTTCAAAGAGCCAAAGATTCGTCATAAAAAGTAGAGCAGCCACGGAGAGGTAGGCAATACCAGAAACAAGAGCTGCGAGGAATGCGCCTTGGGAAGCGAGTAGGTCCATAGAGAAAAAGTAAATAATGTTAGAGGAGAATTCGAACCTGATCGATTTTTTGGCGGATTTGGAGGGCCTGATCCACGAGGATCGATTTGGTCATGTCTCACCGTTTTTCGAACAGGCGTTTTTGCGAGGCAAAATCGATAGTCAAATCCATAGTGTTGAGTGCTTCCATTCTGACACTATTCGCTCAAATATCAAATATGTTTTTCATGAGCGAATAGTGGAGGTAGAGAAGCGAATCGAGCAATCGTTTATTTTCGCGGGAATTCGGCAGGCTGGTGTCGAATTTTTTGAGGTCGTCTACGGAGTATTTTTTTCCCGAATTCATCGCATCAATGCGGAACTTGGAATCGGCATCGAGGAAATATTCCTCAAAAAACACCCCGGAAACGAACCGGATGTTGTCATTGAGGAAACTTTCAATGGCCGACTTCTCAAAAACGGATTCGTTCAGTTCGTACTGAATACTCAGTGCGGGATAGTAGGAAAATTCTGCAAGGTCCGCGAGCGAGGAAAATGATACACGGATATTGTTATGGTCATCGGAAAATACCTGTTCCTTCCGGGTCGCGGTTTTGCTCTCGATTTCCCGAACGGGTAGGGAAGCGTTCTTGCAGTAGTCTCGGAACATCTTCAGGCATCTTCAAATCTTTTCGGAGAAGTCGTAAGCGTTTTCGAACGGGGTTTTGAATACGAGAATGTCGGCGATTTGGCGCATGGATATTTGGTAAGAAACGGAAAAGCGGCCCGTTCGGACCGCTATTTTCCTATAAAATTACGCGTTTAGTGCCTTAGCGAGTTCTTCCTGTCCTTCTGCAGAAAGAGTCTTAATACCTTCGAGTTTGGTCTTTGCCTCAGCAAATAGTTTGTTTTCTGCATCTGCTTCAACTTTGATTTGTGCCCGGTAGGACTCGATCTGGTCAAAATGATTCTTGAGTTTGGTGACGTTTTCTACGAACACGGAAGTAGAAAGTACTGACTTCCGAGAGAGATCTTCTGCGGTTCGTGAGGTTTCAATGGCTTTGTCGGTGAGTTCGGTAGACATTTTGTCGATGGTGGAACCCATAACATTGATGGCTTTCATACTCGCATCGAGTGCCTTTTGGGACGAAGTCTCGATGAGTGCAGTAGAGAGCAGAGTCTTGAAAATCGGACGGCTGGAGCTCATGGCAATCGAGAGTTTTGAGGCACTGTCGAGTCTCATGAGGAGTCGTTTTCGAGCCATTTCGAGGTTCCCGATCAGGACAACGAGGTTGGACTGGAAATATTCGATATTCCGGAGGAACATATCGTACTTCATCTTCTCGTTCTCGTCGGTTACTTCCGCGTATTTAACCTTGTATTCTTCGATTTTTAGTCCGAGAAATTCCTTGTAGGCGACGACCTTACCGAGATTTTCTTCGATACCGGTAAGGAAGGTTTTCTGCATGTCAATCGAGGTATTGAGCGATAGATTTGCTTGGTCGAAACCCGAGAAAATAGTCTGGATTTTCCCTTCGAGCGACTTGATATTGAAGCTGGCTTCATCCCACTTAGCATCGAGCGTTTTCGCGAGCGTACCAATCAGTGGAATAGATTTGGCGATTTTCATCACCGTCCCATCGTTGTCGATAATTTCCTTGTAGACCGTCTGTACGGATCCGTTCATTTTGGTAAGTTCGTCCGACACGTTCATAATCGGGTCGCTGTCAATAATCTTGGCAGTCTGAGAAATGATACTGTCGAGAGGAGCGGTGATTTTTTCCCCGAGCGATCGGAAATCTTTTGCTTCTGCAAAGGTTTTTTCCACTTCCTGTTGTTCGGTAGCTCCAAGAGGAATCACTTTGGTATCCACGAGAGCGGGAGCAGCTTCTGCAGTTTGGATTTTGGTATCGGCCATAAAAAAAAGTTAACGATAAAAATGAGTCCGGAGTATTGTAGACAAATATATTGCTAATAACAAGTTAATTTTCCTGATGATTTTCCGATAGTATTTATAGTTGAGTTTTTGAAACCATACATACGTATTGTGGAATTCAATTACCAAGCCCGTTCATAGGGTTGCAATTTGAAAATCAAATCCTTACCCGTCGATTTTTTCCAACCACTTCGTGTAAATGCTCATGTCCACCATTTTGAGCGACGAGACCGTGTCGGTAATCGCCTGGGTAATCCGTTTCATCGTGATGACTTCTTTCGAGAGCTGTTTCTCGATTTTCGCAGCATCGAAATCGGCGTTTTCCATACTGGCCGCGAGCGAGAGGATGGATTGGCTCGCATCTCGCGCGACTTCGTCGCAAATGGTCTCGATATCGGAAGAAACATACCCCTCCGTGAGGGTAGCAAGCATATCGTAGTCGAGTTTTCCATGGGGTCTACCGAGTTTTTCTATATAGAGTCGGAACATTTCCTTACGGGCCGTGAAATCCGGAGGAGCAATGTAGATCTTCTTATCGAGCCGTCCGGATCGGAGGATGGCGGAGTCGAGATGGTCGGGGCGGTTCGTCGCGGCAATGACGATGAGGTTCTGTGCAGTGGCGAGATCGTTGAATTCTTGGAGAAACTGTGATACTTCCTCAGCCTTGTTCGCATCAACATTCTGAGTACGGGATGAGAGGAGCGAATCGATTTCATCGAGGAAGAGTATGACAGGCCCATTCTCAGCGGCCTCTTTTGCCCCGGTAAAAAATGCCTTGATATTTTTGGTGGTCTCGTGCATATACGACGATCCGAATTCCCCAACGCTTTTTTGGATGAATCCCGCGCCGAGTTCCTCGGTGAGCTTCTTGGTAATGAACGTCTTTCCGGTACCGGGAGGCCCGTAAAAGAGGAGTCCCGTCGGGATGGAAACTTGGAATTTATCATAGGATTCTGAGAGTTTTCGATACAGGGCAATCTTGGGATCTGCGACAGCGGCAATAGCTCCTTCTGCTGGTGAGAGTTCGGATTCTTTCTTTAATTTTTCCATGAGGAATTTGAATCGGAGGGGGGCGATGAAACTCTCGGAGAGTTCCTTTTTGAGATCGTCCATCCCGGCAATTCCCTTGAATCCCCATGTTTCCGGATTTTTCATAGTAAAATACTTCACGTCGATCGCGGGCTTGTCTTTTGGATCCTTCCCCTTGCTTCGGGAACTGGAATATGTGCCGTTTGCGTCTGTCGACAACGATTCTCCCGTTGCTATCGCTTCGGGAGTCTTAAAACTCGCTTCGAGAGCGGTTACGAGTTCGCTGGCCTTTTTCACACCAGCTTCCATCTCGATAATTCCGGCATCGTAACTGTTTTTCGCTTCACCCTTCCAATCCTTTGTGACGACGGTTTTGAATTCTGGTGATTTGGTGACGGCTTGGAAAAACGCGTCGAATCCGGTTTGTTGGTTCGCTGGGGTCATATTTTTTATGTGTATATGAATAGATAGTATCGTTTTTTGTTATAAACTTCAATATTTTCGTATTTTCTCACATTCAAAGTTCCATTTTGGCAAACATTCCATATATTTTCCATCGTTTTAAACATTATCCTGCATTTATGAACAAAAAAACGCAATCCGAAAATTCGGATAACAAGAAGTCTGCTGCGGTAGCTTCTATACTTGCTAGTGCTGGCTTGGCGTCTTGAAAATTCATTATCGGTATTATAACTGGAAGCTTGGGTATCATTTCCGAAGCTATTCATTCGCTTATTGATCTGTTTGCTACTATTATTACCTATTTTGCTATAAAATTCGGGGATATGCCGGCGGATGAAGATCACCACTATGGTCATGAAAAAATAGAAAGCCTGGCAGCATTGGTGGAAACTGGATTGCTATTTGCGACGAGCATTTGGATTATGTACGAATGTGCTAACCGCATTATGGGAGTACCGATGGAAATTGAAATTACCTGGTATGCATTGGGAATTATTATGATTTCCATAGCGGTAGATTTTTTCCGTTCGAAAAACCTCATGAAAGTTGCCAAGGCTACCAACAGCCAAGCATTAGAGGCAGACGCACTGCATTTTAGCTCAGATATGTGGAGTAGTGCTGCGGTACTCGTTGGTCTCATAGGGGTTTATTTCGGTTTCGCTTGGGCCGATACCTTGAGCGCGATGATAGTATCGCTCATGATTCTCCGGGCTGGCTGGACACTCGGAAGACAGGCAGTCGAAGTCTTGATTGATACTGCTCCAGTGGGGGTAGAGGATAAGATTCGAGAAATATCCTCCGAGGTGGTAAAAAATGAGAGTATCTGAAGTATTCGGGTGCGAACGTTCGAAGGTACTACTTTGGCAATAGAATTGGAAATCTATCTGCCGGGAAATTTGAAATTGACGGAAGTGGTTGCCATGAAGAAGAAAATCAGAGAAAAAATTCAGTGAAAATATTATAAAGCTCATGTGTTTATTCACGCGGATATCCTAAAATAATAGTACTGGAATCTTTTATATATTTTTTTGTTAATAAGGTTTAGTCGAGATATTTTAGTCTGATTTTTCAAATTTCCTATGGAGTTTGGATTGACTATGTTAGATTATTCTCCTATAATTGGTTTCAATTAACTGAATTCATTATGTTCCATTCAAAAAATCAAGAATCGAGTTACTATAAAATCAATAAAACTCTCCTCCCAGGTTTCACTATCGTAGAGCTAATCGTCGTTATCACGATACTTGCGATTCTCGGTACTATTGGATTCATTTCTATCCAAGGATATTCCTCCTCTGCCAGGGATAGTTCTCGTATCTCCAACCTCGTGAATCTCCATAAGGGACTGACTCTAT
>JAVHRB010000042.1:0-12845 GCA_036171455.1 Patescibacteria group bacterium
CCAAATACAAACTCGATCTCAAAACGGTTGACTCATGACTTGTAGGATATTGGGATATGGAGACGCTCACCGGTACTCTCCTCAAAGACTTGAGCGGAAACGGGAACGACGGCACCTTCAGCGGAGGAATGACCTATACGTGAGCTTTGACGGGAGGCTTGGCAGGGAAGGGATTGGGATTTTTGACTGGATCCGAAAACATCGTCTTACCTAGTCAGATTTTTGCCTCTTGAACTACTCAAACGGAATACACCATCCTGGCCAATGTTTCGTTCAATACCTTCGGCGTAGCATGTTACCCGCATATCATTTCGTCAAAAATATTCAATTTCCATGGACTCTGACCGTGTTACTGAGCCAATATCGGCAAAGTAGGGTACTATACCAATTTGAGCGCCACATATAAGACCCCCGATAACCCATACGGAAGAATATCCAGCCTCTATTGACCGACGCTCGCTGACCCGAATGCAAAGCTTACCCTGAATACCTTTTATCAGGTGACGATTACAAAAAGCGGAAGAAACAGTACCATGTACCTCAACGGGAAAAGAGAATATACCGTTACTGACGTAGAGAACTGGGAATTTGCCACTGGAGCGACTTTTACCATGTTATGAAATTATTTTCAGGGTCCGGGTTCTTCTTATACCTTGAACGGGATTATCGATGAAATAAAAATTTACAATCGGTCCATGTCCGAATCTGAAATCAAGCAACAAGCAAAAATCGCTGGATTTTAGTAATTCAAAGATTTTATTTGATAGAAGATAATGTAAAAAATCCCTATTTAAATCAATTTGATTTTTTACGATTTTTCCCTATCCTATCTCCCGAATCAACAGCACCCGAGCGGCCATCACCCGCAAGCTGGGGAAGGAAAGGGCTTGCCCGAGTAGAATCCTCCGGAGCCGAAACTCTCCGTCATCAAAACAAATCAAGTATCCGCCGAGGTGGTACCTCCCGAGCAATCGGGCCACGGCACGAATTCTATTTCGTGTCTTTTTTAATTATGAAAATTGCCATCGGTACGGAGCGCGCTCCAAAAGTGAATGGTATCAAAGCAGGTGTAGATGCCTGTCCGTATCTCAGGGATGTGGCTAGTTCCATCGAGTACATTCTCAAATCTGTCCCATCGGACATCGCGGCCATGCCGCTCTCGGTCGAGGAGACTATGAACGGTGCGCGTAACCGTGCCCAGAACCTCGTCAAAGCCGGCATCGACGCCGACTACTATATCGGGATCGAAGGAGGAACTACGGACATCCTCGGCAAAAAATACCTCGGCGGAATCGTTTATATCGAAAACCGCGCTGGCGAAGGACATTTTGGCTTTTCTCCGCATATGGAGGTACCGGAAGCCGTGGAACATAAACTCTATGTCGAAAGTCTCGAACTCGGGCCAATCATGGCGGAACTCTCCGGCAAGACTGACATCCGCAGTGAGAACGGCAGCATGGGCGCTTGGAGTGAAGACATGCTCACCCGGCAAGACGAGTTTGAATCCGCGTTCAAGGCGGCGATTAGTCCTTTTTATAACAAATATTATCAATTGTAGGAATTTCTGTAAAATGTGAACTTCGAGTTCAAACTTTACGTTACTGGTTCAACGTACGAATGTACGTCTCACGGCGGTACGTAGTTTTCTCCCGAATTTCATAATTTTTCAGAAATTCTGATAATACTCTAGAGCTTTTCCTAATATTTTAAATTAATCCATTTATAACTTCCAGTATGTTCCCCCCCGTCAATCCCAAACAGTCCTTCCCAAACCTCGAAGCCGAAATTACTCAGTTTTGGAAGGAAAATGGAACTTTCAAAAAGTCCGTCGATCAACGTCCCATGGATAATCCATACCGTTTTTATGACGGACCTCCGTTTATCACGGGTTCGCCGCATTACGGTTCGCTCCTTTCGTCCATTGTCAAAGATACCGTTGGGCGGTATTGGACTATGCAGGGAAAGCGCGTTGAGCGGGTCTGGGGATGGGACTGTCACGGTCTCCCTATTGAGGAAAAGGTCCAGAAAAAACTCGGCATCAATTCCAACAAGGAAGTCGAGAAGGTTGGTGTTAAAAAATTTATCGATGAATGCTACGCGTATACGGCCGAAACTTCTGCGGAATGGGGATGGTATATCGATCGTATCGGACGATGGGTAGATATGGATCACGCCTATCGCACCATGGACCAATCCTATATGGAATCGGTCATCTGGGTATTTGCCGAACTTTATAAAAAAGGACTCATTTACGAGGGGAAACGCGTCTCGCTCTATAGTTGGAAACTTGGGACCCCGATTTCCAATTTTGAGGTGGCAATGGACGATAGTTACCAAGAAGTCAATGATCCGGCCATCACTGTCAAATTCGATCTTTCCCGCAACGGAAGCAAATGGCAGGGAGTATCGGTTCTTGCTTGGACGACCACTCCATGGACGATGCCCGCGCACATGGCGCTTGCCGTAGGAGAAAATTTGCCGTATGCCATCGTCAGCCACGAAGGAGAAAAATTCGTTGTCGCCACTGCTCGTGCTGAAACCGTATTCAAGGGAAGGGGAGAATATACGGTGCTCGAGGAATTCCCAGGTTCCACACTTGTCGGGCTTTCTTACTCTGCGCCGTTTCCAGAATACTATCAAATCTCGACCACTTCAGACATCGATTTCCGAATCTATTCTGCTGATTTTATCACCGACACCGATGGTACGGGTATCGGTCATGAAGCTCCCGAATTTGGGGATGTTGACTTCGAGCTCGCCAAAAAATATGGTATTCATATTACGAATGCTATGGATGAAGAAGGGAAATATGCGGGTGAAATTACCGACCTTGTCGGAACTTTTTATCAAGATGCCAACTTGATCATCACCGAGCGACTCCAGGCCAAGTGACTCCTCTTCAAAAAGGAATCCATTACTCACCGCGTCCCGTTCTGTCCTCGTTCTGGCACTCCTCTCATGCAGAAAGCCCAGAAATCTTGGTTCATTGACATTCAGAGCCAAAAAGAAGCCCTCAAAAAAGCAAATGAAGAAATCTACTGGTTTCCCGAGCATCTCAAACATGGTCGTTTTGCCAAGGGGATTGATACGGCGCCAGACTGGTGTATTTCCCGGACTCGGTACTGGGGCGCTCCGATGCCGGTTTGGATTGGTCGCGACACGAGCGGCATCGAGCAAGACCGCAAGATTTTTGCGAGCAAGGCAGAAATTGAGGCGGCGAGTGGTGGGAAGATCGAGAATCTCCATAAACCCTACATCGACGATATCACCTGGACCGAAAATGGACTGACATATACGCGCGTTCCTGAAGTTCTCGATGTTTGGATGGATTCCGGCTCTATGCCGTATGCACAGATGCACTATCCGTTCGAGAATCAGGCGGCTATGGAGGCAAGTTTTCCCGCTGATTTTATCGCGGAATATGTCGGACAGGTTCGCGCATGGTTCTATGTCATGCACGTGCTTGGGGTATTGCTCAAAGGCAAGCCCGCGTTCAAGAATGTTATCACCACGGGGGTAATCTATGGGACTGACGGACGAAAAATGAGCAAGAGTTTCAAGAATTACCCCGATCCACGTGGCACCATCGAGCAATACGGTGCCGATGCGATACGGTTCTATCTCACCAACACCCCGCTCATGACGGGTGGAGATATTGATTTTAGTGAAGATGGTATCGTAGATGCGATCAAACGGGTAATTCTCCCGCTTTGGAACACTTATAGTTTTTTCACCACCTATGCCAATATCGACGGATGGAAGCCAGCGGCCGGTCGTCAGTATTTCATGCGACATGGAGAAACGAACGCAAATAGCGAGAGAAGACTCTCTGATGGACTTGACGATACTCCGCTCAACGAAAAAGGAAGGGAACAGGCACTCCATTCTGCTTTGGAACTCAAAAAACGCGGAATGATGTTTGATTATATTTTTGTTTCTCCACTGGTCCGAGCCCAGCAAACGGCAGAAATTGTTGCGAAAACCCTTGGTTTTACGGGTGAAACCGTCATTGTAGAAGAACTCATCGAGCGGAAGAGTGGACTCCATAGTGGCCGTAAATATGCGGATGTTATTGCAGAACACAATGCTGCAACCGGGCAGTCCCTCGATGTAAAACACGCGGCTGAAATCTGTTTTGCGGACGATTCCATCGAAACCGAGGAACAATTCGCCAATCGTATCAAACATTGGCTTACCTCTGAACTTCCCAAATTCGCTGATAAAAACGTCCTTATTGTCGCTCATGGAGGCGTTTACAAAGCGGTTTTCAGTCATTTTGAAGCCGTTGTATCCGAAGTCGCTTTCAACAAGAAATTGTTCCCAACTCTTCGCAATGCGGAATATGTAGAACTTCCCCATGCACCACGCGTCAATCCGATGGACCGCTGGATTATTGGAGAGCTTCAGGAAATGAATGCTCGGGTCCAGAATTCCTATGAGAAATACGATCTTCAGACTATGGCTCGATCCATAATAGATTTCATGGACGACCTCACGAATTGGTATATCCGTCGTTCTCGTCGCCGTTTCTGGCGATCCGAGGCTGATGCTGACAAGGCGAGTGCCTACGAGACTCTGCACCGGGTTCTCACCGAGCTCTGTCAGATTGCTGCGCCAATTATTCCATTCGTCACTGAGAGTATATATCGAGGTCTCACCAATCGGGAGAGCGTACATTTGGAATTCTTTCCAGAATTCAACCGCTTTTCTCTACCACGGGATATCCATGACGATATGAAAATGACAAAACAGTTCGTTGCCCTCGGACTCGCACTTCGCGGTCGAAAAAAACTCCGAGTACGACAACCATTGCAATCCGTAACGATTGGAACACGGCTTTCTGAATATTTCGTCGATATCATCCGTGACGAACTCAATGTCAAAGAAGTGATCATGGGAGCGGATATGTCGCAAGTAGCACGACTGATTTGTCGCCCGAATGCCCGACTCATCGGACCGCGGTTTGGGAAAAATGTTCAACAGATTCTTGCGGCGGCAAAATCTGGTAATTTCACGGAACTCGGAGATGGGAGGGTTCAGGTAGGTGATGCGCTCCTGGAAGCCGGAGAATTTGAACTGGTCTATGAACCTCTTTCGCTCGATATGGACGTCGAGGGCGGGGGAGGACTCGTTATCCTGATGGATACCATAGTGACCGAAGACCTTCGTCTCGAAGGTATAGCGCGTGACCTGGTTCGATCCATTCAGGACCTCCGCAAGGAAGCGGGATATGAAGTGAGTGATCGGATATTACTCAGCATTCGAGGGTTCGATGTGATTCTGAAATTTAGTGATTATATTATGAAGGAAACCTTGTCCCAGAGTTTGATCGTAACGAACTTATCCGACACTCCAGATATTTCGCGGGAGGTACCGTTGGAAGATAAAATATCTATTACCCTTTCATTGAAAAAAATGTAGGTGGAACTTCGTTAAAATATTAATTCCTTGCTATTTTCCTCTCAGATTATCGTTATATGCCTTCAAATTACTTTTAAGTTTCATTTGACACTCAAAATAAACTATACTACTATGGAGCTACTTTAACCTCATTGTATGAAAAAAGCACCTCGAGTAGCCTCTATTATGCTCAATAGGAAAAGCGTTTCGCCATATTTCAGTCTACGTAAGAATTATTAATATCAGATTAATTGTTTTTTATGAAATTTTTTCAGTTACTCGTTATTATTGGAGTTTCCACGATAATCTTCGCTTCTTGCGGTAAAAAAGAGGTGGTTGCTCCAGTGGTTTCTGAAAAAATAGCAACAACCGCGGATCTCAGCGCAATTCCGACCCCTGCAGTAAGAGACCAAATCAATGCTGAGGCAGTGGAACGAGAACGGATAAACAATCTGAACACCCTTACCGAGGATAATATCAAAACCCAAACCGAGGTTCAAGATGGAAAAACTATTCTAAAAGATCGCCGACTCCTCGTGAATTATTTGACTGCGGAAGACGTAAATTCCTCAGAGTCATTGATGATATGACTCAAAAAGATTAAAAATTTTGCGAAAGAATCGGGAATTGAACTCTCGGAAACGGATATTAGAACCATCATCGTGGCCACTGACGCAAAAAATACGAATTGGAACATGTGCGGCGAATTCAATCTCAACAAAAAGAAATTGGATTCTACGGACGAATTCTACGGATATATCGAACAGGCCTGTCCAGTCTTTATACCTCCTCCAAATCCAAAGGAATAGAATCCAGTATCGAAACCTCATTTACACATTTTGCCAAAACAAAAATTAATATCTTTTACCTTCTCGGGTATGAAAACAAAAATTTTCAACATCATCCTCACCCTGATGCTCACGCTGCTCGGAGTTTCTGAAGTTTCTGCCAAAGCTGCGGTAGATATGTCCTCTGGAATACGGGATCAGGTATATTTGTTGGAATGGTGTTCCCCTCACTCGACGGAGCTGAGTCCTGCGGGTGTCAAACCAATATGCCGAACCGGATCTTTCAAATTGGTAGCTGGCGTGGCAACGGTCGTATACGATGGAACGAGTTATCCTTCCGGAGATGTGACGGTAGAAAATCGAGCGTCCGCGCTGGTTCCGACCACACAGACTTCTTTGACTACTAGTGCCTCAAATATTCCACTTGTTAGCTTATTTTCCAATGTGACGAACGGGGCTTTTTCCCTAGAAGGCGAAGGAGTTCTGACGATTCGGGTGTATTTGATGGATTATGCGGATAACGTCAGTTTTTTTCAAGTGAGATACAAAATCGACAAGACTGGTCCACAATTGACATTCAAGGATATTACGGAAAATAATGACACAACCTATTATTTGCCTGATGCTACACTGAGTAGAGTTAACGTGACTCAGGGCGTGAACAAGCGAGATAGCAGTATTACGACTTTGACGGGAGACAGTTTTGCAAACCCATCTATCCTTTCCTATGCGAGTTCAATAAATAGCACTGCCATTGCCCGATCGGGGAATGTGCGAGACAAACTGCATGCGTTTTATTTTAAAAATCAACTCGCTACAGAACCTTTTACTATCAATACGAATGCTTCTGATTCATATTTTGATCCTGTAATGAATACAGAATTCTTGGATACGTCAGCTACATCCAATATGGATGGGTATACGACTGACTTGGTATCCGGTATGAACGGTTTTGAATTAACTGATGCTTCGGGTCTTCCTTTAGCGCCTAAGAGTTCTTCGACTACGTATACAACTGACAAACTTACTTCGAACGGACAGAATACCCAAAAGAACTATCGACTCCGTTTGTATGACAATTCCGTTACTTCAACCGGTGGTTTGGGAAATTACTCCGAAACGGCCTTTTATGCAGTACGGGACAATACGCCTCCGAATATCGGAGGAAACAACTTGGCAACCAATGAGACGGGTGCAGCAGAACGACTGCTTTCCTATATGGATGACGTCACCGTATACGATACGGGAGCCTATACTTCTTCTCCGGTTCACACTCCCGTTTCCGACGGGGTTTCACGGTTTATCGCCGCGGACAATCCGATGTCATTGAAATACAAGTTCGACGATACGGGAGTTACGGGTAACGGATCCACGGTGGGCCTCGGATGTGCCGATCTCAGCAGCAATCTCTCGAGCAGTTATGCCGGGCTTTGTAATGCGGGTATCGATACGACCCTCGCGGCCATCAATATCGAAGATGCTGCGAATGTCGGTACTTTTACCCAGGCTATCAATTTCCCAAATCGGTTTATCAACGCCGGTACGGATACGAATACCAACTTTAGCAATGTCAAAGACCATATGGGTTGGTCAGGTACGAACAATATGTACGGCCGATATGGCGTCGCTTATACTTCAAGCACGAATTCCGCATCCAATGGGTACGACAAACTCTGTGATCTCGTCGGGAACTGTATCGCTCCGCAACTTTCCTTCCGTGTCGTAGCCAATGTCGTTGATAACGATCAGTCAAAATTAACGATTGCCACGTTGACCGGAATGACCGATGACTCTGGAACTCCAACCGGACAGATACTTGCCAATGGAAAGAATTCGTACAAAATGTTCTACGACCTCAAGGATAAATATGGAAATAGCGTAATACCGGTTGTTTCCAAAGAAAATGCGAACCTCCAGATCAAAGCAGTAGATTCGAAACTTTTATTCAATAACGGACTGGCCATTAACCAATTGGGCAGTAATCCTTCATGAGACAAATTCGTCGGAGTAGAAAACCTCAATCCCGCACCGAAAATGGCTTCGTTCGAGAATTATATCAATACTACAGGTGCCATATTGATGACAGAAGGTACTGGGGCTATACCTACTGGTAACTATGCTATTTCTCTGAACTCGCCAGTTCCGACTCAAGGAGCGTATCCATATCTCAGCGATGCGTCAGTTTTGGCAGTACAGAACATTGATAACAAAACCAATCGAATCCTAGCACCAGCAAGCATGACTTATCCGTCTACCGGAACTACCGGCCGATTGGGATATGCGGATTCCACGACCGTTCCGACCGGAAATAATCTCATGAGTCCTATGACGCTCGTAAATACCGGAGGTATCGCTGAATCCACGGGATTCCAGGATATTACGTTGAATGCCATGGATTATGGAAAAGTAAGCAATCCGGACACGACGGGAGTCACGTTCGCCGGTCTCTCCACCCGATTCCCGAATTTTGAATTCGCCTCTCCGTACGTATACGGATTGGTGGGAATGCGAGTATTGGTTGATGGATATGCCGGGGAACATTTCAAAAAATTGTATTCCATCGAACGAACCGCTACTCCGACATTTTCCAACTATAACGTATACGAGAGATATCTCGTAGGAATGGATCATACGTATGATGATCAACCGAATCTCATGACGTTCAAATCTACTACCGGATCTATCGCGACCGACGATATCAGTACCGGTGTGAGATATACGAACAATGGAGATTTGAACCTATGGACGTCTCCGACTCCAAAATTATCTTATAATATAGCCGGAGCTATGACTTATACGGATGGGTATACTAGTAGTGGATTTCATGTATCAGTCGAAATGAGTTCGAAACCGAACATCATATACGACAATGCCAAACTCAGAGCCGGATTCGTTGCTGCTCTATCCTACCAATTCAGTCCGGATTTCGGTAAATTTACTGCTGCAGATTCGACGAATCCTAACGTTACGATTCGAGTGCCGTCGGTTGGCCGCGGTTTGACCAAGATCGATGCAAGCCCACTCACACAATATCAGATGACTCGAACGTATTTTGACGGTATCGGTGCCTATGCACTCGGTACTCCGAGTGGAACAACCGATGTACCTACTATTGCGCCGTCCGTTACGAATATCGCCATCATTGGACTGACGAACCGGTATAATGCACTCACGACCGATACGAGCGGAAGTCAGAAAAACGTCAATGTCGAAGGAGAACTCAATCGGCCTACGCTCATCGGAAACATCAAGCAGAACATTGCGACGGTTTCCCGTGGATTCGGATCCGCAAGTGCTGCCGCTACTGCCGGCAAGCACTGGTGTTCCAGTAATCCGGCTGTGCCATTCACGACTTTGACTACGGGATTTGATAACTGTACGATTAATATAAATGGTGAAAAGATTACCTTTATTGAAGGAAATGCCACCATCAAGTGTAGCGGCGGTTCTGATAGTAATACTTGTATGGTGACCGATAAACGAGCATTCATCGTTAAAAATGGTTCCTTGTATCTCAAATCAAACATTTCCACACTCAATAGTACCGGAGACCAGACGGCTGGACAATTGTTCCTCGGTGTCATGAACGATACTGGATTGGCCAACGTGACCATTGCCGACACCGACGTAAACATTACGAGTCAAGACAAGAGCGGTTGGATGTTTATTGACCCAAAAATTACCAATATCGATGCCTTCCTCTTTGCTCAGGGCCCAATGGTATCCTACGATGCTAACGAAAAAATTCTCGGGAAGAATTTCTTCTACTCCAATGACGTAGCCAGAACATCGAGCCTCAGCAACCAATTGTATATTAATGGAAGTATCCTGACGCTTAATACGATTACCGGAGCTCGACAAAATCCATTGGAATGTCCGTATATTGTTGATAATTGTACGAGCAGTATAGCACAGATTTTCGATTTGACTTATACTCGGTCGTTCCGCATCCTTTCAAAAAGCACCATGTCCGGAATCGCTACCGATACCGAATTGGTACCGTACTACAAATATTCGGATTGCAGCAATACACCAGCAGGAACGACCTGCATACCGAACGATCCACTCGTACCGCCTTGGACATTCGCAAAGAAAGCCGGAGGATTGACGGGAACCGCCGTGAACACCGCTTCGAATACGGAGCTCCGATCCATTACCGACACGACGTACCAACCGTATCCGATTATCATCGAACGAGACCTCAGATGGAATTCCGCCCCAAGTAGACTTTTCCAAGTAAACCGTTAATACCGCGTATATGAAAAATATCAAATTCCCCTTAGTCGGTCTGTTCCTCACGCTTCTCATGATCGTATGAGTGAGTGGATCGTCGTATGCGAATACCGTACCGGGAACGATTTACTCCAGTTTTCCAGTTTCTCCGGCTCGTAGTTGTACGACAGATACCGTTTGAGGCACGAGTTGGCCCCAATACAATTGTCAGGAAAACAGCGGTGCCGGTTGTAAGATCTATTACAACAACGCCACTTTGACCTGTAATGCCGGGAACGTCAGCAATACGGCGACCCCGAATGCCAATTGTTCGAACTCGAGTTCCAGCCTGTGTGCGGGATCTTGTACGAGCGTGAGCAATTATTCTTGTCTCAATTCCAGTACGCTTTCTTCTTCGTGTGTTCCAGGCGGTTGTCCGAGCGGATATTCGGATTCCGGATATACCCCTTCCTATACGCCATCGGCAACGGTCTATCGGACTTGTAGCATAGGAACGGCTACCCCAGGAAATACCACTTGTAACAATCCCACTAACAATCCCACCACGGTTTCATCATGTACTCCTGCAGGCTGTCCTACTGCTTCCTATGTAGATTACGGATATACCCCATCATCTACCCCGGGCGCTACCGTTACGCGAACCTGTACCTTGTATGGAACGAATTATAGCTATCCTTCTTGTGTCAATAATGCCAATCTCAATACAGCCTGCGTACCATGAACCACATGTGGTTCATGGTCTCAAACGGCTCTCGGAACCTCGACTACCCCGGGCGCAACCAATACCCGAACCTGTCAGACGACCACTTACCCAGACTCGACGACCGGAGGTGGAACCGCGAAAACCTGTAGCAATTGGTACACCGTTCCGACCATTTACAACTATATTACCAAACAACGGTACAGCGACAATCTGAACCAACCGTTCCAATTCGGAGGATCGAATCTCGGTAACAACGCGGCGAATACCTGTACGGTA
The DNA here is from genome assembly GCA_036171455.1 of Patescibacteria group bacterium. Taxonomy (GTDB): domain Bacteria; phylum Patescibacteriota; class Gracilibacteria; order BD1-5; family UBA2023; genus CAIVSN01. The sequence goes on from JAVHRB010000042.1 coordinate 11,401, forward strand.
AGTGCCTTTCGAGATGCGTATCCGGCGCTTTGATATTTGGCTCCGACTACGGAAGCTATCACTTGTGAACGGGCAAAACCCGGTTCCGGTCTCGGGGCTACGGTATATGGATCATACACCGGAGGAGCGGACGGAACCTGCAGATACGAGAATACCAATTATGTTTTTACCTACGATCAAGTGGTTGGTAAACTCTTGCCATACAATCCTCAGCCTTCCGGAACGCTCCGACAGTGTACCGTTATGTGACTGTCTGCCACTCCCGACGATGCCGGTCCATCCATTGTCATTAATAACGTCAGCAATGTATTCAATGCTGATTCAACTTTAGCTGAAAAGAATTCTTGGTGTAACTATACCAAATATGCTGCGTCGGATTACGGTACATCCACCAATCCAACCCTGGCAGGCTGTGAATTTTACAAGAATAAGGTGACGAGCCCGTCGACCACCGTCCATCCGGATCTTCTCGAAAACCTGGAAATCCAGGTTGATGACGTTTCTGGAATTTCTCAAGTAAAGATAGAAATAGGGAATTGTACGGCGATTTACGATATGGCGACTGCGATTAATCAGGTTGCATATATTACCAGCGCAGCATATGGTACGAACCCGCTCCTGAAGAATCTTACTTTCCATTATAACTCGCTTTCTACGAGCGCTGAGACTACTCCTACGGTTGCCGGGCCGGTTACCGGTGGAGACACTCCGAACCCGAGCGGGGTCGGACTTCCTTCCCTCAAGACGAAACTGGCGGGCGGAGGGCGATTGGATTCCTGTTTGGCCGAGGGAAAAAACTATATCCGAGTCACAGCCATGGATAACGCTCGTTCCAACTGGGATGGAGTTTCTTATACGCCAAACTCAAGCAGTTTCAGCTACGAATCCTATTCGAAATTTATAAAAATCGACAATACCGGAGCGAGAATCGGACTTTCGGGAGAAGCCGCGAAAGTATTCGAATCCAATGCACCGCTTGGTGCTTTTGCCGGAGGTGGAGTGACATTGAGTCCGTTCTGGAAGAATTATACTATTACTGGTAGTATCAAATCTACCGATCCGTTCGGAAACGATGATACTACGAATGCGCTACCTGCGTGTTCTCCATATACGAGCACGGGACAGACATGTGCCGTCAACGGCAGCGGGGTTCCAAAACCGAACGCCGCTGGCGTGATTTGGAAGGCTCCACAGGGAGTCAATCCTTCGAACGGGACGTTTACCGCTATCAAATGTGGAAATCTCGAATCCTTGCCGAGAATGAGTGCCTGTGATTGGGGATGTGCCGACGGATATAGCTATGACAGCGTAACCAACTCTTGTCTTACAACCGTTGTTACTCCAGTTTGTAAAGCCGACGGTACGGCTCCGTGTATTGCTGGACTTCCGTTGCGCCGGTAATTTCATACTCCCGCACCTGTAACGGTACGAATTGTACCACGGTT
>JAVHRB010000043.1:0-12541 GCA_036171455.1 Patescibacteria group bacterium
TTTTGAAAGAAATCGTTTCTGGTAGTCGGACTATTTGAGAGGTGGCATCACTCCTCACTCAACCGCTCGTAAAATACGAAATATCCCTGAGAACTCAAACTGAGGAAAAAAAGGGGGAGCTGTCGCACAATCGCAATCAAAAAAAACCTCCCGAATCAATTTCGGGAGGTTTCCATGCTATGCTTCCAAATTATTCGGGAATAATTTAACGATTCCCGTGTTTTCCCCCTCTGGTTTTCTTCCCCATGCTTTTTTTCAATCCGGCATTCTTTCCGTAAAAATGTCATCCGTTGCTTTGGATTTTGGTTACGGTAGCCGCATCGGTAGACGTTATGGTAGTTTGAATACCATTGCTCAGTTGCGTTCGTGTTATCGTGACCAAAGGATTGGCATTTTTGGGAGTCTGGGATTGCTCTTTAATGAAGCGTTCGTTGAGTTTTGCGAGTGTCGGCACATCGGCGGTAGTTTCGGAAATTTGAATCCCATTGGCGATATTTATGGCCGTTCGAGTGATATTCAGATTCATCTTGGACAAACCGTTCCGACCACTATCCTGCATTTTCCCAAAATTACCTCCATTGGATTGGATTTTGGTTACGGTAGCCGCATCGGTAGACGTAATGGTAGTTTGAATGCCGTCGGCAAGTTGGGTCCGGGTTACGCTAACGAGCGGTTTCGGATTCGTTCCAACGTTTGCCTGGACTTTCGTAAAACGCGCATTGAGTTTTGCGAGCGTGACAGCATCGGCGGTCGTCTCGGTAATTTGGACTCCGTTCGCGATATTAATCACGGTACGGGTAATATTCGTTTTCCATGTCGCGTCTTGTGGCATTTTCGGAACAATCGAACCGGTATTCGCCTGCGTCCACGACTTGTGGGATTTTTGGGATTTGGAAGTTCTCTCGGTTCGTACTTCGTTTGTAGAATTAACCGCAAATACGGAAGCCGAAGCCAACGAGGAAACGATGATACTTCCTATGACGAGGAATTTCGTGTGTTTCATAAATAAAAGTATTAAATGATTATTCGCATTGCAATTGCAGAGACATTCTACGAGCGGTTCATTAATTACGGATTAACCCGGGTTGGGAATCGTCAAAAAAAACCGATTCACGGCGGATAAAATCCACACATGCCTCGGCAAGAAATCGGTAAAAAAGTTTATTTGTCACACCAAATCGTATTCCTTCCGCTTCCTTTGGCCTTGTACATAGCATCGTCAGCCTGTTTGATAATATCATCAGCTTTTGTCTCATCCCCGTCGTATACCGCAATTCCGATGCTCCCCGTACATCGATGTTTAATATGTACGTCTTGGTGTTTTTCATCCGTCAAAGCCAGCGAGTATTCCTCGGAAAGCGAATTGAGGATTTTCTCGGCGATGCCTTTTGCTATAACGGCCGAGTTCTCCGGTTTTTGGTCTAAGTCGTTTAATAGAATGACAAATTCATCTCCTCAAAAACGCGCGACCGTATCTATTTCCCGCACGCAATTCTTCATGCGGTTCGCGGCTTCGATCAGGAGGAGATCCCCAAACCCGTGTCCGTATTTATCATTCAGCGGTTTGAAATTGTCGAGGTCAATGAACAATACTGCTCCATATGATGCCGTCCGCTTATGGTTTATCATCGATTGCTGTAAACGTTCAATGAATAGCCTCCGGTTTGGCAGATTCGTGAGTCAATCGTGGAACGCCATCCTGAGAACTTTGTCCTGAAGTCATTTCCGGTCGGTAATATCGGTAATGAACCCATGCCAGAGGATTGATCCATCGGGTTCCTTTTCTGGTAATGCGTCGCCGAAAAGCCATCTTATCGTCCCGTCTTCGAATTTCACCCGATATTCGTGCTTCCATGGAGTCAGATTCTTTGCTGAAGCCTGTATAGAAAGGACGACTCCATCGTAATCTTCCGGGTGTAAATTGGTAAAAACTTTGGAAGCATCATTCCGTACTTCTTCTGGCTGAAGGTGGTATATAGAGGAAAGTGCCTCACTCGCGAAAGGAAAACATGAACTTCCGTCCGGACGCAAGCGGAATTGATAAATGAGTCCTGGAACACGATTTGCAATTTTGAGGAGCAAATCGAGCGTATTCTTCAGTTCGGTAATATCGGATTGGGTACCAAACATTAATATAGGTTTTCCATCGGGGGCACGAGTGATAACCTTGCCCCGGTTACGTATCCAAATCCAGTTTCCGTTCCGATGCCTCATTCGACAGTCAATATCGTAATATGAGAGTTCTCCTGAAAAATGTCGTTGGAGTAATTCTTTTGACTTTTTCCAATCGTCAGGATGAGTGAAAGATCGCCAGGTTTTAATATTCACAGGTCCGAGTTCATCGAGCGTATACCCAAGAATTCTCGCCCAAGTCTCATTAAATACTGTTTCACCGGTCTGCACGTTCCATTCCCAAGTAGCAGCGTCCGTACCTTCGATGATACTCTCGAATCTCCAAGAGATATTCCGTAATTTTTCCTGGATAATTTTTTGCTCGGTAATATCCTGTCATTCCGGTAAAAGGTAGATTACCTGACCATCATCATCAAATACTGGCGATATGCTGAAATCGATATAGTGCGGATTTCCTTCGGTATCCAAATGGATAACTTCCTGACGGGTAACCTTTCCAGTTTTCGCCGTTCAAATAGCTTCAATTAGCAATTTTTGAGCATCGGGAGAATGCGTCCACCACGAAAGTTCCCAGAAAGGTTTTCCTACGATTCCGCCGAGGTCGGCTCCGATAAAATCCAACGAGGTCCTGTTAGCTTCAATCAAGAGACCATCCGGATTTAACAGCCCAATAAACTCTCGAGAAAGATTAAAAATAGCACGGATTTTTTTCTCACTGTCGACCAGGTTTTTTTCGAGTTTTCTTCGCTCTGTGATATCATGAATGACCGAAAAAAGAACTTTGCTATGCTTGAAAATTATAGGCGACGAATGGACTTCTATCAAACGTTCTTCTCCGTTCGCCATCTGGTGAGTAAAATGCAAAAAATTCCGGTGTTCACTGATAGCGTTAGCACGCTCCATCCGGATTTGATCATCAGAAAGTGAGTTCAATTCCCTGATATTTTTGGAACGGAGATCATTTCTGGAATACCCGTAAAATTCTGCAGCTGATTCATTTGCATCGAGAATGACTCAAGTATGAGAATCAATCAGGAGCATAATCGCACTATGGCGATCGAACAAACTATGAAAATACCTTCCACCTTCCAGGAACAATTCGGGTACCATTTCTTCTATTACGGACTCATCCGCCTTCGTTCCTATGATTTTCTCGGTTCTCTGGACTATAGCATCCTGCAGAAATTGGGCTCCGTATTTGTTTATCAATCAGGCAAATATCAATTCATCTGCATTGGATAGCGATTTCGGCGAAATCGACGAAATGTTTCAAGAGCGTAACATTGGAAAATTGCCCATTTTTTCCCAACAGTTTTATGTAAAAAAGTAACCGTAGTTAAGATTATATTCAATAATGTTTAAAATAAGTCAAATATTTTTTGGTAATTCTATTTTAAATAGAGGTATTCGCACGTTTTCTAGAGGTATTTGACGAATTTACTATATTATTTTATAATAAAAATTATATATAATATTTCAGCATGTTAAAAAAATCCGTTTCGATGTTTATTTTGGCATCTATACTTTTAACATCGCTTTTCCCCGCAACCTCCTCCGCTGCCATTACCAATAGTTCCGCAAATCCATGGACCATCGAAAAAGCCGAACATCTCGCCCGAAAAGCATATTTTTCCGCTACACCTGAACTAACTACTAGGTTGTACCTGGCGGGTTCCGCCATGGCAGCAGCGAACCTCATATTCCCAGATTCCGTATGACCGGATCGAACCCAGTACGATTCAGAAATTTCAGCGCTTACCAGTTCCGGCTTTAATTGGTCAGATGGTACCAATATGACTCGACTCTATCAGTATCGCTATGCAAGAGATCCCTATGAACCCAAGGCAAAACTTTTTTCATTGTTCGAGGATATTTTCCCCGTAAACCAGTCCGATAAGATTTCATACCGTGATATTATAAATCAGCACGATTCTCTGTATTCGAATACCTTAGGAAACTATCGGAACATGGTTAAGAAGAATCTCTTTTCAAACGGCGGTACCTGAGATTACGCGATGGGAAAATTCTTGGATTTGCTCGATCAAAGCAACAAAAATAACCCGAACGAAAACTATGGACGGGAACTCATTCAGTTATTTTTGATGGGGGAATACCTTCCCGGCGACTCCAAAGAAAAAGGCAGTACCCGGAACTACGAAGAAACCGACGTGGCATCTGTCGCAAAAATTTTAACCGGGTTCGTTTCTGATCCGCTGACACATAAGGTAAGCTACGATCCAGTAGGACACAATACTTCCACGGGAGTCGTTTTCTTGAGTGGCTCACTCCAATTAGGGGTAACTTTTCCATTCGTCAATGGTTCCGGCACATTGGATCTCGGAGCCATGCAAAATCCGATAGGCGGAAATAACGGTCTGGCCGATAACACGATCGATTACATATTCTGAATGCGCGAAAATGCTATTTCTCTGTTCTTGGCGGATCGAATTTACCGGTTTTATTCCCGGGGAAATCCTTCTCGTTCCGAATTGGATACGTTTGCGGCACAGATTATCGCCAACGATTTTGAGCTGTTGCCGAGCGTTAAATGGTTCCTGTCCAGCGATATGATGTATTCTGACGAAGCGATGAATGCCGTGTATTACAAAACCCCTTTGGAGCTCACGATTGGCACGATCAAACTGCTCCATTGGAATTCGCCAGAACTCATTGACTCCCTGCTTCGTGACGGCAGTTTGCTGAGCCGTTTCAATTGGTCACCGTATTTCCCTGGTTCCGTGTTCGGCCGGGAATGATTTGATAACAATGGGAAATTTTATTCCTCCTATATTCAGAACCAATGGATTTCCTTTACGAGTCGGATTGCTTTTGATACTTCTACCGGTTCATTTTCGTTGGCCAGCATAGTTCCGTATACCAACAAGATTGTTGATGCGGATTCCACAATAGTTTCCGGTACTGGAAATACGTATTCCGGCGCTTTAACGGTCACATCGTGAACTTTGGATTTGGCCATTCCAGGAAGTCAAACCGGGAACGTATTGTCCGTATCTACAGGAAGCATATCACTTCCAAACTTTTCGTTCGATACCGGATCATGAACATTGTTCGTACGTTCCGGAATTTTCAGTCCGCAATCGCAATCGCTTTCGATTACTGACGGGTATTTGCAACAGGGAACGGGGAGTTTGGAGGTACATAGCGGAAGTTTGATTTTTGCTCCATCCTCGGTATTGATTCGAGAAATTACTCCTGCGGAATTTCTGGGAATGCTGGAAAATCGATTACTTTCCGGTCATACGCTTCCCAGCGATGTTACGGATCGGATTACGAATTTTTTGAATTCCAATTCTGACGGTTCTTCGGGAACGTTCCGACCGAGCAACTCTGCTTTCCAGATATCCAAATTACGTGCTGCGATTTCGATTTTCCTTTCCCAGCCAGAATTTGTGCTCCAGACCGGGTACGACAAACTGACGGCTACGGAGAATTTGACCCAGTCAGTATTGTCCAATGCGCGGTGAAAAATCCTTTTTGTGGAACTCAGCGGGGGATACGATTGGCTTCACGGCATAGTCCCGAAATCTGAATATTCTGATTATATGAGTCTCCGTACTATTACTGGTGGAACCATAGGTATCGATTTATCACGAATGACAGACCTCGGTGATTTTTATATGAACAATGCTTTGGCTTATGGGAGTGGAGGAACGATTCCATCACTCAAGTCGCTATACGATAGTAACAACTTGAGGATTTTCAACCGAGTAGGAACCACGAACCATTCCCGTGACCATGATCAGGCACAAAAGAAAATTGCATCATTCGAATCTACTACCCTGAGTGATGTTGACGGGGTTTTTGGCAGACTCATAACGACTGAGCCACTTTCCGAAAATACTATATCCCTTTCTGGAAAACGGCCAAACGTCTTCCGTGGCGGCAGGTATATCAATATCGGCCCGAGCGGAGCCATTTTTTCCAATAACTACCTCAGCACGAACGATAGAAACGCTCACCTCGATGCTCTCCGGAATATCATTCGTACCCGGAGTTATCCTGACAACACGGCAGATTTATTCCGGGCGGCTGCCAGGGTTGACGAAATTGCCCAGGCTTCGAAGTCTGCAGGAGGACCGGACGGTGCTGGGTACGGGAACGTGAACCAACTCAAATTTCTCAAGACACTCCTAGTCAATGGGGTAGGAAAATCATTCTATATGCAGGCCGATTGAGGCTATGATACTCATTCCAACCAATTGGCGCCACAGTCGAATTTTGATCCAATGAATGCTCCGAAGGATTTGAATTACAACATTGGCAAAACGATGTCCAACCTCACGTCGTTTTTCAATGAGATCAAGACGACTCAAGATATCACTATCGTGGTATTTTCCGAATTCTGACGGACGATCCGAGTCAATGGGGACCTCGGTACGGACCATGGAGAAGGTGGCGGGATGTTTGTTATTTCCAATGATTCGACGCTGCTTTCGAGTCTCGATCAAAAAATTTATGGGAATATTTCGCTCGTAAAAGCCAAGGAAAATTGGCTTGGAGTTGGAATCGACTATCGATCGGTTTATGGAAAAATTTATAAGGCTTTGTATGGAGTTTCCGATACTTCGTATTTCGGATCAGTAAATGACCTCGTTCGCGACGTGAATACGGATGTTCCAAAAGTTTCGCTCTCCCGATATGAATACCGGGCAAACAACGACAACAATGTCCGGCTCTCCATCAAGATGAAATTCGAATGAACCAATTACAACGATGATAAAACGGGATATGTAAACGCTTCTCGACTGAACGATCAGAATAATGAGAATTCTCCGCTCTGAGCTATTGATCGATGGGAAATTGACCATTACGCGAAACAACCGAATAATGGGTATGATTTTTCTCGAGATTGGATAGGAGAGAAAAAGAATTATAAATTTTCATACCGCGTATTTTCCAATCAGTATGCCGACACTGGCACTACTCTGACGATACCGATTCCGGACGTCATACCATCGGCTTCTCCCGCGGTCATTACCGGAACGGGAAACCTCGTATTCCGGAAATTCGATTCCTTGACTGTAAGCACTTCTTCGAGACTACTCTCTGGTTCTGGAATCGTGTTGGCAAATACTACTGGTACGGGGGCAATTGGTACACGAATACGTTCTGCTCAAGGAGTGGAAATTCTCACAGGAACGGGACTGACTGCCGTAACTTCCGTGAAAACAAATTCAGGGGATCTCGTATGGAATGGAGGATTCGTACTATGAGACAATATCGACCCAATGCAATTTATTTCAAAGGATGCCAAACTATCCTCTGACAGTTCCCCGCTTTCGGATCTGAATGTCTCAAAGATTTTCAAGGTCGGTGCCGATGTCCTCGGAGTAAGGATGGACTTGAATCAAATGGTAAAAATTTCCCTGCCTGCCATACCGCAAATCGGATATCGGATACTGACTTCCGAAGATTGACTCGATTGGGTGGAAATGGGTTCCGGTGCTACATATGTTTCCGACAGCACTGGGAATGTTTTGTTTGATACTGATCACTTTTCGTATTTTGCACTAATATTACCCATAGCACCTCCTACTTGCACGATTACCGCTTCGCCGACCCAAGTCACGAACGGCGGACAGACAGTGCTGAATTGGAACTCTCAAAATGCCGTGAACGCTAACCTTTTTGGAATTTGAAACCAGTCGGTTCAAGGAAGTTTGACGGTTGTTCCTCCATTAAATGCCAATACAACGTACACGCTCAATGTATTTGACAGCAGATCCGGAAGCGGATCTTGTCAGGTAACCGTTGCTGCCGTGAGCGGAGGTGGAGGAGGAGGTGGTGGAGGAGGAAGTGGTGGTTGAGGAGGTGGAGGCTATATTTACGTGCCTCCTACGACTCCGATACTTCCCGTTGTCGTGACTCCTCCAGTTACCGTAGTTTCTCCGGTAAAAAAGAAAATTCCTATTGTTAAACGGAAAATAATTCGAATTCCGGTAAAAGTCATTCCGAAAAAACCCGTGATTGTTCCGAAAAAAGCATTGCCCGTAAAAAAACCGATTGTGCCAAAGTCGAAAGTTACGGTGGTAAAAGTCGTCTCGGCGAAACCGGCAATAGTTCCGAAAACCGTAGCCCCCAAGCCAAAGGTAGTCGTTAAAAAGCCAGTAGCGGTTATCAAGCCAAAGGCGGTTATCAAACCAAAGGCTCCCGAAACGATTGCTCCCGTAGTTGCCACTGACAATTTTGATATATCCGGCACGATTGATTCGCTTTCCAAATATTCCGATCCCCAGTTCGATACCTTCGATTGGAACGCAGATCGGCGTCTTCCCTCGTTCATATATCTCCCTATCGATGCCAAGATACAAGAATTAACGATTCGTTTGGAAAAGGAACGTTCGTTATTACAGGCACGTTTTGCTCGATTGATCCAGGAAATTGACGTTCGTATTATTGCTTCCGTTTCAAAGAGAGAAATCCGAATATTACAATATCTCAAGACGGAATTCACCATACTGAGCGAATTGTACCGGAGGCCACGAGTTAAGAATGAATAACTATCCAGATAATATAACTCTATAGAATAGATTGGACAGATTTCTTGAAAATTCGATTTACTCTTTTTACGAGAAAACCCAGTTTGTTTCTTATAATTATACCCATATTTTAGAAACGGCCGATAATAAAAATCATGACTTTCCGAACCATCAAGAAAGCCATGATTTTACTATCTTCGTACTACAATATTTGCATCAAAATTTCCTCTCTCAATACTTTTCCCAGATTGATGCTGGCACTCTTCATATTGATAGGATTGATATCGTCCGGCATGGTTTCAGAGCATTCTTTTAGGAACGTTCGTTCCACATTTCGGATTTCTACTTCGTAGGAATTTCCTTCATAGATCGCGATACAGGAGAGATTTTTCAGGATGATGTCGACTCCGCCGTCGATAGCGATGAGTTCGATATCGAATACGAGCAAGCCTTCCACTTCCAAATCTTCCCATCCTGAGTCGATGACTTCATCTTCAAAATGGAGATTGATATGTTCTCCCGAATGAGTATTCAAGAGGGGTCAGACATTGATGTCGAACAGGTGCATATCTATTAGTTAAAGTGTTTAATCTTGTCGGCGCTTGGATGGCTGCGGAGCTTTTCGAGGGTTTTCGCCTCGATTTGCCGGACACGTTCCCGGGTTACCCCGAATTCTTTTCCGACTTCTTCGAGGGTATGAATTTCTCCGCCGTCGAGTCCGAATCGCATGATGATGATTTTCCGTTCTCTCGGCGTGAGGAAATCGAGCATTTCATAGAGATTTTCCTTGAGCAACACGAGGTTAGCATTTTTATCTGGAGTCAGGTATTTGTCATCTTCCACGAAGTCGCCGAGCGTCGTATCCTCTTCGCCTCCAACAGGGGAGTCGAGTGACAGGATATCCTGCGAAATTCGCATGATTTGGCGAACTTTCCGAATGTCCATATCGAGTTCGAGTGCAAGCTCTTCCATAAGAGGTTCACGGGCGAGTTCTTGCGTTAATCGTCGGAATGTGTGAGTGAACCGATTGATGGTTTCAACCATGTGAACCGGTACTCGGATGGTTCGGGCTTGGTCGGCAATCGCGCGGGTTACTCCCTGTCGAATCCACCAAGTCGCATACGTAGAAAATTTGAAACCTTTTTCCGGATCGAATTTGTCGACCGCACGGAACAGTCCGACGTTTCCCTCTTGGATGAGATCGAGAAGTCAAAGACCCCGGCCCATGTATTTTTTTGCGATCGAAACAACGAGACGGAGATTGGCTTCTGCAAGTTTCCGACGCGCACTTTGGTCGCCTTTTTTAATGAGGCGTCCAAGACGAACTTCCTCTTCCGCATTGATAAGGGAAAAACGACCAATTTCATTGAGATACATTCGAATGGAATCGTCCGAAATTTCTGAGAGATCAATCTCTGCTGCTTTCTCTTCGCTGGTAGTCTTGAGGAGGACTTCTTTGTCCATTGTGTCGACAATCTCGATGTTGAGCCGCATCAATCGGGAATAGATTTCGTCTACGAGATCGAGATTTTCCTCGACGTTCGGCAGGGTATTCGCCAGCTCATCATGGGTGATTTTTCCTTCCTTCTTTCATTTTTTAAATAGCAGCTGCATTTCTTCGGATAGTCCTTCGAGAATATCTGCGGGAATGCTGACATCAATGAATTTTTGTAAACCTTTTCCGAGCCGCCGCTTGTCCTGAGCCCGTTCGACCGGCATTCGTCCGAGTCCGCGCGTCCTTTTTTTGGGATTTTCCCCCTCTTCCAACTCTTCATCGCTCAGATCTAATATGAAATCATCATCGATTTCCGGGTCTTCTTCCAAGGGAATCGCCACGAATTCGTCTTCGTCAAAATCTTCGAAATCTTTCACGACTCATTTTTTTAACCGTTGTTCATCCTCTAAAATATCGCTTTTCGCGCCTTTTTCGATGAATTCGTCAAAATGGGCTTCCAATGGAATGTCGTTTTGGTCGTCCAATAGGTCTTCTGGGAGTTTAATATCATCCAAATTCACTTCTTCTACATCTCCGGATTTGATTTTATCATGTTTCTTTGCCATAGGGAAAGTGTTACACTAAATAATCCCAAGTTTTTTTCCTTTGGAAATTAAACTTAGGTGAGCTTGCATATACTCGAGAGAGTTCTGATCCATGGTAGAAGCGAGTACTTGTTTCTCATGTTCGTACATGAGCTTTTGAGCTCGTTTCACAAGTTCAGAAAATTTTAAAAGTATCATTTCGCTTTGAGCTCATTCATTCTCCGATTCAATCTGCATTTCCAGAGCTTTTATGGCGTCAACATCGGAAATTTCCGATTGACCCAAATGGGCAAGAATCTCTGAGCGGACATAGTCGTACGAAGGAATTCCTTCAAAGTGCTCACTAGTATAGTCAATCGACGCTAAAAACAAGTCATAAAATCAATAGGCGCTACAATAGCCGATTAAGGTATGTCAAAAGTCAAGTCCAAACTTGCCAGATTCTTCTGTTTTTTTTGGTGGAAGTTTGACGCCTTTGAGTTCTTCATATACCACGTTTTCGCTAATATCCAAGGAACGTGCGAGGTATTTGATGGACATATCAATCTCGATTCGGTTCGTCATTCGGCGGACGTATTTGAGAACTTCCCGCAATACCTGGGTTTTCCCAACTACCGAGTCGAAATCATACCGGCTTTTTCCGGCATTGATAAAAAATTGTACGGGGGTGATAGATTTTGCGATCAAAGTGGCAAAATCTCCGCCGCTTTCGATGTACTCGTCAGGATCTTTTCCTCCGTCGATCTGGATGACTTTACAGTCCACTTCTTCGTTGAGGAGGGAATCGAGGCTGGAGAAGGTGGCATTGACTCCAGCTTTGTCCATATCCAAGCAGAGGAATATCTTGGTTGTGAGCCGTCGGAGGAGATGGATATGTTCTTTGGTGAGCGCTGTACCGCTGATTCCAACCGTATTGGGAAATCCGGCTTGATGGAGTTTGACCGTGTCCATTTGTCATTCTACAACGATGACGTACCCGAGTTTTACAATGCTGGATTTGGCCAGGTGGAGCCCGTAGAGGATTTCTGATTTGTTAAAAATGTGGCTCGCTGGGGAATTGAGATATTTGGGTTCTCCCTGATCGATAATTCGCCCGGTGAAACCTACGGTATGTCCGGTAAAATTTGCGATAGGAAAGACGATTCGCCCAAAAAATTTGTCCCGGTTTGGACTGACGAAAATTCCAGAATCCATAATGTCTTTTTCTGACATTCCCCGTCATTTGAGCTGGGACCAGAGTCCGCGGGAATCCCCGGAAAACCCAATCTGAAAGGTCTTGAGCGTTTCTTCGGTGAGTCCTCGCCGTTTGGCATAGGCGAGTTTTTCACTGTTTTCGCTTTTGTAGAGTTCCTCATGGTACCAGTTTGTTGCTATTTTGTACGCTTCGTACATGTCGGTCTGGTTGGAACCACGTTCCTTATAATAGTCGGTTTGGAGTTCTACTCCCGCTTCTTTGGCCAGCAATTGCATCGCTTCTCGGAATTCGAGTTTCTCGATTTCCATGAGGAATTTAATGGGCCCACCCCCCTTGTGACAACCATAGCAATACGCGATGTTTTTGGTAGGAGAAACCATGAATGAAGGTGTTTTTTCATTATGGAAAGGACAGCATGCCTTGTATAATGCCCCTGCTTTTTTGAGTGGCACGTATCGTTGAACAAGATCGACGATATTAATTTTGGATTCTATTTCTTGACTGATGGACATGAGCCTGGATTGGTGCGATTTCCGCCGTATTATATGGACATGTGAAAAAATCGGAAATAATTGATTCTCGAAGATTATTATTATTTATTACGATTAAATTTGAAAGAATGTAAAATCTCTTTTCCCCGTCAGCTTGCTGCGTGGGCTACCGCTTTGTGATT
>JAVHRB010000044.1:0-12390 GCA_036171455.1 Patescibacteria group bacterium
CTACAACCAACGGCTTCGAAGACCGCTACTCTATCCAGTTGAGCTATGGATGCATATGAGGCTAAGCGAGCCTACCCGACGGTTTCCCGAAGAGTAGGCGAAGTATAGCGAATCGATCAGTTTTGTAAAACTTTTTTATTACTTTTTGAGACGAGTAAAATCGTACAAGAGTGGTGCCGCGATACAAACGGAAGAGTATGTTCCTACAAGCGTACCAAAAATGAGCGCAAGAGTAAATCCTTGGATAGCCTGCGGTCCAAAAAAATACAATGACACTAAGACAATTACTACGGTCAATGACGTAAATAAGGAACGGGTAATAGTATCGTTGATAGAATTATTCACGAGCACTCCAAAGTTTAACTTCTTGTTAGCAGGAATGAGGAGATTCGATCGAATTCGGTCCATGATGACGATGGTGTCATTTATGGAATATCCGAGAACCGTGAGCATAGCCGTAATAAAGAATGTATCGATTTTGAATTCCGGAAAGAAAAAACTCGTGGCTACGTACAATCCAAAAGCGATAATAACGTCATGAAAGAGGGAAACCGCAGTTACCGCTCCAAACGAGAAACTTGTAAATCCCTCGACGGTACCTCGGAATGCCCAGGCAATATAGACAGAAATAACCACAATGATCATTACAAGCGTCAAATATGCTGTTTTTTTGATATAATCTCCAAAAGATTCTCCAATATTCTGGTATCGGACGAGTGTCGCATTGGCACTGGTTTTGAGTTCATTAGTGAGATAGTTCTGAAAGTCAGTCTTGAGAGTATCGAGATCTTTGACCGAGAGATTGTTTCGAGTGTTGTAACCAACTTCAACCACAAAAATATTTTCGCCAGAAACCTTGTATACACTGGTAGTATTAATAGCGGATTTCGAAGCAAATTCGGATTGGCTAGAAACCTTGGAAACGACAGATTCAACCTGAGCCTTATTGAATTCTCCAGTATATTGAAATTCGGATTGGGTTCCTCCCGTCATGTCGATACCAAGATGAATAGGTAATATGAATGGCATGGCTAATGAACCCACAAATAGGGCAATAGCTACGTAGTAATAAGAAAAACGGTGTTTAATGTAATCGATTCGCATAAATACGCGGTTAAAAAGGTATCTGAAATTTCGCTCATTTATAAGACTCGCGCTCACAAAGTCAACCGAAAACGATGGAGAATGTTGCGTCGCTGTGTCGAGTAGTATATACTAATTGAGCTATGCAATACAAAATCCCCGTTCAAATAGAAAACGAAGATACCATTTTTTTGGGTCTTTCACTCCGGCAAATCGTTATCATCATGTGAGGAAGCGGTTTCGGATATATGCTGTTCAAATCGCTTGAAGCAGGCTTGGGACCTCAAATTGCTGCGGTTCCCCTGATACTTTGTATTATCATTTCTTTGTTCGTCGCACTGTTCCGAAATTCTGAAATGACGTTCCTCCCTTTCATTCTCAACGTGCTTCGACTCAATCTCAATACCAATGTCCGTGTTTGGAGCAAGGGTACTGACAGCTTTTCCAATTTGGAAATCGGTTGGGTTACTTCTCATGCGAATATCAAAGCTAAAACTGAAATGAAATGACACTACACCGAAGTTCAGGACGCTATGAGCGAAAAGCTAGCAAAACTCTAATAACGAATTATGTCTCCTGTTACCACCATCGATTCTTCCGCTGTGAAAGTCGCAAAAAAACCACATAAAGATTCCAGCACACAAAAATATCTCCCGTTTACCGAAATTCGTGGAAATTGTATGATTATGAAAGATGGATCTTCGCGTATGGTCCTCAAAGTCCAAGCACTCAATTTCAATCTCAAAAGCGAGGAAGAACAGGATTCTATTATTTATGGATACCAGAGATTTTTGAACTCACTGCGGTTTCCGGTGCAGATTATTGTGAGATCCCTCAAAGTAGATATCGAAAGCTACCTGCTCAAGCTCAAGAATCTCGCTCTCAAACAAACGAATTCTTTGCTACAAGAACAGACCTATCGGTATGTGGATTTTCTCACAAATCTCATCGACATGGCGCAAATCATGAAAAAGGAGTTCTACATCATCGTACCGTTCGACCAGGTTAATGAGGAATCAGTTCGTACCACAGGCATGATGGGAATGTTTCAAAGCTTTTGGTCGGCTATTACGAGCGAGGAAACCATTTTGAGCGTCCGAGCAAAACGTCGAAATGGAGAATACCTCAGAAAGGGGAATTCGGAGCGTGTCAGCACTATCAAAGGTTCATTGGAACAGATAGGTCTCAAGAGCGAAGAACTCGACAAGGATGGGCTCGTGCGGCTGCTCTACGATTACTACAACCCCCGGGTTGGAGGAGAACAGAAAATCCGAGAGAAAATGGAGAATATGGGAATCCAATAATCCGTTATTTCCCCAAATTAACTTCCATAGTAGAAAATACCGTCTCCCAATATCGTTTCATCGTTTTGGATTTGGTATTTTTTATTTTCAGGGAAATCTTGGCAAGCTCTTCCTTGGTTTTTAGCTGGCGTTTTATCGCGTCATTTTTCGTGTCGTTCAGAATTTTTTTAGCAAGTTTTTCTCCGGTTTTTTTGCCGTTCACGACCGGATAGTCATATTTGAACGGTAGAACACTAGCATCGATTCTCGGATCCGACCAAAAATCGAGAACGGAAGAATATTCCTTGTCGAGTCGGAGAGATAGAACCGACCAATCGAGTTCCCCCACAATCGGATTCGACAAACCATCAGTCTTATCACGGTTAAAATACATAGCACCGACGATTTGCGGATGGAGGAACAATTCCGATTTGAAACCGGATATCCATTCATTTTTTGTCGTAGTGTCATTCGCATAGGTTTGTTGCGCCTGTGCAAGCGACCAAGATCCTTTGAAATTTACCGCTGTGGTTCCGACTTCGTCCAGAAATACTGGTTTCCCATATGAAGAAATACGGAGGAGCATCTTGGTATTTTTATCGTTCAACAATTCTGGAAAAGACCGCCACTTGGCCCATTCTTCCCCTCGTCCCCTTCCCCAATTATACAGCGTCATACCCATCATGTCGACGTAGGCATTGCCCGGATAGTAATCCTCAAACGACCGGCATCCAGTTTTCTTTTTGTTAATGGGAGAACAGGAAATCATTTTCCCCCCTATAGATCCATCAACCGTGGGTAAATCCTGGGAATTCACCGACATGATGAATAGGATCGATTGAGTATCGAGGCCTTCTTCTCGGGAAAGTTCGTAGATATGTATCCAAGCTTTTTTGAAATTCGTTGGATCCCCAGACCAGGAATACCAAGAACCGTTCATTTCATGCATCGTTCGGTACAAAAATTTCGCCCCGGAGGCTTTCGCAATTTTAAAAAACTTCCGGTATTCGGCATCGTATTTCCCATTTGCCACTTCCTTGGCACTAAAACCGAACGGGGCCAGACTTACATGGTATACTCGATCTTTTCCGAAAGTGCTGACTGCCCGTGTGATGGCTTCCGCTTCCCAATCTCAAAACGAGTCAAATGTATATCCAATCAATTGGGAGGTGATGTGGTATTTTTTTTCGATTTCGACAATCTCGTTGGAATTATTGTCTTCTGGATAGATTCAAAAAGCAAAATTGGCATGCACAGGAACGGCAAGCATTCAGAAACATACAATGAAGAGAAAATACATTGCTCGACCCCGAGTAGTGTGAGACATGGAATAAAATTGATGGTATATCGAACCGGATTGTATCTCCTATTTTTCTGGATTCAAACCCATTAAATTTTTCGTAGATTTTTCTTGGAGAAAAAGTGGAAATCGGGGAATATGAGGGCATTACCTCTTGTTCCATGATTTCGAAACTCACAACGGCAAATCACCGAGAAGATACCCGCGCTATCGGCAGGCGATGAGAAGATATCGCTGTTCGGTATTTGGAACGATCCGGATATGGAATTATTTCCACCAATTGGCAGATTTGGTGAGGAGAAATCGATATTGTCGCTCAAAAAGATCATACCATTATATTCGTAGAGGTAAAATTCCGTCAGAAACGACTCGGCGGCTCCGCGCTCGAATCCCTCAGTTGCAAAAAACAATACCAATTCCAGCGGAGTGCCGAACTTTTTTTATTAAAACAAGGAATTCAATCGTTCCCCTACCAGTACGATTTCATCGCCATCGACCAATACGAAGGAAAATACCAGCTTTCCCATTTCAAAAATATCGAGCTGAACGGAGTTCGGACTCGATAGTTATACATGTGGAAAGTTCCCATTTTACCCTCAAAACTCCCATAGACTTCTTCAAAACGATGAAATCCGTATTTTGTCGTGTCGACACACCAGAAAACTCAGTCAAAACGATGAAATCCGAAGTCGAATTTGAGTACCGTAGTGAGACGTACGGATGTACGTTGAACGAGGAACGGAAAATTCAACGAGGAGTTCGCGTTTTAACTGAGTTTTACTTCGAGTCGTCCGCTTCGTCGAGAAGGTTCTTAAGCTCATTCATTTTTTCAGCATCAGCGTTTTGCTTCTCATATTCGCGCTGTTCATCGAGGTAGATATTCCGGAGTTGTTCCCATCCTTCCTTAGCTTTGACAACAAGATCTCGGATAACATCACCTTCCTTGGCGAGCAGTTTTTTAAATTCCTCTCGTTCGTCCTCGAACACCTTGTGGAGTTCGTCCACCTGGAATTGAGAAAGTGTGGGAATAGCATCAACCACTCGTTTTTTTTCGGCTACAGAAAGAGAAAGGGAATGTTCGAGCAAATCGAGAAAATGTACTTCGTCAAAATCTGAAAGCGGGTGAATGGAAGAAAGATCATAAAAAATCTCGTTCTCTGGTTTAGGAACGGAAACTACCGCAGTAGTACCAGCCTGACCATCATCTCCTCCTGATCCGTTAGATGCGGAAGTATCTTCGTTTGCTGTGGATGTCATAAATAAAAATTAAGTTCTAAAGCGATGAGATTCAAGATGCGTAACAATTTCATTATAAATTTCCGGCGCGAAAACCGCATTGTGCCAAACTGCTTCTACATCTTCATCTTCTTCCAAAGTCTCTATGAGAATATGTACTTTTAGAGCTTTGTCAAACTCGGTCAGTTCGATAGTGTTGGTCGGAAGATACTCTCATCATGACGAAAGTATTTCTATTCATTTCCCTTTCAAAAAAGAAGTCACGTGCACGAGTTCATGCCAGTCCGTTTGAATATTCACGATATCCTTTTCTCTTTGGTAATCATTCGCTCCAGAATTCATAATTGTTTCTTCTAATGCATCAGAAAGCGGACCAGGAATCTGGATTTGCCCGACAAACTGGAAAGCAAAGTTGGAAACAGATCCAGGGTCTCCAAGTGAACCTCCACACTTGGTAAATGCATGTCTCATGCTCGGTGCTGTACGATTACGGTTGTCCGTCAAAACCTTGATGATGACAGCGACTCCGCCAGCACCGTATCCTTCGTAGATAATTTCTTCAATGGAAGCCGCTCATTTTTCCAATCCAGCCCCGCGTTTTATGGCGCGATCAATATTTTCGTTGGGGACGTTATCTTTTTTCGCTTTGTAAATAGCTTCTGCCAGACTCGCATTCTGAGATGGATCCGCACCTTTCACCGCAGCGATGGCAATAAGTTTTCCATGGATGGCAAAAACCTTTCCACGTTCTTTTGCCGTAGCTTGTTTTTGTTTTTCGATAACGGGTCCTCGTCACATATCAATGAAAATTAAGGGGATATTGTATTGGATTTTCAAAAACTGTAAACCGAATTGTGAGGAATCATTGCTATATAACAACGTAACGTAGAAATATAAAATGTCCAGAATTTAGCCCTACCGAACCGCAAACAGCACTTCTCGGTTACCCGCTTCTCCAACCAGAGCTGATTCGTATTGATATATAACAGATATATTCAAGTGTTTCAACCAAGTTTCAAAATCCTTTACGGAGCGCATCCGAATAGCTTCCGATTTGGGAATTCCCGTTTTTCTCAAATTTTCCGGCCCCACTTCGAACTGCGGTTTGAAGAGCAGAATGCAAATACCATCTGGTGTCAAAAGATTCAGGATGGACGGTAAAACTTCCCGAATGGAAATAAATGAGACATCAACCGTTATTCGAGCGAATTTTTCATTACCGTTCCAAGTCCGAATATCCGTGTTTTCGAGAGAAACGATGCGTTCATCAGTACGAAGACTCTCATGGAGCTGCGCGGTTCCAACATCGACCGCGATCACCTGCATCGCTCACTGTTCCAATAAAACCTGGGTAAATCCGCCCGTGGAAGCTCCAACATCCAAACAAGAGAAGCCTGAGACAGAGATAGCTGAGGTCTCGAGAAATGATGCGAGTTTTTCTGCACTCCTAGAAACGTACCGAATTTGGGGATGGTTCCGGTCGATTTGAATTTCGACGTTAGGAGCGACTTCTTGACCACATTTTTGTGACACTTTTCCAGCAATATTCACGAGTCCATGTTCTACAAAAAACTGCGCTCGGTTTCGAGACACTCCCAGAATTTCCGCTACCCGTTGATCCAATCGCATGAAAATTTGAATAGATTAAATCCGTGATTTCATAAATTCTTTCAGTTTTTCTGACAACTCGGGCCGTTCGAGTGCATAATCTATCGTAGCCTTGAGAAATCCAAATTTGTCTCCAGTATCGTAACGCTTCCCCTCTATTTCATAGCCATAAATATCCCGTTCCTTGAGCATTTCTACAAATCCGTCCGCAAGCCGTCGTTCTCCGCCAGCGCTATTTCCTGCGATTTTAATATAATCGAAAACATCCGGGGTGAGCACATATTTTCCTACTACTCCAAATCTCGAATCTGTTTCCGTCGGCAGGGGCTTCTCTAGGAATTTTTCCACCCGATGAGTCCGTCCATCTGAAAAATTCGACTCAATAATTCCATAACTGGAAACCCGACTGTCAGCTACTCGTTCAATACAAAGTATTGGTGAGTGCTTGCGGTAAAACGTCTCGATTAGCTGCTGAGAAGCTGGCACGTCGTGCATGACGATATCGTCACCGAATAGGAGAAGAAATGGATCGTCACCCAAAAAGTGTTGGGCATACAGCAACGCATCTCCATCTCCGCGAGGCAATGGTTGACGAACATATGCGATATTCGCGAGTGAGGAAACATGCTCAACTTGGGCTAATTCTTTGGTTTTCCCCTTTTCTACGAGGGTTTGCTCGAGTTCGAACGACTTGTCAAAATGATCCTCAATGCTTCGTTTTCCACGACCGGTAACAATAATAATATCGAGAATTCCAGAAGCTACGGCTTCTTCTACCAAATATTGGATAACAGGTTTGTCAACGATAGGAAGCATCTCTTTTGGCTGAGCTTTGGTAGCAGGAAGGAATCGAGTTCCGTATCCAGCAGCAAGGATAACACACTTAGTAATTTTCTTCATGAGAAATCAGTAAAATATTGGGCGTATTGTAGGGAAACCGTCAGGGAATTCAAGGGTCCTCGGAAAAATGATGAAATTCGAAGTTCATTTCGAGCACTGGAGTGAGCCGTACAGAGGTACGGTGAACGAAGAGCGGAGAAATGAACGAGAAGTTCGCATTTTGCCGGGGGCCCCAAATCTACCGGAGTTTTGGTTTTTTTGGAATAGCGCAAGTTTCGAGATTTCGCCAGATATGTACGACCGCGCCGAGCATTATGAGTAGTCAGAGCATTCGGATTTCGTACCCCATAAATGGCAATCCTGCCAGGAAACTCGAAAGTCCGATATACGAAGCTGCTGTAATGCTGCAAGCGGGACATCCGCTGACAATTACCGAAAGTACTGATCAGAAAGAACCAAAAATACTGCTTTTCTTGCCATGGAAACCAGAGGAAAAATACCAAAACTTATATGAAGATAATCAGAAGAATACACTTCCCAAGAGTACTGTAGTAGCACTGACTCCATATTCCAGCCACAACGTGGAAATGCCGAGGTTGTTCCGAATCAATTCGGCATTGGTAAAATGCGAAATGAACAGGAACAAAGTACCGCCCCCGATGAAAAAAAATGTCCAGTATACCGGTGAAACAAGTACGTGTCGCAGTTTCGGAGAAATCATGAAAAAGAAAGGAAAGCGAAGTATACAGCGAATCACTCCAATTTCAATGATAACGGACTTTCGACTAATTCGTAGGTTCAGGATCCTTTCTTCGTAACAAAGAAAGACAAAAACCAATGGCAGCGCTAGCAATTCCAATAATACCAAGCGCGACGGAATCAGACGGGGTTTGTGGTTTTTGGTATGCTGGGGCAATCGGCGCGATTTTAGCCACAGGAGCTTTTGGAGTGGATGGGGTTTTGTTTGTGGTAGTGGTTTTTTTGGTAGTGATGGTTTTCGTGGCTGGGGTTTTTGGCTTCGAGGTGGGCAGAATGATTTTTTTGGGAGATTTCACTGTGGCAGTTTTCGTGGGTTTCACTATTTGGTTTTTGGAAATCTCCGAAGCGACGTTTACGGCGGTTTTGGTAGAATCTCCCGATTTTTTGGAGACAACTGGGGTTTTGGGGGTCAAATTTTCCATACCGGAAACTTTTTGGATATCCACGAATGGTAATATTTGAAAACTCTTGGTTTTGAACGGAAGGATGCCCGCAGAATCCAATATGGTCAAACCAATATTTCCCCCGGATCCACCCAACGTAATCGTTCTTGGATTACATCCATCAATCACATTTCCCGTTCCCCAAGCCGGTACCACCTGCCAGCGGCACATTTCAAATTTTTCTTGAACGGGATGAATAAAATTCACCCGGCAACTCGCGCTTTTGCAGGCTCATATCGCGGTAAGTCCAGACTGGAAAACGATGGTGGGCTCAGGTAATATTCGAATGGGGGTGATACTTGAACCTGAGGGGCTGGAAAGGTTTTGCGGCAATGGAGTCGGAGCAATCGAATTGGAAACCAATGACGGAATCACTGGTATTGTGGTATCGTGAATGTATTTCGCATCGTATCCGTCAAATGACTGTGTGAATGTCAGGGGAAGCACGGGAATTCCCGATACATTCGTCAATCAGAATCACGACAAGGTTTTCAATCGAAGTTCGCTCGACGTGGTGTTCGAAATTTTCAACGGTGTATTTGATAGGTTTTGTTCGTTTAGGTCGATTATCAATGTAGAACCCGAATATTCGACGGTTTTCACGACTCCGGAACTTGTCTCAATCGGATGATCCGCCAGACCGCCGCTCGCGGAAAAAACAATCAGTTTTTCGGGTGTCAGGGTTCCGGAAAGCATTCCAGAATATTCTACGGTCAATCGATCGATTTTCCCATTGGAATCAATATCAAAAAGCGTAAGCATTACAGGTATGAGAATGGTGGAATCGGCAATTCCTGTCGATGATATGGTCGTTCCAGACTCAGTAGTTCAAGAAAGAGTAACTCATGACAAGGTAACTCAATCCAGAGTGACACCGGAATAAGAAGTTCCAGATTGAGTTTGTATCACACCAGTTTGTGTAACATTGGTTTCTGTCGCACCAGTTTGTGTCGCACCAGTACCGATATCATTTCCCAGTACCACGGTAATTCCATTACCGAGTGATATCGAGCCAGTTAGGTTTGATAATTCGATCCCCCCTGTAGAAGTAACAATACTGCCAGAATCACTCGTAATCGAGCCGGTAAGCGCACCCGTAACACTGGATAAATCAGAACCCGTGAACATTTCGCCTGTTCCCGAGAGAACAGTAGATCAAGAGAAGGTGGATCATGAATCGGTTATACTTGGAATTTCAACGAGTCATGGGGGAATAATCTCGGTTGAAATTGGCGGAACTTCCACTGGGATGACTTCTACGGTTGTTTCCTCGATGGTGGTCTCTACTTGACAGTTCGGACTCTGAACCGTCCATTCCAATGGAATATTCTTTTGAGAAGTCGCATAGTGGAGTTGACTCATCGGATTCATGCTGGCATCGAGAATCTCTATGGTTTCGTTCGTGTTGTTCAAGATGATTTTTGATTCGGTTTGCATAACCTTGCGATGACCTCAGGATGGCAAAATCTCGGTGGAGAACGTATATGTTTTCTTTGATGCATCACGTAGGGAAATCCCCATCAAATCAATTGGAGTACACGAATCGTTGTAGAGGTCGATATATTCCAGATTTGCATCGTCGTCCGTATTCGGGAGAACGCTGAATATCACTAAGGCACTTGTCACAGCGGTGCCGGCAAGAAAGAGCAAAGCTATGCTCCAAAAGTAAAAAGATTTTTGCATGGGACCTTTGTACTTTTGGGAAGAAAGAAAAAAAAGAAAAAGGTAAGAAAATTACTTTTTTCTTTTTCGTTTTTAAATTTTACCTATGCCACAGCCTTCTCTGGCACATTCACCCCGCTAAAAAAATCGTCGAATTCCTCCGCGAGCAATTCTTCCTTTTTTAACAACACTTCGGCGATTTTCTCGTGCAATGTTCGATAATCCGTGATAATAACCCGAGCTCGTTCATAGGCAACTTTGAGAATCGTTCGAACCTTGTCGTCAATTTTTTCCTGGGTCTTTTCAGAGAATAATTTTCCTCCACCTTCGGCACCGAGATAATTCCCTTCAATAGAGTCCGAAGCATAATTCTCCGCTCCCAGATCTTCGTCGAACCCATAGCGCATTACCATGGCTCGTGCGATTTCGGTCGCTCGCTCAATATCAGAGCTTGCCCCGGTCGTAATCATATCTTTCCCAAAGAACACTTCCTCCGCTACTCGCCCTCCATAGAGCGTTGCCAGTTCATCGAGGTATTTTGCTTTGGTGATATAGGTACGGTCTTTTTCTGGGAGGAACCAAGTGACTCCACCAGCGCTTCCGCGAGGAATAATGGAAACCTTGTGGACTGGGTCCGTGAATGGTGTCATTTTTCCAACGATAGCGTGCCCAACTTCGTGATAGGCAGTGATTTTCTTTTCGAGTTCGGTCATCCGGCTGGATTTCTTGGTATTCCCCATGAGAATTTTCTCAATGGACTGTTGAATCATAGCTTGGGTAATCGATTTTGCACCCAATCGTCCGGCAAGTATAGCCGATTCATTGAGCAAATTCCCGAGATCCGCCCCGGAAAACCCGATGGTAGTACTGGAAATTTTCCGCAGGTCGATATCCTTTGCGAACGGCTTTCCCTTGCTGTGAACTTCGAGAATCTTGATGCGGTCTTCGAGGTTCGGGAGATTAATAGTGACCTTACGATCAAAACGACCTGGTCGAAGCAAGGCCTTATCGAGTACGTCGGCACGATTGGTCGCCGCAAGAACAATAACGCTCGTATCGGTCTCGAACCCATCCATTTCGGTCAATATCTGATTGAGTGTCTGCTCCCGTTCGTCATGACCACCTCATATTCCGGGAGATCGTTTCTTTCCAATGGCATCGATTTCGTCGATAAAGATAATACTCGGCGCTCGCTCCTTGGCTTCTTTGAACAAATCACGCACTCTCGATGCTCCGACTCCTACGAACATTTCGACAAATTCAGAACCACTGATAGAGAAAAATGGTACATTAGATTCACCAGCAACAGCCCGTGCGAGCAAGGTTTTACCAGTTCCCGGTGGTCCGACCATGAGGATTCCACGGGGGATTTTCGCTCCGAGCTCATGGAATTTTTTGGGATTTTTGAGAAAATCGACAACTTCGGCGAGATCTTCTTTTTCTTCCACGGAACCAGCGACATCATGGAACGTCACTTTATCCTTACCTGGTTCATAAATTTTGGCTCGGGATTTGATGAATGCCATTGGACCATTCGGGCCTCCACCCATTTTGCCCATAAATACCATGAATCCAACAATGAAGAGAATAAACAGTAAAATAGTCGGCAGGACATCCGCCATGAATTTGCCCCAAAAATCGTCCTTTACGGTGATTTTAGTAGCGATTGACGGTGCATTGAAACCGAGATCTTTAAGGGAATCTTTCGGAGGCATCAAAACTTTATCGACATTCACCACCGAAACGGACTTCGTTCCTATGATTTCCTGATGCGCTGGTTTCTTGGCTTGGAGTGTCTCGCCCATAACAACAATCTCGGAATACGATCCAGAAAGATATTGTGTTAAAACCTCATTGATTCCTATTTTCTCATTCACCACCTCTTTGGGAGAATTCGACATGAGAAAATAGAACACAGAAATCACCATGGCCGCTACAAATAGAATAGCTATCGGATGCACCCGATTCGGTTTGTTCTGATTTGTGGTTTTTTTTATGAGTTTCAACATTTCGTTTCTGGTCGATGGTAATTTTTTTGGCTTCATTGATAGATATTTGAGAGATAAACGACAGTCTATTATAAAAAAATGCTAAAAAAAGCAAAGATTTTATACCCAATAGAACGTAGCTGGTAGAATACATTTTGTGCATCGCTGGAAATATCCCATGCACCAAA
>JAVHRB010000045.1:0-2595 GCA_036171455.1 Patescibacteria group bacterium
GCGAAATCACAAAGCGGTAGCCCACGCAGCAAGCTGACGGGGAAAAGAGATTATAGTTTTGATTTCGTATTCCAAAACGCAGTTGAAACCAAAAGTATATGAAACCATATTCATAAAAATTCTACAACATAGATATTGTATTCGTTATATGATGAAGTCAAACGGGGAAATGTCCTATTGATTCACAGACACGAGTTTCCAATCTACCTTGCCGCTCGCACCCTCGAAAATCAATTGGTTCCGTCAAAATTTAGCATTCAGGGAAGCAATATCATGGATATGCCCGAGCGCATTTGGGAAATCAAGCGCTATTTCCCGAGTCTTCTCAAATCGTATTTGAAGAACGCGAGTATCCCCACCTACGTATTTCAATTCGACCCCGATTCCCTCTTTCGCCTGTTTTATCGCTTCGGCTATTTCTTTGAATTCTTCTTCTTTTTTGAAAATATCAGTATCTTTTTGAACAATCTCTTTCACGGTATTCACATATTTTTTTACGATTTCCATATATGGTAAAATCGCCTTAAATTGCTTGCGATCGTTTTCGCTCATAATTTCCGATTTCGCTTTAATTTCCGCTATGGTATTGAGAAAAGAAATAATTTTATCAATAGGAATAGGAGTTTGCTTCTTGAGACTATTTGATTCATTCTGAAGCAGTGCTACCGATTCTTTCATCATCTTGATTTCTTTCGTAAGCTCCAATGATTTTTTATCCTGCGAATCCGAATTCGGTACCTCCACAAAGATAGTATTTTCCATACTATGCTTTGACTGAGCACTTTCAATCACGATTTTTTTTCCGAGAATTTGCGAGGAAATTATGCCATTTGCATTCACTTCATCACCGATGATTATCACATGTTGAGCGAGACCATGGAGAATGATTTTCTTGGCATAAATGGTCGTTCCAGATTCGATATTGCCAAAAATTTCAATGGTTCCATTTGGCGCTGATATGGTTTCATTGGTAACTAATCCCCTCTGGATGGTAATATTCCCCATTAAAGACTCCAATCGACCATTCCTCACGGACCCGGAAATCACAATATCAGTCTCCGTTGCTCGAATTAATTTTGCCGCAACGTCTCCAGTAATTTTGAAACCTTTACCTTCAATAACCCTGCCGTCTTCTACATTTCCAACAACTTCCATAATAGCCAGAAGATTATGGAGATCTCACGTAGTATGATGATCAATAGCTGCTTTTTGAACAATGAGCGAACTCACGGAAACCATTTTGTTCTTTTTGTCAATCGAGAGGAATCCCTCTATGTCCGCCACGATATGGTCAATATTATTTTCTGTGATAACCGAAGTACCCGGACCGGCAAAATCACGAAGATTGATATCTTTTGATGGTGGTGGAGGCAGTATATTCCCTTGAATATCACGTCCTGGAATACCTGGGTCCGATGGGACTTTAAGCAGTATTCGCTCTCATTTTTTCACCTCGGGAAACGATACAGTAAATTGGCTGAAATCAAACATTCCCGAAGCAAATTCCTTTGGTGCTCGATTCTGATGCATATTTTTCTTTTCCTCTTTGAAATAGGCATCTTTTCCAGTCTGGGGAGGCGTACCATTCGCAATAATTTGCTGTCCGGTCATTCATTGAGCAATAAAACCGCGGATTTCGTTTATCCGGATACCACTTATAACTCACGAACGCCACAAATGGACAATAAATTCATCGATATCCAACGTAGTTTCTCGTTCGTGTTCCATCATTTGAGGAGTATCGAAACCGGGAATCATGGTTGGAACCATTTCTTTGATATACAGTTTCTCAAAGTAATATTTTGCTTCCATCATTACCCCATTTCGATCTTTAAAGGACGACACCTTGCGATAAATAGCCAAACGATTTTCCGGGAACAATCGTATTCCTTTCGCGATACGTATTTTTTTCTGAAGATTCTTTACATTGGAATACAGTATACTCTGCAATGCCTCATAATCAAGATCTTGCAATACGAAAAATATTCCCCGGTTATTTGACATCGCATCGTATTGGAAAATTTGGATCAAAAACCGGTACATCATTTGTGAATCCGTCATTTTATCCGGGAAAACGAAGAGACCTTCACTCGTTTGTTCTATTGCACCTTCCACTGATTCCAAAAGTTTAGCTACTCGCTTTTCCGTAGTATTCTCCTCTATTACATCCTGCACTGCAACACGTACATCTGAGGATTCATTCAAAATATCCTTTGAAGTATGGAGAGTTTCTGGGGAAACATTTTCATTTAAACCATTTAGATTTGTCGACATAGTTCTTGGATCAACCATAGTTTTGTTCATATTGAATATATGTAAGGTAACATATATTCAATATGGTGACAAATTTCAGGGTGCGTTTCGAGAAGTGTTTAAAAATTCCCCTGAAAGTATTCCATCGAAGCTAAACTATTTGCCTTCGCGACTTCGATTGTCTCAGTTTTCGTCGGGTTGACCAATGAAGATTTCTCTCCGATTGGAGATTTTCTATTGGGTATATATAATTATAAAAGCCCTTTCGTATGAAAGGGCTTCAGTTTCCTTACCTCACACACCAGAAGACGAAAATTTCTTGAGAGAGTTGCCTACGGGACT
>JAVHRB010000046.1:0-2586 GCA_036171455.1 Patescibacteria group bacterium
TCTATTGTGAATCAAGAAATTAGGGTTTTATTTTCCCATTGGGTGGAATAGAGCCCCAAAAATTTCAATTGTACGACTGAAATCCGTTTCAAAAATATCTCGATTATTTACACGCGAACGTCTTCAAAATCTCCGCGTATTTGTCCGTCGTGGTATTCGACAGATTTAGACCAATCGTGAGCAGATAGACGTTTTTCCCGCAGATTTTCGAAGTCTGCAAGAATTTCTGTTTCGGAGTATCTTTGTTGTATCGAGCTTCGAAGGTGGTAATCAGACTTTCGTCATTATCACCGAATATGACCTTCGCGTCCGCGAGTTTGGTATATTCGAGATATTCTCCGGTCGTGAGCGCCTGGTTTACTACGGCGTATTTTCGGGAAGTCATCGTCGAATCGGTCAGGGTATCCCGGAGTACCAGGAGGTTGTTCGCGAAACCGCTCGAAATTTCCGGAGAAGTGAACGCACATCCGATTGTTCCGCTTTTTGGTTTCGGCAAATCCTTTTCGTTGACTGCCGTCCAGGTTTTCGGTACCTGCATCGTGAAACCGGATCCGGCGAACGAGACGAGATTGACATTGTCTACCGCGGTAGTACTGCCGAAACATCCGGAGAGGAGAAATGTGAGTCCGAGAACGGAAAATATTGTTTTCATATTAAAAAAAGTAATCGCAGGTATTAATTGATTAAAGTCTTCAAGGATTCTAGATTCAAATACCCGAAATTTTTCAATAATGCCCCGATGCATATCGCAGCAAGCAGAAACATAATAAAAAACCGCATCGCGTATAAGAATCCCCCCCGTAAAATCGCCCAGTACGTATAGGAAGAATAGAACAAACCGCCACAGCTCAGGACAAGGACGACCAAAAGCCCCTTTGACGCTATCGCAAAAACTCCATCACCTATGATTCCGATGGTCATGAGCGAACTCAAAAAGTAACCGGCCGCGACCCAGGAAAAAAATCACTTACTGACATCTAAGCGTCGATTTATTCTTGCTAACTCCCCATTAGAGAGAGTCTCTGGTGTTTTTTCCAGTGTTTTTCCGTTGCTATTTTGCATAAATTTTGTATGCTTTGGGATAATTTTTACTGAGTATAAAACAAAATGGCACTCACACAAGACCAAATCAAACACATCGCTCGTTTGTCCCGACTTTCTCTCACCGAGGAGCAGTTGGAAAATTACCGTCAAAATCTCGATTCCATCGTGGAATATATTGATTTACTTCAATCAGTTCCTGCTGAATCTTTGGCAAAAGTCGCAAATGCCCCGATGCGGATTTTACCACTTCGTGAAGATATTGTTCATTCTTCGGAACTCACTCGGGAACAACTGCTCGCAGTATCGGCCCAAAAAAAACTTGCCGGTTCCATTGCCCTTCCTAATATTATGGGATAATGGAAACTACGCTCCTGCGCGAAGTTTCTTTGTACCAATTCAAAAACCATCAGAATTTCCGAGCTGTTGCCTCAAATGCATGCCTGGTGCTCTGACCAAACGGGTCAGGGAAGTCAAATTTTTTGGAATCGTTGTACCTGTTAATCAATGGAATATTACCGACCGGAAGGACTATCGAACAGTGTGTTCGAGATTCCTCGGATTCCGCGTTCGTGAGAGCATGCATTATGTTGGATACTGGTCTCGCGCCCGAATTCACCGTGTCATTGAGCCGTATTCCAGCCAAAATTGCTTTCCGTATCCAGGGGGAAGTTACCACACGGCAAAAATACTTGCAACGGCATGCGCTTCGAGCCGTGTTATTCACTCCGATCGAAATGAATATGCTCTACCTCGGACCTTCGCTTCGGCGGGATTTTTTGGATGAGATACTATTGCTTTCTCATGGAGAATTTCTCCGGGTCCGCCGGGACTATTTGGCGGTACTGAGATCGAGAAATGCTTTACTCAAGCGTATTTCTGATGGATTGAATCCTACAGCTGATTTGGATGCCTGGGATTTGCTATTTGTTCAAAAGTCAAAAGTTTATTACGCATATCGTAAAAAATTATTGGAGGCTATTACAAAAAATTTGTCGGAAATCGCCCCAAAAGTCCGATTTGGATTGGAACTTTCTCTTCGCTACGAAACCAAAGTTCCGATTCTTGAATCGGTCGATACTATCAGTGAGACAATTCGGAAATATCTTGCTGAGCATCGAGAAAAGGATATTCTTATCGGTCATACTTGTATCTGACCTCATCTGGATGACTTTTCTTTCGTAGTGGAAACGAGTGTCTCACGTCCTCAAAGTTCTGAGTTTTTGTCCCGGGGAGAAAATAAGACTATCCTCTTGTTCCTCAAAATCATGGGAATTTCGTACATTGAGTTTCATTCTGGATGCCGGGCAGTGTTACTGCTTGATGATATTGCATCGGAACTCGATGCAGATCATTTTGCTTACATAACAAAATCATTTGGTAATCGAACGTTTTTTATGTCAGGCCACCGGCTTCCAGAACACTTGTTTCCAGTCGGGGAAATCACAACAATCCAATTGTGATAGAAATTTTTGTCAAATTTATAAACATATTCCTTGGATTCTAAACTGAAATGCAACTTTCTCACTCCTTCTGGAAGGCTTC
>JAVHRB010000047.1:0-2553 GCA_036171455.1 Patescibacteria group bacterium
AATCACAAAGCGGTAGCCCACGCAGCAAGCTGACGGGGAAAAGAGATTTTACATTGGATGCAACTGATCTAATTTATCCGGTTGCAATTTTTGAAATCCAGTTGAAAAATCACTCTCGATTACAAATACAAATTTTGCTTTTTATTTCGATGATGTAATAGGAGACCATCATAAAATGGACTTCTTAAATGATGGAGCTTTACCCACACTTGCAGATTATTATGGAAGAGGATGGGTAAATACTAAGAGCTGTACTTGAAAATTCAGCGCCTGTGCAGATATGAAAAGTTATACGCCTAATTACAATGCTCGAGTATACGGTACGTCTGGAGACTTCTGATGGCAAGCGCCAAATCTACTCCTTTCTCCTGGAAGAATTTGGGGAACAAATGAAAATGACGAAATATGCGATTATAGTTGTGCGAACGGATGAAATTATCCTTACAAAGTAGATGAAATTCGAATTTGGGTAAAATAAGTTATGAAAAATATTGTAAGGGGAAGCTTGTTATAAATTAGTTTAAATTTCGTTTGAAATACTCCCGGGTTTCCATATACTTTGCGCGTAAAAAAGCACTTTTCGGGTATCTGACAAGTGAAAACACACCACTTACTCATTTTTTTCTGTATGGCTCATATTGGTACTATCAAACAAATCATCGGTGTCGTTATCGATGTGGCGTTCGCTTCGGATTACGTTCCTAGCATTCTTGACTCGCTCGAGGTAGAAGGTCTTGATTACCGGGTAGTTCTCGAAGTACAACAGCAGCTCGGCGACAACGTCGTCCGAACTATCGCGATGAGCCAGGTTGATGGTCTCAAGCGCGGAATGAGCGTACGTGCGACCGAAGCTCCAATCATGGTACCGGTAGGCGACGTGGTACTCGGACGAATGTTCAACGTCCTCGGTGACCCAATCGATGAAATGCCAGCTCCAAAAACCAAAAACATGCTTCCGATTCACCGGGCTAGCCCAGAGTTCACGGAACTCTCCACCAAAACGGAAGTGTTCGAAACGGGTATCAAGGTCGTCGACCTCATCGCTCCGATGCTCAAAGGAGGTAAGGTAGGACTCTTCGGAGGTGCCGGGGTAGGAAAAACCGTTATTATGCAGGAATTGATCCACAATATCGCGAGCGAACACGGAGGTTACTCCGTAGTAGCCGGAGTCGGAGAACGAACCCGTGAAGGAAACGACCTCTACCACGAAATGAAAGACTCGGGAGTTATCGACAAAACAGCGATGGTATTCGGGCAAATGAACGAAGCTCCGGGACCTCGAGCCCGTGTTGCTCTCACGGGACTGACTATGGCAGAATACTTCCGTGATGTAGAAAAACGTGATGTTCTTCTCTTCGTCGATAACATATTCCGGTTCACCCAGGCTGGTTCCGAAATCTCCGCGCTCCTCGGGCGTATCCCTTCTGCGGTAGGGTACCAACCAACCCTAGCAACGGACATGGGAGCCCTCCAAGAACGAATCGCTTCTACGAAAAACGGTTCCATCACCTCCGTTCAAGCGGTATACGTACCGGCCGATGACTTGACTGACCCAGCTCCAGCGAATACTTTTGCCCATCTCGACTCCACGGTAGTATTGAACCGATCCATTGCTGAACTTGGTATCTATCCAGCCGTTGATCCCCTCGACTCCACGAGTACCGTCCTCACTCCGAAAGTCGTCGGAGAAGAACACTACGAAGTTGCCCGAGGATGTCAGAAAATCCTCCAACGGTATAAAGAACTCCAAGATATCATTGCGATTCTCGGCATGGACGAACTCTCCGAGGATGACAAGCGAGCCGTTACTCGAGCTCGAAAGATTCAGAAATTCTTCTCCCAACCGTTCTTCGTTGCGGAACAATTTACTGGTACGCCAGGTGTATATGCAAAACTCTCCGACACCGTTCGTGGATTCAAAATGATTGCCGATGGAGAACTCGACTATATCGGAGAAAAGCATTTCATGTACAAGGGAACTATCGATGATGTTATTGCAAGCTACGAGAAGGAAAAGAACGCATAGTAAGAGTCATCTTCAGATACTATATCTGTCAAAAAAAACCTATTTTAGATATCATTACACCGTAAAAACTATGTTGCTCTCTCTCACTTCTATAACAGGAAATGCTCTCACAACTGAGGTATTTGAAAAACTTACTATTGAGACGGTTGATGGAACTATTACGATGTTACCTGGACATGAACCCCTAATTTCTGCATTGAAACCAGGAGTTATGACCGTTTGGTTCGAATGAAAGCAAAAAGATTTTGCCATCGGCGGGGGTATACTCGAAACCGACGGAAAGGATATCAAAATCATTGCCGACATGATCGAAGACGGCGGACATAACCTCGAAGAAATCGCCGCAAGAAAAGCAACGGCAATCGAACAAATGAGAGAATATCAACAAAAAGGTGATCCTCTCTCACTCGAAGCTTACATTGAACTCGAACAGGAATTACTCAAAGACATAGCCCGGGAGCAGCTAGCTGGTAAATAATCAATCACCCCGCAGCAAGCTGACGGGGTATGACCTAGATCCTACAATC
>JAVHRB010000048.1:0-2447 GCA_036171455.1 Patescibacteria group bacterium
CTCTAATCTAAACTCGCTTAAGAATAAGCTCGGATTGACACTTGCAGGTTACTGTAAAACTGGATTCTGTAATGATCGTGGGAACTATGGATATTATTTATCATCATCTATTAGTGATTTGTATCCAACATACTTTTATCGGAAAACACTTTCCATGAATTCAGCCTCTATACTAACTGATGATCTTGGTAGTCAAAATTCGGATTATTCAATCCGTTGTTTAAAAGATTAATCGTAGCTTCTATAAGAAGCAAAAAATAAATTCTCGTATCATTTTTGAATTACTTGGATTCTAAACTGAAATGCAACTTTTTCACTCCTTCTGGAAGGCTTCTTCTGGGGTAAGGTATCCGAGTCTTTTACGTACTCTTAAGTTTGACCAGTCCTTATAATTATAATGGTCCCCGATTTCCGGACAAAAAATAAACTCCAATTAAGACAAGAAAGTATGGTTGAATCACTTTCAAATCTTTTCACCGAAACTATCTATGTCAGGAAATCATAGAAACAGGTACGCCGCAGCCTTCAAAACGAAAGCGGTACTCGAACTCCTTTCGAACCAATAAACCCTCTCGGAAGTAGCCTCCAAGTATAAAATCGCCCCGACGATGCTTCCGAAGTGGAAACGGGTATTCCTCGCCGGCTGTTCCCAGGCATTCGAAGATCCAAGGAAGAAAGACCCGAAGGTCCTCGAAAAGGAAACGTACATCGGGGAACTCGAAAAGAAGGTCGGCCAGTTCATGTTCGAACGTGACTGGCTGAAAAAAAATCTGACGAGCTCCTTGGATAGGGAGAAACGGAAATCCTGCATCCTCCGGAAGGATGTCCTTGAGAGTATAGAGAGGCAATCTGAACTCTTCGGTATAAGCCGGAAAACCGCGTATTCGACCGCCTCTCCGGGATGACGCCCGATTCCGCTGAATGTCCTCCACCTCGTCGACCGGATATGTACTAACATCCCCCCAAAATTTCCCAAAATAATCTCGAATTTTCCCTTGACAAAGCAACGTATGGCATAATTAGAGTGATATATATTATCCTTCTTTACCTATGCATATCGACATATTAAAACATACCATTGTCAATGTTTGTAAGTCTGTGACTTACTGAATGAAGAAACCAGACAAAAAATTCTTCGAGTGTATCTTTGAATCAATGCTCGAATATCGTACCACAGTACTCAGTACCCTTGGGGATACGAAACAGAAGAAAGCAAAAGATCTCCTCAAGTATTTCTCCCGGGGTCTCGGAAGAGACCATATGCGAGATCTTCCAGAGAAAGTTTGCTGAATACTCGTGCGTTTCATTGGAAAAGGAGATTCTGAAACTCTTTTTTGTTTCGATGGAGTCGATATCAATAAAAACTCCGCCAAGAAGATGGAATGACTGAAAAAAGTTCGAGATGGAAGCGAATGAACCATTGGAAA
Organism: Patescibacteria group bacterium; assembly: GCA_036171455.1. GTDB lineage: Bacteria > Patescibacteriota > Gracilibacteria > BD1-5 > UBA2023 > CAIVSN01. Next base: position 1,428 of record JAVHRB010000048.1, read on the forward strand.
TGGGTATATATTCCATGCCGTGAGTGTACGTGGAATTCCATTCCTGTTCGATCGAGAAGAGATATGTGAGTGAACCTGAGAATGAATGCCTGAGAGTGAATCAGAAAAAGAGAAAAAAGCGATACTCTCAAAACGTCGTTTTCAGATATTTTCCGAGCAGATTTGAAAAATCCTATCCCTCTTTGGAAACAATCACTGGATAGCAGCTGACAGACTCTACGATGATGTGAAAAAATTCAATCTCCTCATAGAGCAGAAAATGAAATTCGTCATCCGTATGAAGACCGGCAGGTACGTCACACTATTGACCCAAGAGCCAGCAAAGCCCTGAAAAAGATTACCCGAGGATATCGTAGGAAAAACCATCAAGGTTGGAAGTATTCCAGAGGGGAGATATACTGTCACTTTCGATGGATTATCAAAACCTTGTTTCCTCACCGTGGTAAAGTTCCCAAAATGTGCCAATCCTATAAGGATTCTTTCGAATATCGACGATTTTGGGAATGTGGAACGGTATCTTGGCAGATGGGAGATTGAACGGATATTTCGTTCAGAGAAACAAGAGTTTGATCTTGAAAAGATTGGAACACAGAATATCCACAAGACTGACAATCTCGTATCGCTCGTACAGCTTTGTCTCTGAGTATCTGCCTATATTCATAATAAACTCAATCCCGTGTACGAATTCGGACAAGAAAAAAAGCAGTAACTGCTGCCTTTTTTTTGAAACATTTCCAAGTGTTCCTCCGTGAGAAATGATTAAAAGCAAATCGGAATTCCATCATTGCCTTCATTGGAGAATATAGGAAGAAAGTAGGAAAAATGAAGTACTTTTTTAGAAGGAGTACCCTAAAAACCCTTGATAACCTCTCAGCTATGCCTAGACATTGGGTGTTAAATGGGAAATTTTGGGGGGATTTAAGCATAACTTGAAAATTAGTAATGCAATATTTAGTTCTAGACTTTATAATGGCTCAAAAATCAAATACAAATTTTCAATAGGGATTAAGCTAAGATTTC
>JAVHRB010000049.1:0-39742 GCA_036171455.1 Patescibacteria group bacterium
GCGAAATCACAAAGCGGTAGCCCACGCAGCAAGCTGACGGGGAAAAGAGATTTTGAAACAATTTCGATTTCTCCGGTACTCCCGTTGATTTTGACGTACTCCCCTATTGTATATTTTCGGTTTCCGACGACAAGCACGGGCAAATGCTTTTCCCGGGCAATGATGGCCAGATGTGACAAGAATCCTCAGTTTTCAGATACGATGCCTTGGATACTGGGAAAATACCGGGTGAGTCGTGGGGAAAGTATATCGGTATACAAAATTTTTGGTTCCAATTCGGAGGAATCGAGCATCGTTTCGGTAACCAGATACCCCTGCGCTTCGCCTTGAGAGATTCCACTGCTTTGCTGCCTTTCCGGATGCCATCTCCGGGAGAGTTTGGATGGAAAATGAAAAACTGCATACGAATCATACTCTCGCTTTCGTTCGATACATGCGACTTCGTTCAAATCCATATCCAATAGCTCTCCTATCGTGTGAAAATACGCGTTTCTCGGATTTCAAAACACCATTCATGATATTTTCAAAACGAACTTTCTCAATTCGTTCAGATTTTTTATCATCAAAATTCTCGCGAATTCTCGGTATTGCTGGTAGATCAATGCTGTAAATACCGGTATCCGATAAGCATTCTTTCTCCAATCCGGAAGCGCATTCCACCAGTCGAAAACGACAGTTGAAACGATCGATGTATCACTTGCAGTGGAAAAAAACACATCCTCATCTGAAATTTCCAACGTGTTACCGATATACGAGGACATTTTTGGTTTGGAAATACCGATTTGGAAATCCGGATTGAAAAATTCGGGCCTGGTTCACAAGATTTCTGAGATGCCAATCTTTTCATTTTTCAACAGCAATTCCAATTTTTTCAAATACTTAGCAGCAAAAATATTCACTTCGAAAATAATCTCGTAGTCCGATAGGAAACATTGGAGCGATTGGGCAAAGTTCCCCTGGGATTTTTCTGAATCCAAAGCCTTTTTCAATCATATTACTAATGAATCGTTCGATTTAAGAAACAGGGTATGGAAGATATTTTTTACCGTCGTAAGAATCGAAGCTATCCCGTGAAATCATAGGGAATGGGAATCTCCCGAAAAATCCAGTGTGGAAAGCAGAGTTTTTAATTCCGAATCCCGATCAATATAGAGTTCGTTTCCTACGATTCTCAAAAAATCATTCGGAACGTAGGTAATTCGGTGTTTCGTGTAGACGTTCATAACAGGACCATTTTTCTCGTATATCCGTTGTAATAGTGACAAGGTAAAAGGAGAAGGTCGTGCTGCAATCTCGGAAACTTCGGTTTTTTCCAAATCGGGATATGAAAGATTTTTGAGAGCTTGGTCGACAAAAAGCAATTCCTGATATTTATCATGGGAAATCGTCGTAATGGGACGAGTTTGGAGAAAATACAATTTGCCATTTTTTACGCACCACTCGATGTCCTGAGGAAATCCAGATCGAAGCTCGATATCTTGGAAAATGCTCGCATCGAAACCGCAAATTTTCATCCGTTCGTTCCAGTACGCGGATTTATTCGTGGGAACGATTTTCCCGCTCACGAGGTCTTCTCCGATTCCCGCATGGTATTCCACTACCATTTCCCTCGACCCATTCGGGTTACGGGTGAAGCAGACTCCGGAAAAATCGGCTGGTACGTATTCCTGGACTATCAGAGAAAGGGTATCGGATTTGCCTCAGGACATTTCCTGGGATTTTGTTATGGTCTCTCGTATGGCTGTTTCGAGCCGTTCCGGGGGGATGTCGATTTCGGTATGAAATTGTCCAGCCATGGATGATTGCTCGCCATCCTCTAGCAGAGAAGATGATCGCACGGCGTAGGAGATTTTGGGGAACGAATCGCGGATATTGTTACAGAGTTTCACAAGCTGAGAGAAATCATTTCAAACGAAAATTATCGTGCTCGTCGGCAAGGCAAGGAACGGAGGCACAGAAAACCCAAAATCGACGAGTCGTTTGAGATTTTTCGTTTTACTTCCGATACCGGCCGTTTCATCCGATAGGTCGTTTTGCTCGATATACATGCTGAAAAACTGAAAATTACGACTCCCAAAACCTGCCGAGAAATATGGCGCCTCGCTTTTCTAATTCTATCCCCGTCAATCTCGCATCAAAACAATTTACGTATCCGTCGCAAACGACGATAACCCGAGATCCTTTCGGAACCTGGGAAAAAACACTTTCAATTTCAGAAGTCGGGGTGGACAGGATCGGAATGGAAACCGCTCCATCCCGATGCTTGGCAGAGTACTTTTCAGCCCCTCTCGAATCGACGAAAATGACTCCGCGTTTGGACTTTTCCAAAAGCTGCGCCGGAGTGAATACCAATCGGTAATTCTCCTGGTTATAGACTTTATTGAAATTGATCTTTCCTTCCCATGTTCCTCAGAACTCCACCCAACCATTGGCACCGCTTTCGAGGTACTTGGCCGCGATTTTTTTCGAGTCCAGGAATTCGGTAACTTCTTTGCCGCGAATCCCCGACCAGCAGAGCACATAAATAAAGCGATCTTTAGGGAGTTCCACCCATCTGCCAGCCTGGAGATCGGCAAATCGGATATGGAGGCTCCCCGACATATGACCGAGGTCGTACTCCAAATTTTCCCGGGCATCGAGAACGATATAACTCCCTTCCGGCTTTTTGAGTTCTTTGGCAAAATCGGCATTCGAAATCTTCCGATCGGAACTCCGATTGAGAAAATAAAAAAGTTCGTCGGCATTGACTAGAGTATTGCCGGAACCCGAAACCATTTGAACTTGCGATCCAGAATTTTCCGGAATAAGAATGCCGTTTGTAGTAGGAAAAGAAGTGTTTTGATTGGCAATTCCATCCTGTATCAAAACCTCCTCGGTTGATTCTGGAGGAGATACATGAACTTCCTTAATCCATTGCCGGTTCGGTGTATCCTGTTCATTCTGCTGATAATATAAATCGTACGCATAGGCTCAAATTCAGGAAATCGCTATGAGAATTACTAGGGAAACCAGCCAGAATTTCACTTTGTTATTGATAAAAGCCCCTCGGACAAATTGCAAAAAGATGGAAAATATCCCAGCGGACAAGGCAAAAGCTACTGCAAAAAAACTTCCAAATTGCGATGCTACCTGAATGATGAAATCCGGAGGTGGAACGGCAAAGGCATTATCCGTGTTACAAATATACATGAGTAACGCTGCGCAGAGTCCGATTCTGGATAGTTTTTTCATGCTTGATTTTGGATTTGAATCAAAGTATATGTAATTTTTTTTATTGAACATGGGGAAATCATTCAAAATTTACCGACTCACCATGGTGAACTACAAAACTAACGAAAAGCACATGATTTATGAAAGTTTTAAATCGAAAAAACAAAAAACGCAGAAATCGACAAGGAGTTCTCTACCACGAGAAATCTGAAGCCAAATTTGAGTACCGTAGTGAGGCGTACGATAGTACGTTGAACGAGGAACGGAACATTTGACAAGGAGTTCGCGTTTTGCCAGGGTTCTGTCTACGCTCCGAATTTGAAAAGCATGACATCCCCATCCTGTACCACGTATTCCTTCCCTTCCATCTTCACTTTTCCCTTTTCACGAGCTGGAGCCCAGCCTCCGGATTCGACGAGATCATTCCATTTTACCACGTCGGCCTTGATGAATTTTTTCTGAAAATCAGTATGGATGACACCGGCAGCTTCTGGAGCGGTCCAACCCTTTTTGATAGTCCAGGCACGGACTTCGATTTCCCCGGCGGTAAAATAGTATTGAAGTCCCAGTAAATCATAACAAGTCTTAATAACCACATCCGTAGGATTGAAATTGATACCCAGGGAATCGAGGTATTCCCGGCGGTCCGCCTCGGAAAATTCCATCATTTCTATTTCGAGTTTGGCACTAATTGGCAATACCGGAGCTTTCGAATCGATACCAGTCAATGCACGGAGTTCTGATTCGGACTGCAATACTTCACCTTCATCGACGTTTACTGCGTATATAAAGGGTTTGTTCGTCAGGAGAAACAGATCTTTCAATAGCTCAGATTCCTCGGGAGTTCGCTCAAAATCAATGGCAAGTGCCCCGGATTCGAGATGTGGTTTGAGTCGTATATAAATTTCTGCTCGAGCTTTAGCATCCTTATCGCCAGAACGAGATTTTTTGTCGTTGTCACCCATTCGTCGCTCGAGAGAATCGAGATCGGCGATGATAAGCTCGGCATTGATAACTTCGATATCTCGCTTTACATTAACAGAACCGTTGACATGATGAACGTTACTATCAGAAAATCCGCGCACCACCTGGAGAATAGCGTCTACCTGACGAATATGAGAAAGGAATTTGTTTCCGAGTCCTTCACCCTTGGATGCTCATTCGACGAGTCCGGCAATATCCACGAATTCCACGTTCGCAGGGACGATTTTTGAACCATTGACCGTGACGCGGAGTTTTTCGAGCCTATCGTCGTGAACATTGACGATACCCACGTTCGGCTCTATAGTACAGAACGGAAAATTGGCGGCTTCTGCCGCATATGACTTGGTCAATGCATTGAACAAGGTTGATTTCCCTACGTTGGGAAGTCCGACGATTCCTACTTTCATATTTTAATAAATTTCAACTTGACTGGGGGTTCCACCGACGGTATTTTTAGCATCTTTTACAACCGGAACTACCCCATATTCACTGAATACGACGTAGAATCCGATGATGGTCATAATGAGCAGTATGATACCGACAAGACGAGTTACTGGACGCACGTGCGTCGAATATTCCCGAAATTTATAGATATGGATTTTGGCAATCAAGTAAAAACTCCAAACCATAAGGAGGAGCGTAACGAGGATTGCGAAATACAGCCAAAATGCGAACATAGTGCTATGGTATCGAAAAAACGGAAAAAACAAAATAATATCATTCAAACCGTACTCCTAAACTGGGGCGATGAGGGTGAAATACTCACTTTTCTTTTTCAACCAGCGGTGAGACTGTCGACAAAGGTTGTCAGAATCTCGCATGTCGAAAAGAAATTCCTTAATTCCTTCTTCGAGAAAAATTGTGTTTTGACTTCCTTTTACGAAAATAACCTTCTGTCACTCGATCTCATAGAGGATTTCCCTCACCCGTTGTCCGGCGATTTTCGAATTCGCATAATGATATACCCGGGCTTCTCCGAGGTATTCACGAAGGGTTTCTAGAACATATTTTTGCATGTTTTCTCCTACGAGAACCACAAAAGCCGGGGCTAGTAATTTGATTCTTTCCGCGATATCACGATGCAATTCCTCGGATTCTCCGCCGAGTTCCCGCATATCCCCAATAAACAGACATTTATGCAGATCTAAAGGTAATTCACTGAGATATTCGATTCCTGCAGCTATCGATTCGTGGCTTCCATTGTAGCTTCCATCAATAATTGTAGTATCGTTGACCCCATGTAAAATAGAGCCTCTTCCTTTTTGTGGGACGAGGTCTTCGAAAATTCCAGTAACTTCACGAATATCGCGTCCCAAAAATTGCGCGAGTGCAAAAACTGGAAGAATATTATATGACTGGTGTGAACCAACCACGGGGACTTTTACTGGGATACAAACATCGACCAGTTCCACATCGAATACCAGTCCTTCCAGGGTTGATTGAACTTGGATTGCCCGAAAATCAACTGGTTCGACGGATTTCCGACCAAATGAAAGCACGTGTTCATGCGGATGTTCGGATAGATACCGGCGGATTTTAGAATCATCGGCATTAATGATACAGTTTTTCGATTTTGGAATGAGTTTGAGCTTTTCCTCAACATATTGGTCATAGCTATCAAAATTCTCGACATGATTTTTGGAAATAGCAAGAATCACTGCAACATCCGGTTCGCAGATGCTCGTAAGGTAATCCATTTCTCCCGGATGATCGATGCCGTATTCCAATACGAGATATTTCGGATATTCCTTTGCAAAAAAAGCCAACCAAATCCCCCGAATAAACACTCAAATCCACAAAAAAGGATTGCTGTGAGGAGAAGTGGATTGCATAATAGTTAGTGGCACCCCATATTCACCATTGTAATTGTGGATCGATACTCCAACGGAATAGCTCCCATATAAAGCTCAGAGCGCGTCTGATAGGAAATGGGCTGTCGTAGATTTGCCAACCGTTCCGGAAATAGCCACCACATATGGCGAGTGGCGTTTGATAATCCGAGCCGAAAGGTATCGGAGTATTTTTAGTGCGATTTGTTTCATAAAACGTGCCAAGTATAACGAACTAAAATATAAGTCAAAACATAGATTTTTCACGAATACAAGGGTTTATATGAAAAGTCTATTTGCGTTCACGAAAAACTCTCTATAATACCATTCATAATATTCGTTACACCTCGCTTATGGCGCAAATTACAAAAGATGGTTTTGTTTTTACCATTATAGATGAAATTGAACAACAGTACTCGGAACTCGTAAAACTGGTCCTAGCTACCGAGAGTATGGACAACTCCGAAAAGCAGTATTGGTTCGATATTCTTCCTTCTATGTCCAACGATCAGATTGATCGATTATTTGATATTTTGGAAACCGAAAGAAAGAAATTGGAAGAATTAGAAATACGGTACCAAGAAGAAATTCAGAACCTCAACGAAAAACACCTCATTGAATGGCAAGAATTCCAGTCCAAAGATACCCGGGATAAAGTTTCTCAGGCAGAAGCCAAAGATAAAAAGGATGATGATACGGACAGCATTCTCTCCATGCTCAATAACATCTAACCAACAAAGTCCGATTCCATCGGACTTTTTGAAACCTATGCTTACCTCGCGCATTTACAAACACCACCCCGACGAACGTACTATCCAAGTCTCCACGAAGCGTATTCAACTCAATGATCGTTCCACGCTCTACTTTCAAATTTTCGCGGAACAAAGCGCGGTAATTGCGCTGTTGGAATCTCAAATCGTCGAACTTTGTACCGATTACCAGCTTCGCAAAGAAAGTGAAGAAATTTTCTTTTCCAAGCTGCTTGCGGGCGTCAACCGTATGATTCAAGGACAGTCGCATACTTTTTCTCGATCGTGACTCCGAGCTTTTCTCGGGATTATTCGAGGATCAGAACTCCAGTTTTCCATCTGCGGCAACTATCAAACGTACCTTCAACAAGAAGATACCGTGATAAATATCGCCGATGGAATGAGTACCAGCGAAATGGAATTTTCCTACGTTTCCAACGGTTCTATCCAGCCGGGAAACAGTTTGTTCGTATCCAATCGCGACCTTCTCAGTTTCCTCACCAAAGAAGACCTGTGAGAATTCAGTCTCGACCACGACCCATCCATTATAGAAAATCTTATTTCTCGAGAAGCCCCAGACGAAGTGGTTGACTGCCTCCTCTTCTTTTACGAAGAACATAATATCACGGAACCACTCAAACGTTTCTGAAGGTCTGGTCCGAACTTTTTCGATACTGCAAAAGAATTTATTGGTACGGGATATCGAGGTATTGCTGAGAAAATAAAGACCTTAGAGCTGAAAGAGCGATATGAATCTGCTATTTCACATCCAAAAATCCAAGCATTCGCCAAAAAGAAGTCCGTCAGAATTGGTATGTTCGTGATTGGTATAACCGTTTCACTCTCCCTGCTCATACTTATAGTTCGGTCAGTTTTCTATACCAGTATGACGACTGCCGTTCCCGAAGAATACAAAACTAAACTTATAGAAGCGGAACAAATTATTGGAAAATCGACACGGGATATCGCCAATCGGGAACTTTTCAAGGAAAGCATTTCCAAGGCGGAAGCCCTCGTATTCGAAGTTCGGGACAAAAAAATGTTTGCAAACGACGTCAAAAGTCTCCTAGACAAAATTTCTGTTCTCAAACGGCAACTCAACGGGATTGAAAGTATCAGTCTAGACAACAAACCCGCCGATTATTTATTGCCAGCAGGTACGATGCCGATAGCACTCCTCGAAAATACCAAGAAAAATTACGTCGTAGCGAGCAAAGGGATATACGGACCGTTCGTTAAGGGAACCGAAACGAAATTCCTCGCGTTTCCCGATGACGAAACAGCGAAAAGCGCAGATATTACTACCGAGGGAAATATTTTCATCCTCACGAATAATAATAAAATCATTCGTTTTTCTAAAGGCGTTTTCAGCTACATCAACGTAGAAGGACAAACGACTTGGGAGGCAAGTTCCAACATTAAAACCTTCATCGGGAATATCTATCTCCTCTCCGAAGACGGTACCCAAATCTACAAACACCGGCCAGGAGTCGTGGGATTCAGTGCGAAAGTTCCCATGATTGAAGGTTCGCTCATGGGAAAAAACGTTCTGGACTTTACGATCGACGGAGGATTTTACGTACTCCAATCCGACCTTTCTGTAGAAAAGTATTTCACTGTACCAAGTTTTTCTCGTACCGGAATTCTCTTGAATAAATTACCAGACAATTATCGAGTTTCTGGCGATCATCCAACAAAAATCTATACGGTCTCGAGTTCGAACTTTGTCTATATGCTCATTGATGGACGGGTATGGATTTTTGAGCCGGATTCCAAGAATTTCAAAAATATCCATGGAATCAAATATGTGGGACAGTTGGAAGTAACCGGACAAAGTATCAGTTCTCTCCTGGCTCCGAAAGACGGAGAAATAAACGTAGTCACCGAAAAAGGGATTTCCAACGTCAAATTCGAAGTTTCCGATAGCAAGATTATTCTCCGCTAATGCTGTATATTACCGAAGGGATTCTCATGGAAAAAATAGAAATTCGGGATCGAGAAAAATCCTATCTCGTTCTCAGTAAGGACTTTGGGAAAATGCGTGGTTTCTATAAAGAAACACCAAAAACTACGCCGAGCGATATCGGAAATGTCATAGAAATCGCCATAGAAAGGAAATGAGAAACCAATCATATCAAGTCCTGTCGTCCGAAATACGGATTTCACATATCAAATCTCGGTTTCGACGGCGTACACAAATTTCTCCTCATACTGGCGTTTTGTAAAAAGCAATTGCCCGATGGTGGGGGTGATGGAGCAATATATCGGGATCTGGTTTCTCTGGTCCAACTCTCGGAACATCACGATCCAAATATCCTCCTATTCCTCTGCGAAGCCCGACTCCTCTCACTGTTCCAACATTGGCCAGAACGATTGAAGAGTACCACTCTCGAAAAAATCAAAGGCCTTGCCGCCGAACACTCTCTCGAAGAACTTATTAAAATTCAAGGAATTCCTCAAGAACTCTACGAAACTACTCATCTTTACTTTCTACAATCGTATCCATGAACGAATTCATCTATATAACTATCGGCATACTGTGAGCTATCCTCGGAAGCTTTGCTTCTGCCGTTATTCCACGAATCAAATACAAGCAGGATTTTGTCGCCGCACGAAGCGAATGTCCAAATTGTCACCACCATTTGGGAGTTTTCGACCTATTCCCCATCTTTTCTTTTGTCTTTTTACTCGGAAAATGCCGATACTGCAAAGCAAAAATTCCTCCGTATCATTTTCTTTTGGAATGAAGTATGGTCGGCGGATTTCTCCTCGTAGCCATGCGTTTTGTCGATATATCCGCAGTGGTTTTGGGCGATACAGCACAACTGGCACGACTCATATTCCTGCTGATTTCCATGTTTGTTACGGTGGTGTTTACGGCGTACGACCTCATGTACCTGGAAATTCCAGACGAGTTTATGATTCCTTTTCTCATTATCGCATTTTTCGTTTTGAGTGGAGCTCAATTTTTGCCGGCTGGTACATTTGAATATTTCATTGCTTTCAAAGATTATGAATACTTAAACGTAGTATTATATCAAGCATTTTTATGAGGCGTTCCCATCTTCCTTTTTTTCTATCTCCAACGGTTGGTTTCCAATGGAGAATGGATTGGTGGAGGCGATCTGCGAATCGCCATGTTTATGGGATTTGTCGGAGGGGCAAAAATCGCCTGGGTCTGACTTTTCCTTTCGTATATCATCGGAAGTGTCGTCGGGGTAGTGCTACTCGCGATATACCGGAAACGATGAATGCAAATACCATTTTGACCATTTCTCGCCTGTGGCCTATGGGCGTCTATGGTGTGGTATGAACCCATGATTAGCTGGTATTTAAAATTATCATTAATATAATAAATTAAATAGTCAATACATCATAAACCGACAAGCGCAAAAAAGAGCATATACTCCTACTAATTTCAAACAAAAAATATGACTGATTCCAAAAAAATAGCCGCTATACGCGACCTGATTGAAAGTGCACAAAAATCGATAACGACCGCGAGGAAAATACTTTCCACTATGGGAGACGAAACAGAATCCCCCGATATGGAGATAGATTTGAGCGGACTTCAAAGCTATAAGAGCGGTCCGAACAAAATCGTCGAAGGGGTTTTTACCGGTGAAGCTATGCTCGGATCCGATGGAAACATGTATCCCGTTCCTCAAAATTATGCTTCGAAATCGCATCTTGTCCAAGGGAGCAAACTCAAAGCGACTATGAGTGCTGATGGAAAAATCACCTACAAAATCATCGAAGAAATCCCCCATGATACCCAAGTTGGTCTTATCACGATGAACCGAGATAAATACCAAGTCGTTTCCGAAGGCAAAACCTACAACGTACTCACAGCGAGTATAACGTTTCTCAAAGCGAATATTGGGGACAGTGTTTCACTCCGCTTGCCACATGGAAAAGAGGCCACCTATGCCACACTCGAAGCCGTCATCCCAAAAGAATCAATATAATTCCATCTAACTTTTTCCAATATGCGACGCTGATGAACCAATAGAACGAGTCCTCTGTCCCTTGCCGTCCCAATAATCATAGCCGTTATCGTCTTTGTAATCATTGTCAAAGCGGTAATGAATCTCGGAGCCAGTAATGCTACTACCGAAGCTACCAAAGCTGCTGCTGGAACCGCCAGTGTGAATATCTTACCGGCAAAAGATGCCAAAGTAAGTATCTACATGTCTTCCGATTCTCAAAACGAAATCACCGGTCCAACCAAAATGTTCCCAACCGACAAGATGGTACGGGTAACCAATGGAGAAAGCGAGGTAGAAATAGAAGGTTCTACAGCAAAAATCTATATCGAAACCCTGAGTGAGCTCTCCTACAAAGGAAAAGTTACCGAACAACAGACATTTGAACTCCTCAATGGGTACGTATGGATGGATACTCCGAACGGGGATGTGTCACTCAATCTCAAGTTTTTTTCAACAAAGTTTGCACCCGGGTCAATCATTATTGCGAGTCAGAACACGAGGGCAAGTAATTTGTACGTCATCAAAGGAGAAGCGGAAGTGAAAACTGAAGGAGGAACGGCTCGGGTAGCGAGTAGTCAGATGATTTCCCTCTTGCAATCCGAAACCAAAAATACCAACCTCGGAGACAAATTAGCCCCTTTGGATGATTTTGTAAAACAATCGAGCATTTTTAAACGAAAGGATGGGGCTACGCTATTGGCAGCTTCCGATTCTGCTACCGTCGATGCCAGCGGGGCAATCACGGACAATTCGACGGTTCCAACGGTTTCCAATAAAGTGATTTCTATTACCTATCCAGAAGACCAGATGATGGTGGATAATGAGAAGATTTCCGTCGAAGGAAAAATTCTCAGCCCAAACGTCAAACGGCTCACGATTGGCAAGCAAGAAGCGAAGATTTTGGTAGATCAGAATACGTTCTCTATCAAGGAATATCTCCTGACTGATGTCGTGAATTTTATCAATTACCAAGCCTTTGATGCGGCTGGCGGAGTCGTGGAAACTGGCGTCGTAACAGTAAACCTCAACAAAAAGAAAGTAACTACGAAAAAACCTGACGTAATAAATTACCCAGTATCCAGCAAAGATTTCAAGGTACTTTTTCCGAGTGAAAATCCGTATAAGACTACCGATACAGCTGTCAAGATCCGAGGATCATTCGCGCCAGATTTGGTCAAATTCATAAAGGTCAATAATTACCAGCTCCAACAGTTCAAACAGTTCGGCACCAGTTGGACCTACAACGCGAGTATCGACAATGGGAATATGGAAGAAGGGGTAAACGAATACCTCATTACGTACTACGGTACCGATGATTCTATCCTCTACACGAGCAAGATCTATATCGTAAAGGAAAAGGCAGCTCCCGTTGTACTACCATGACTCGAAACGCCAGCAACCGGAACCATTCCAAGTACTTCCACGGGCAGCGGAACTGGTTCAAATCTCTAATTCCAAAACTATGTCCTGCCGACGTTCCGACTTTGTAAAAATATTTTTGGACCACGGTGGAAACTCAATTATTGAAGTAATGGTGGTAGTTCTCGTAGTGACCATAGGAGTTGTTTGAGCCTATCAAATAACTTTCAAGGGAGTCACTCTCGCAGCTACGACAGAGAATCGCATCAAAGCGATAAACATAGCTCGGGAAGGATTGGAAATCGTAGAAAATATACGAGATACCAATTGGGTGAAACTTTCCAGCGATCTCAATGGGTGTTGGGATGTGATAAATTATGACGTTACCTGTATCGGCAGCAGTACGGGAGCTAGTACCAACAAAATCGTTCCCGGTTCCTATATTACTTCGCAAAATGCCAACGGAACTTGGGTTCTCACTGCGGTAGCTGGGCCCGTAGGAACTGGATCAGTATATCGCTCGAAATTTCCTGTATACCTCGATACCAATGGTCTGGTTACTCAGTCGGGATGATATACGGCACTCTGTACCCCAACAGTAACGAAAAATTGCAAGACTCCGTTTACCCGGGAACTCATAATCACTCGGCCGACGGATTATTCCACTATCGATATCGAAGCGAAGATTACCTGGACGGAAATTGGGAAAACCGATCCGTTTGAGGTAAGAATACCGTATACGCTGTTCAATTGGAAATACCAGTTCTATTCATTTCTCCACCCTTTGATTTCTCATAGTAAATTGATTAGCGGATAATATTCCTATACAATGCCAAAGTACTTTCGCTCTCTTTTTTAAGTAACAATCCGATTTATATCTCTTTCAAATGCTAATCTATGTTCTATAGAAGTTCCGATCTTAAAAAGATTTTTTTAAATCACGGTGGAAACTCGATTATTGAGGTAATGGTAGTTATCGTGGTAGTAACCATGGGAATTGTCGGAGCCTATCAAATAACTTCCAAAGGTATAGTTTTAGCGGCAACGACAGAAAACCGCATCAAAGCAATAAACATAGCTCGGGAAGGATTGGAAATCATAGAAAATATACGAGATACCAATTGGGTGAAACTTTCCAGCGATCTCAATGGGTGTTGGGATGTGATAAATTATGACGTTACCTGTATCGGCAGCAGTACGGGAGCTAGTACCAACAAAATCGTTCCCGGTTCCTATATTACTTCGCAAAATGCCAACGGAACTTGGGTTCTCACTGCGGTAGCTGGGCCCGTAGGAACTGGATCAGTATATCGCTCGAAATTTCCTGTATACCTCGATACCAATGGTCTGGTTACTCAGTCGGGATGATATACGGCACTCTGTACCCCAACAGTAACAAAAAACTGCAAGACTCCGTTTACCCGGGAACTCATCATTACTCGTCCGACGGATTATTCCACTATCGATATCGAAGCGAAGATTACCTGGACGGAACTTGGAAAAACCGAACCGTTTGAGGTAAAAATACCATATACCCTCTACAATTGGAAATACCAGTTCTACACCGACTCCACAGCTCCAATCGTAAATTGCGTAGCGAGTTGGAGTTCTTGCAATGCATCTTGTAAACAAACCTATTCCATAACAAATCCTGCAAGCGGAGGAGGTACGGCTTGTTTTGCAGCCAACGGTACGATTCGTGCTTGTACTTGAGGAGCTTGTATACCACCTGCACCATCATGCGAAGCAAATCCCGGCTATGCTAATGCGACCTACACGACCGGAACACCTACGGTGGCAAACCAGTCTTGGCAGAATACAAACCCGACCGGTGCTTGTTATTACGCATGTACGGGGATTTATAGTGGAACGAGTTGTAATTTGCTGACCATTACGGGAACTGACGCTATAGGGAGAAGTTGGGCCAATGGGACCTACGCACCTACTTGTAGCGACTATCGATTTCCAACGAATCCAAAAACCTATTCTGGAAGCACGGGAAACGGAATTTATCAATTAGATCCTGCTGGATGAAGTCCATTCAAAGCCTATTGTGATATGACGACAGACGGAGGCGGATGGACGGTCATAGCTTCGGATGGTCCGGGAAATACTACGCAAAGCCTTTCGGCCCTCTGACAGAATCCAACCCCAACGACTGCTGGAATGATTCCCTATTTTATCAATGGGAAACTCAAGGACTATTCTACGGCCATGAAAGTCGTGAGTATAGCAGATCCGACAAAAAATATGACCTATGATACGACTCCAACTTGGCTATGAAGTACCTTGAGTTTGGCGAGTTCCGAATACGGATATCTGTACGCTGGAGCTAATGGTTTCGAATGAGGGGCCAATGGTTCTCATAAGTGTAACTTCTCCATCATCGTAATCGGAAACCAAGCTTGCAGTGCAGGCTGGTCCACCCCCTATCCGACCAACGGTGAAATTTATGGTGCCGTTAAAGGCAATACCATTCCTGCCTACGGCGCTATCGGGCACTCTTGGCAATTCGCAGGAAACGGTTATGCATTCAGACTCTGATGGACTATTCCCGATCCAGCTTACAGTTCATATTACAATAACAGAGTATCGTCCTATCTCATGATTCGGAAAGATTCGACTTATACAACCATTGTCGGGGATAATGCCACCGGGAGAAAGTGGAGCGACGGGTCATATGCCAATACCTGCAATGACTACCGCAATCCGGTCGTACCAAAAAAGTACCTGGGGAAAACTGGTGATGGAATCTATTGGATAGACCCGGATGGGGCAGGGGCAAACGTGCCTTACAAAGCCTACTGTGATATGACGAACGACGGAGGAGGATGGACACTCGTCCTCAAAGCTGACGGAAGCCAGAATAATTTCTGATACAACTCGGCCTACTGGACCAATGCCACCACTCTCAATCCTACAGCTTTTGATCATGATTCGACGGAATTCAAGAGCGAAGGCTTCGGTACGATGAAATTCTCCGAAGTACAATTGGAAATGGATACGGGAATCATCAAGAAAAAAATAGTCTTGCCTGCATCGGGAAATTCACTTCAAGAAATCTTCAAACGATGATATCAAAGTACTTCATTATGAAAGAGTACCTGGCTTTCCATGGTACCCGGTTCTTCCCTACAGCCGAACTGTAATATGGAAGGAATCAACGTGACACCGTCGGGTGGATCCCGAAAGGCACGTATCGGTTTTTCCGCAAATCAGGAAAATGACTGCAATACGAACGACAGCGTAATCGGAATATGACTTACGGATGCTGCCTATACCACGGGTAACAAATGCGGAAGTACCTTATGTAGTGCATGAGTTGTGGATACCAGCTCCATCGGATACCTCTATGTTCGTTACGATAATTCATCGGTTTCCGTAATCGGAGATAATGCCGCAGGGAGAAAATGGTCAGATGGATCATCTGGGACCAGTTGTTACGACTACCGATATCCTACCAGTCCGAAAGCTTATGTTGGTAGCACTGGCGATGGGACATATTGGCTCGATCCGGACGGGGTCGGAGGCCCTGGAGCTCCATACAAAGCCTATTGCGATATGACGACGAATGGTGGAGGATGGACTTTGGTTCTCAAAACCGATGGAAATCTATCAACTTTTGCCTACAGTTCTGCTAATTGGACCAGCAATACCCCCCTCAATGAAACTTCCTTTGATCATGATACGACGGAATTCAAAAGTAGTGGGTTCAGTACGATGAAATTCTCTGAGATACTTCTTGAAATGTCCACCGGGGGTGTTAAATGAACGGTTGCCATACCGATGTTCTGAACTTCCCTCAAAGACATTTTCTCCGGATGATATCAAAATGCTGCTGCTGGAAAAAGCGCTTGGATGTCCAGTATTGCGGGATCGTCATTGCAACCTTACTGTAATATGGAATGAGCCAATGTGATTCCAACGTGAGGGGCTCGTGCTCGATTATGATTTACGAGCAATAATGAAAATGACTGTGGAACGAATGATAGTGTTATTTGAGTGGGATTCACGGGACCAACCACAGCCGGAAATCTCTGCTGAAGCACCCTTTGTAGCAATTGAAACGTTTCCACTCCATCTTTCTGATACGTGTATATCCGTTTCAACAATGCTTCAGCGCTAACTGTTATGTGAGACAATCTCTCGGGCAGGACCTGGTCGAACGGCGACTTTGCCAAAAGCTGTTATGATTACAAATATCCTACTTATCCTAAAATTTACTTTTGAAGTACAGGAGATGGAACATACTGGATAGATCCCGATGGAGTCGGCGGAACTTCAGCATTTAAAGCCTATTGCGATATGACAACGGACAGTGGTGGTTGGATGGTATTCCAAAAAAGATTTGATGGTAGTGTTGATTTCTATCGAAATTGGGCCGATTACAAATCCGGATTCGGGGATACCAATTCGGAACACTGGCTCTGAAACGACAAATTGAACGTTCTTACGAGCGGTTCGAACGTGAACGAACTCTACGTAGCATTGAAAGCAGCTGACAATACAGAGGTCTATGCGAAATATTCCTATTTCCAAATGCAGGACGAGGCTGGAAAATACAAACTTTCCGTAGGGGGGTATACGGGAAATGCTGGAAACGCGTTTTGAGGACACGACGGATATAATTTTACGACTTACGACCAAGACAATGATACCTATTCTGGGAACTGCGCTACATCGTTCCACGGTGCATGGTGGTATTCCGCTTGCCACGTATCCAATTTGAATGGGAAATACCTTCCGGGTACACATCTCAGTTATGCGGACGGAATGGAATGGTCAACTTTCAGAGGACAATACGAAGGGATGATGGAAACGAAAATGATGATTCGACCGACACACACAGTAATGACCTATATCATAGGTAATGACACAATCGGTAGAAAATGGTCCGACGGCACGTATGCGAGCAGTTGCAATACCTATAGGAATCCGACCGCTCCGAATATCTATTCCTGGGATACCGGCAATGGAAACTATTGGATTGACGTGGACGGGACTGGTCCATTGGCACCTTTGCAAGTCTATTGCGACATGTTGTCTGATGGAGGATGATATACCTACTATGCCATAAATTCCGGATTGAGCACCAGCGCCTACACCGATAACGACAGTTGCAAGGTTCTTGGTTTGCAAATGGTAATCCCGAGATCCAAATCCCATTGGCTTTCCATGACATCGAAATACGATAGTTCGTATTTCGCTACCGTACCGGGAATCTATAGTCCGGTAGGTGGAACATCCTATACGTCGTGCATCATGCGCGACCATGCGGTATACAGTACGTGATGCCCCGATTGGCAGGCGCTCGACGGTGGGCATTGGTGGATACGAGATACTGTTTTTAATGAACCGAATGGGGATTATACTGCCGGATGTTGGCTCTCGACGTATGGATGAGTTACCGCGACTACCATCAACAATGACCAAATCATCAACGATTATAACTGCAATTATTCGACCACGAAATATATTTGTTCTACCAATGACAAGACACCTTCGAACATCATAGTAACAGGAAACGACACTACTGGAAGAAAGTGGTCAAACAATACCTATGCGACAAGTTGTAATACCTACAAGAATCCATCCGCGCCAAGGTTTTATACGGGCGACATCTGAGATTGATCCTATTGGATAGATCCGGACGGAATGGGGACTGGAGCATTGCAATTCAAAACCTATTGCGATATGACCACGGACGGGGGCGGATGGACATTAGTAGGAAGAAGCGGAAACGCTTGTACCAACAGTGCCGACTATGGATTTTTCAAAAACACTCTGACCGACCCTTCTGACATAGCCGAATGTTACTCAGCAGACGTGAGCAAATTGGGGTTCAGCAAATTGAAATTTTGAGGGTTCAGCGATACGGGCAATTTTGCCATTACACGAGGTTTGACTTTTTCAATGTCGGCATCAACGTTAATGAACGCGGCCAACAACGAATCTACTGCCGCTTGGAATTTTTCTTCAACGGCTTGAACGGGCTTGGATTGTGGAACATGAAAGACTTGGAATAGATGAGTTTCTACCGCCATTAACAATACCTGATTTCCTTTTGCGTGTACTCATGCGGGTTGTTCATGACAATTGAACTGGACTGGAATCGGAAATACGAACAATTATTTCGAGTCATGCTATCTTCCTACCGACAATAGAGATTTATGACCGTATTATTCCGTTTGGGTACAGTAGGCTCAATAGGCAAAAATATGTCCGAAATATTCCAACGTCAGGTTGAAAAAACAGGGATAATCATCGTGGGATTGTTTGTATAGACAAAGTATTCGAAAAAGTTAGCTTTTATTTACCGCCTATAAATTCGGAATGCGGGTCGTTGTTTCGATAAAGCCAAAACTTCATTGTAGAAACAACAAAGAAAGAGGACTCGGCTTGTCGCTGAACCCTCTTTCTTTTACGTATCAAACCCCGTTCCGATACCCCCCCTATTCCCCCACCACAAACTCCTTTTCCGCATTCAAAATCGTTCCATCCACGTAATTGGCCGAAAGCTTTACATTGAACGTTCCGCTTTTCTCAAAGATATGGTTCGGAGTCGGGCTCTGATCAATCGGAGTGCCGTCTCAGAAGTCCCAGGAATAGGATTCTAACTGTCAAATAGTACCTTCCTTCGTTCGAAATTCCACGATTTTTCCAACGATTCATTCAGATACCAAACTTTCTATTTCCAATTTCTTCGTCAATTCCTTGATAACGAGTTGTCGTGATATTGATTCCTTGTCCCCATCGGTTTTTACGACGGTAAGTTTTACCGTATATTCTCCGGGAATGGAATAGCGATACATTTTCACGGCTTCCCCTTCAGAAGAAGGTTTTCCTTCTCAGAAATCATATATAAATTGCGATATCTTGCCAGAACGTACTTTAGAAGCCGACGCATCGAATTTTACATCGACCGTAGCATACAAATCATCCAAGGTATCGTTGCCATTAGAACTTATCTGAAGCGAAGGAACGATTTCACGCGATTTCCCTTCAATGGTAATTTTTTCGGTAACTTTTGTTTCATCGCCCGTACCAATTTTGGCAAATACGTACGTAACCAATATTTCATATTGCTTTTCTTCAACGAAATTATAATCGATTTTCGTTCCTTTTTTTTCTTCGCCACCAATCTTCCAAAGTATTTCTTTTACTTCATATCCCGGGTTGGTCACTCGGATATTTTCGCCATTGAACGTAATTTTCTGGGGAATTTGTATATTCTGTATCCGATACGATCAGAAATCGTGATCAAATGTACCCTTAATAATATCCGTTCCTGATTCATCCGTCGCCATCAAGAGGGAATCGGTTCATTTTTTTGATAATTGTAGTGGTCGTTGAATCGTTATCTTTTCTACAAAATCAGCTTTGTTTTTTTCGGAATCGATTACTTCTGCTCTCACCGTATAGGTTCAGATACTCATAAACGTATACTCGAACGTTTCATCTTTCCCTACTGGGGATGCATTATCTCAAATATACCAGCTAATATCGGTAATATCAGCCCCTTCTCTCGTTTTGAGGTCAAGGAGCTTGAAAGCGTACTTCGATGGTTCTACCAAATCCTGGGTTGCCTGTATATCTCATTGTATGACACTTTCAGATTTGGAATTAATAGTAAATACCCTATCACAAATTCCCGGTTTCTTTTTTGGTGTCTGGATTTCTAAACAAAGGTTCTGTTCAATGTCTTGAATTCGAACACTGAATTTTGCCTCTTCGGAAGATACGACGTCGAATTTCGGTCAAATATACCATTTCAGATTCCCTATTTTTTTGAGATCGGTGGCGTCGAACAAGTAGTTGGAAGCCGTCTTTTGAACGTTGACCGCACCAAGCAATCGAACCTCAGCGAGGGCAATATCCACTCGTTTCGCCTCGCGCGTTACCCGATCCTTTCCACGATAATATCCCGTTGGAGCGTAATTGCCAGCTTTAGTGTATTCACAAGTAATACTCGTATCGGTGGCAGGATCTGTTCCTTCGTGTTTGACACCTCCGTTTTGGCAATCGATAAAATAACCTTCGATATCCAGGGATTTTCTCGCATATACAACATCCGAGGAAAGATCATATTTGAGGGTTATCGGACCGATAAGATTGTTCAAATCTCCCAATTCTGCCCCATCTTTGAAATCTTTGGAAAGCAAAAGCGTATTGTCATATACGATTACCCCACCAGTAGGCCGAACGAAATCCTGAGCCCCAATCTTATCGAAAAGGAACGCCCAAAAACCGATATTGGAAAACAGGAGCATTCCCGTAAAAACCGATAATACAATGAATATAGCCCGCTTCTTCTGATTTCCCTTGGAAAGGTATGATTTGAATAGGCAATATATGAAAACAATACTAAGAGTAAACGTCAGAGTACCGAAAATACCATTTACCAAAGTGGACAACAGCGCTTTGACATCCGCCGGGTTAATTCCAAAATTTATGAAAAATTTGGCCTGATCCGGGTTAAATACGATGTATGCAAGAAATGAGCCAAGAAAGATTAATGATACGAAAAGCAGTGCTCACATAATCCGCATAATTTGTGCCGGGGTTACCGGATTTTTCTTTACAACAATCGGCGGAGTTGGAGGTATGGCACCATCGGAAACCGGTGTACGAGGACTGACACTGGGACTGACACTGACGCTGGGACCGGCACTTGCCAATACTTGATCGAGGATGCTCGCATTATTCTCGGAATCAACCACTGGAATAGCAGTGACCGGTGGTAATGCTGCCGAAGGAATCGTTGTATCAACTTGGCCTGGCGATGATATGATGGCACTTTCGGGAATGAACGATGTTGGTGCCGCTACTGCGGATGCCACTGCTGGATTCGGCATTATTGAAGGAGAAACTCCCGTGGGGAGGACTCCAGGAATTGGCACTATCGGATGAGAAACAGAGGGAGTTGGTATATTTGCCACTACCGTAATGGGTGCAGTTTCAGAAGCAATTGGAACCGCAAGGATTTCATCCAAAAAACTCGGTCGTCCAGGTGCTTCGTCAGGGGTATTCGGGGTGGGAGTATCGTTATTCATACAGAAAGAGTAAATTCTAACGGGGAAAGATTATTTGAGCCAATCCGGAAGATCATCGACGTTAGCTGTCGGTTGGATTTCCAACATGGGGGTCGTGATTTTCGGTTTCTTTGGCTTTGGTGGTTTTTCGGTTTTCTTTTCTGATTTCATACTAGCGGGTTCCGGAAGATTATCAGCAAGAGGGGCTGGTTCGGGAAAGCCGTAATTTTTTTCTATTTCAGCATCTCCGAAAATATCGTCTTCTTCGGGTGGTACGACTTCTGCTGATACTGGTGGTGAAACTGAAACTACCGGCTCGAAATTCTTTAACCAATCGGGTAGCTCCTCGTTTGCTGGCTCTGGAACTGGCTCTGGAACTGGCTCTGGAACCGATTCCAAAGACGGACTTTCCATTGATATATCCGGAATCGGTTCATTTTCCAATACTCATGCCGTTGGTTCATTAACTCCTGGAAGTTCTTCATCTCGTTCTTCCATATCGTTCGAGTCTTCTTGTGGTAGTGTCACCATTGACTCCGTCTCATTTGAATTTTCCAAGGAAGCGGCTACTGGTTTAGTTTCCGTTACATTCGAACCTACGAGCCAGCTCGGTAATTCAGATTCTGGAGGAGTCCCTATTGAAGGCGGTATTTGCGATTGTGAAATATTCGCAAAACTATCTTCAGTAGCAGCTTCTGGAACACGTTCAACTTCCGGTACGTTCGTAAGTCGATCCGTGGTACTTTTGAGCCAATCCGGTATTTCAGCAGTGACTTCCTGGGCTGGTGTGGTTCCAATTGAGGACATCGGATCCGTCATTGGGGCTATCGGAGTCAATACGGGACGGGGGGGTTCAATTGAAGTTGCAGAAGTACCTTGTGACAGAGAACCGAGAATATCAGGAGTATGTGATTGGGAAAATGGTATCGGTTCTACCGTCGGAGTCACAACCGGTGTCGGAATTACCACAGGAGCTGGTCGTGGAACATTTACTAGTGATGGATTCGGTTTTCCCTTTCCAAAAACGCGCTCTATAATAAAATCCTGAAATCAAAGACTTCCATTTTTGTTCATAATCTTGAAGAAAATAAACAACAGAATACCCGCACCAACTACGATTCCGATAATCCATAGAAACACTTTCATAATGTTCATCAGAAGTCCACTCAAACCCGTACTAGGTGCCGCAGGAGCCGGTGCCAACTGGTCCGAAGGAATATTCTTGCTACCTCCGTAGATAATAACACGAAGTTGTTCCTTGAGAATCAACTTGTCGCCATCTGGAATTTCTTTGTCATCCTTGATATATCCAAGGATTTTTTCACCGATAGTCTTATTCATTTCCAAATTCGTTGGGTGGGACAAAATTTCTCAAACCAAGCCCGATTTTTCATCCTTACCGAAAATTTCCTCGTATTTCGTATTGCTTTTCGGAATAAGTTTTCAAAGTACACTGGTCGCGAGTCCGATATCATCCTTCGTTTCAGAATCCGTTAGGAGGAAACTATCCAGAATATCGAGAAATTCGCTTTTTACTTCATCCTTGAGAGCCAGTTCAGAAATCTTCATCTGGAAATCGATAATCGTTTTCGTTTTCTCACGATCATCCGGCCAGTTTTCCTGTAATTGACTCAATAGTTGCATGAGTTTGACTCTATCTCCTTCTGGAGCTTTGTTAGCAATAAGATCCTTAAGTGTCGCAAGACCTTCTTTTTCTTTGTCAGTAAGACCAGTTGGAGCTTTCGTTTCCGTTTGTTTTTCCGGCGTTACTACCGTATCCGAATAGGTTAGGAGTACTTTCAAATCCCGGCTTCCAAGTTTTTTTCCTGCTGCATCGAATAGGGTAATTCGTATGGTCCGTTCTTTTTTCGCATCGAATTTTTTGATGACGAAAGGGGCTCCGCTCGTATACGAATCTGTACCTTTGTTATCGGCATCATCGGCAGGATCACCATTGAGGTCAGTATCTACCTGGATATCAGTATCAACGGCATATTTGGCAACGCCTTCATTTTGTCCAAGATACAAATATACGGCTGCTGACTTGTTTTCTACGATAATAGTATTCCCTTCCATGCTTGGATAGGAAAATACATTTACCGAATCTTTGGAATTCTTTATCTTATTCGCGTTCACTACGTCTTTTCTCAGGGTAACGGTCGTAGTTTTGGTACTTGTTCCATCCCCCACTTCCAAGGTTACTTCCCTATTCTCCAATTCATCCGGAACCGTCACAACGAAACTATCGGGATTTTCGGAAGTGGAATCGCCTACGGTCCATTTCACAGTGGAAAATACTCCCGTAGTAGTATTGAACAATGCATAGGTGTTCCCCACCCCGATATATTCGAGATTCGGTACGATTTCATTCCGAACGACGATTTGTTGATATCTGGTATTAGAAATACCGCGATATCCCGCTTTGACTTTCATATTGTAGTTTCCCGGTACGGAATATTTATGCCGTACGGTCGGTTCCTTGGTCGTTTCATCATAAAATCCATCACCGTCGAAATCCCATTTGTATTCCACATCACTCGACAAATCCTTTTCAATAATATTTTTTACTGAAGCTTGGAAAGTGACTTCTTCTTCTACTCGAACTTGAGAACTGGAAGCTTTGAGTGTGATGAGTGGTGTATTAATATTATCGCTCGCGAGCACAATGGAATACCGTTCATCATGAATTTCCTCGGAATTCACTTTAGCACCGTTAGAATCTTCCATTGATACTGCGAAAAAATATTTTCCATTGATCTTCGGTACGACAAATGTCGTTTTTGGCCCCTTGGTGATTCGAAAATCCTGTGGTTCCGGATCACTGTCGGTATAATAGTACCAAAGATAGGAAACAATAACTCCGTCAGGATCGACGGCATTATTGAGTACTACGCTAACCACCACAGGGTCCACATCGGTCTTATCAGCAGAAATGTCGATAGAGGCAAACTTTGGCAATGCATTTTCCACTTTGACATATATGGTAGCATTACTGGTCTTATTTGATTTTTGGGATCGTATCGTTAGAGAAACCGGAAAACACCCAAGTTCGTCGAACTTGTAAGAAAACTGTTTCTGTGTTGAAGTCTTTCCCTGATATTTCCAAATATAGTCGAGATTCTCCGTTGTACCATCAGTATTCACACTCTCAGTACCGGAAATCTTCAGAGCATCAGTACGGTTCGTAACATAGGCTTCCCCGGTTGGGCAAGCATCAGGAGTCACCTCCATACTGTCGTTTCACTTGTTTACGCCGATAACGGCCTGAGGGGAATCCGTATCGACGATATAAACCTTTCGGGCTATAGAATTGGAAGTCCCAGAATCGGCATTTCAGCGAACGGTAAGCCGAACATTATACGTACCGGATTTCTTGTACGTGTGAAATATTCGTGCTTCACCAGAATTTTCCGTTTCTCCATCACCAAAATCCCATTCGAAAACGGTCGCTTCCTTGGATTCAGCAACGATGGCAACAGAAGTCCCGATTGGCGTGATTTTTGGAGTAACGATCAGTTTGACCGAAAGTAACGAACTAATCTGGATATCTTTTTTCGCCTGAGTCGTTTTTCCCTGTTCGTTCGTTATATCCAACAATACCGTGTGCATACCTTTCGTATTGAACGTATATTGTCCCAACATTCCGCTACGCAATGAATTATCAAGTTCGATTTGTTCTCCATCAATCGTCCAAACAAAGGTAAGTTTGCTCGAATCGAGACTGTCCGGGTCAAAACTCCGGGTCGCATCGAACGAAATGGTATTGGGTGTTTCGGAATTGATGGATTTTGCCTCAAAATTCGCGATTGGATTTTTGGAATCAATCTGGACCCTCAAATTATCTGTATCTTCTTTACCTCCGGCAGACACCGTCTTGAGGCGAACGATATAGTCCCCCATTCGGGCAAATTTATAATTGATCGACTGGTTCTTTGTGGTATAGAGCGATTTTCCACTATCAGCCTCCAAGATACTCCATTCATAGGTCAAAAGCGCATTCGAAAGATTACTCGTAGCATTGAATTTGAAATCGTCACCAGCAAACCCGGTAGTTTTGTTAGCACGTATCGACGCTATCGGATCCTGAGAAATCAGACGGATAATTTTTTCGATTCCAATAGGGCTTTCATTGGTAGTAATTTTAATTTTCACTGTGTAAATACCTTCCTGAGCATATACTTGCCGTTCGAGTTTTGGCCCTCCATTATAGGAGCTAAGATTCCCATTGCCAAAATCCCACTCTGTTTTCATAATGGTAGCTCCGGCAGCTGGCGTACTGGAAGAAGCATCGATAACGAGACCGGCACGACCTTGATTCGGAGTAATTTTAAACGTATCGATACTACTCGCATTTGCACCATTGATGAACAGGAGGATATTTGCAAGTCGGGGGAGGACTTGAATTTCCTGAGTACCGACGAATGGCATAATATCGACTTTTCCTTTGGAATTCCGACTCGCGGAACTAATATCCAAATTTACCGTATATACGGATTCCGATGAAAATTTATAGCCAATAGAAGGTCCTTTCCCAATGACTTGTCGGGTATTTCCTGCACCTCGAATCCACCAGACATAGTTCGAATCTGGAATCGTTACCCCGGAAGGATCTCGTGCTTCCGTAGCTCGGAGTGTACTCGTGAGCGGAGCATTTCACGAAGTCGGGGTAGCGGTGATTTTTGCGGTAATACTCCCAACCTTTATCTTTGTCAAAAAATCTTTGAGCGCATTTCCTAGACGTTCTATGTACACATCAGAATCTGGATATTTTTGAATGAGCGCCAATTGGTTCAGTACGTTGTTGGTAAGACTGGTATTAAAATCCATGGTGGAATCCGAAAAAGTGTCCTTGGATTGTTCCAGGACACCACGAAGCAAGTTGATATTTTTGGTGGACAGCTTGCCATCGACTTCTTGTTCCTGATCCATGTCTTGCATGATTTTCAGAATGCTGGAACGGTAATAGTCAAAACCTCGAGAATCGTTCGTCGCCGCAAAAGTGGTATCGATTACAAAAGGATTTCCCCACTTTTCCAAAAACGTTACCGGTTTGATCAGGCTGGTATTCGGAGTAGCAGAACCGTTTCCGATAATGAAAGTAGTAATGCTCCATGCGAAGAAAATAATCAATAGCCCGATAATGGCACGGAAAATAATTTTCTTTCCGCTTTTGACTTTTTCCTCATCGCCCGCAGCGGTCAGGATGGAAAATCCTGCCCACATAATCAGGATAACTACGATGAGTGTCAGGAATCCAAGGAGATAGATGATAATATCCTGAACGTACTGGGAAAATGTTTTTCCAGTCTCGATACCAGTAATACCGTCTTTCACCGTATCCGTTCCATTTTTGAGAGAACAGTAATTTGGATCATTGGAATCAGCACTGTTACAGTACGGTACCTGCTCAGTATCAACACACAGTGGAGGTATACACCATGCTGATACCGATGGCGTTGCAATGAGGGAAGATGAGTCATTTCAAACGAGAAATGGAGATGTCAGTATGACCAACATGATGATGAATCGCACCAAACGAAGCATATTCATGAAATTTATAGAGTAATGAGCAAAAAATGCCTTACCCTGACACTATCACAAAGCGGGCGGGAAAGCAAAAAAAGTTAGTTTTCGCAAGAAACTTCGAATCCAGTACGGTCGAGCAGCTGTTTTTTCCGGCAAGCAACCTGATTTTGTACCGTTCCGAGAATAATTTTTGCATTTTGATCCGGACGGTCGAGTGCATGGCCAAATGATTGTTCGAACTCGGAAGTAAGCCCACTATCAAAATTCACGAGGGTAACATCCTGACCAGGTATGAAACTGTCGTACTGTACCCAGGGATAATTTTTGTTCATGTTCTGTTTGTTAACTTTGAGTGTTTCGAGAACATCATTTCTTGCGGGAAGGTATTGCGGAAAGTTCGCGCTATAGAGTTCCCCAGCCGATTTGGAAGTGAGATACCCGACAAAATCTCCAGCCGCGTTGCTATTCATGGAAAACTTCGAAACGGCAAAATAATTATATCTCGCTAAGTTAGTCTTTTTTCAGCTTTGAAACTGCGGAACGGGGGCGGAACGCAAGTCTTTTTTACTCAATGTTGCACTGTCTCCTGCTCGCTTCACGGAATATTCAATTTCTCGTAACAGAGAAGGAAAACCAAAAATTACGCTGAGTCTTCCAGTAACGAACATGTCCGTCGTAGACAATGCGTTCTGTTCCATTTCGGAACGAATCGAAGTCGGATCGGTCATTTCTCCGAGGGTTTTTGCGTATTTAAGATATCCGTCCAACCCTTTGACTGCAGCATCCTCCCCCGTTCGAACCACGGAGTCAATATTGTTTTGAATGAGAAAAAGACTCGCAACACTCGGGGCTTGGGTAATATATTTGGAACCAAGTCCGAGTGCAACGGGAGCATTGACAGACGTATCCAAAAAAGCAGGTTCAAATTCTTCCCAAGTAGCTGGAACGGAACTGTCGAGAACCGATCGGTTATAGTAGGCTCACATGGTTTCATATCCGATTGGTGCACCCCGGAGTTTCATAATCTGTATATCTGCTCCCTGGTCGTTTTTTGCAGGAGTAATCTCAATGAGAGGATCGAAAAGTCGATTGAGATTTCGAGAAAGATCCTGTCCATCGAAAAAAGTATCGGGAAGTGGATCGATCTTTGATTCAAGGAGACCCGCTCCAGTCGACGGAACTACGAAAATATCCGGAGAATTCCCATCAGCAATCACGTTGATGAGCGTTCGTTCGTAATCCTGATAGCTCGCGAATTTGGTAAAAACGATTTTTGTATTCGCATACATAGGCTTTTGCGACTGAAAGTCAGCAACAAGTGGTTCAAATCCCGCAGTATCATCACCCACCACCCAAACCGAAAGTTCGGTAGGTCAAGTTGGTCATTTTGCTGCTTTTTTCCCTTTGGTTACCATCAGCATAGCAATGACTAAACCAACAATAATGACACCAATGATGGAAAATACGATGATTTTTTTGGGAGACATGGGGGTATTCAGATTATGAAATTCGACTTAACGGAGATGAGAAAGGAGCAATTTTTGCACCCGTTCCAGTTCCTCGGAACTCGCTTGCGGTTTAGATTCAAAACGGACTTCTTCCATGGAATTGGCCGGAATTATGTGGAGATGTGCATGCGGAACTTCGAAACCGAGCACGTGGTATGTGGCTCTCGCAGTACCAAAAGCCGTTTTGCTGGCTAGAGCAATTTTTTGGGCTACTTGGAACAATTCGCTATAAAAAGGCTCATCCAGCGATTCAATCGCGTCAACGGCCATTTTGGGAACAACGAGCACATGACCCGGTCGCAAAGGATGAATATCGAGAAATGCAAAGACATATGGAGTTTCATAAATCTTGTAGCACGGAATTTCCCCCTCGATAATTCTAGTAAAAATAGTTTTGGACATAGGAAGAGTATATGTGAAAACGTCTCATTTTTCAAATTTACAAACTACAAGTTTTCTTTACAATCCTTTTCGAGATCACCTTAATATATCTGGAACCTCTGAAATATGTCAGAATTTGAAATCAAATTCAAGTTCCAAGCAAGGCATACTCCTCAAGAACAGAAATTTGATTGTGCATCGGAGAAATGAACGAAAAATTTCGATTTTACCGAGGAATCCATGAAGATTTCCTACTTTCTACGAACTATAACAGCATGCACAATACCAAAACCACCTTTTACGTCAAAACGTTCGGTTGTCAGATGAACTACGCAGATTCTGAAAAAATCCACCGAGTTCTTTTGCAGGCGGGATGTCTCAAAGTACTCGATCCATCGCTCGCGGATATCATCGTCATCAACACCTGTTCTGTTCGGCAAAAGGGCGAGGATCGGGTATTCGGATTCGTTCGGGAAGTACGGAAATTTGCAAAAACCACCGGTAAAAATCCGGTAATCGCCGTAACAGGATGTATGATCCGGAAAACAGGATTAGCCAAACGGTATCTCGAAACAACTGAACGCGATCAAGTCTATACTATTACCCTCCTCGGAGGAGAGGGAAATTTTTGGAATTGGGACGATCCATTACTGCTCCGGAGCGATGACATCGATCTCGTATTCCGGATTGAAGAAACGGGCCACCTCGCCAAGATGCTCAGCGTCATATTGGACCGCGATTTCGGGAACGACGAGAAATGGGAAGAATACCTAAAAATTTCCCAAATCAGCTCGACTGCGGCTTCGGCGAACGTCATTATCCAGACGGGATGCGACAATTATTGTACCTTTTGTATCGTACCATATACCCGGGGTCGCGAATACTCCCGTCCTATCGCGGAGATTGCGGACGAAGTTAGAAACGTCGTGGCAAATGGTGCAACGGAAATCACCCTGCTCTGACAAAACGTGAACAGTTATGGAAAACTTACCCGAAAAAAACTCTGGAACGAAGAAGCACTCACTTGGGAAAAAACGGGATCAGTTACCCCATTTCGGGAACTTCTTAACGAACTCGGAACGATTGACGGACTCAAGCGAATCCGATTCACCTCGAGTAATCCGCATGATATGACTCCGGATATATTGAACGCACATTTCGAGATTCCTTCGATGTGCCCATATCTCCATTTTGCTCTCCAATCCGGTTCCGACGCGGTACTCTGACGAATGAACCGGAAACACTGATATCATGATTTCAAAATCCAACTCGACTATCTCCGTTCGAAAGATCCGCTGTTTTCCGTGTCCACGGATATTATCGTCGGATTCCCCGGGGAAACAGCACAGGAATTCGAGGAAACTGCCCAGGCTATGCGGGAATGTGAATTTGATTTTGCCTATGTCGCTCGCTACAGCGTCCGAAACGGAACCGTTGCTTCAAAGCTCGAAGATGACGTTTCCGCTACCGAAAAAGCCCGAAGATGGTCCATACTCAACGATATTCTCCGGGATTCGGTACGAAAGAGGAATCTCCTCATGATCGGTCGAACTGAGGAAATCCTCATATCTGGATCCGAGAGTGATACCCTATTCGTCGGAAGGACGAGGAATTTCAAAGAAGTGCATCTTCCGAAAAGTCAAGACCTGCAAATCTGAGATACCGTACTAGTAAAAATTACAGATCTCGACGGCTGGGCTCTGCGAGGAGAACTGGTATAATATAATCTATCGCGCTTTTTGCGGAAGTACCGTATGACGTTTTGCGGAAATTCCGGAGCGTTTCGAGCACGTTTCATAACTCGGACAAGCGGGATTCAGATAGTACGATATGTTCCGGATTGATGTTTTGATACTCCACAGCATTCACGTATTGGTGATTAAACGAGGAAATCCCGAGTGGTATCATAATAATCCGTAGTCCAAACAGTTCGCATTCTGCGAGTGTAGTCGCCGCAGCGCGAACGATGGCGATATCTGCATCCGCATATGCTTTTGCAAGTTCTTCATGGAAAAACCATTTTTTTACGTAAACATTCGGGTATTTTGAGAACTGGTCAAAAAAATGTTCGTTGAGAGTGCCGAGTGCCACAGTAAAATGTACTTCTGGGAAATCATTCACACAATCGAGTAGCTGTTGGAAAATCATGGTTGATCCGAGACCTCCACACTGGACTACTATTCGAGTAGCAAAATTGTCGTTTTTTCGGACAAACGGATGGGAATGCAGATATTCCGTAAAGATAGGATCAATCCATTGTCCGACAAATTCCGTCGGCACGCCATGAAAAAATTTCCCAGCGCTCTCGAATCCGAGAAATACCCGTTTCGAAAAATATCATACCACGCGGTTCGTGAGTCCTGGTATTGTGTCGGATTCATGAACGTACATCGGGATTTGCATGAGCCAAGCGCAGATTCCTACGGGAAGTGCCACTCCCCCGCCCTTGCAAAAAATGGCCGTGGGTTGAATTTTTTTGAGTGCCTGGTATGATTGGAAAAGTGCCTTAACAAAAAAAAGCGGTTGCAATAAATTTCTCCAGGAAAATTGTCGTCGAAATTTGATACCCTGAATGGGAAAAAATTGGATTTCATGCTCAGAAGCCTTGTTTTCATCCATTCCTCCGGCTTCTCCTATCCAAATGCAATCGATACCATGAACTGTTTTGAGTAGGTCGTGCAGCATGATGATAGGCAATATATGACCTCCGGAACCACCACCGATACAGGCAATTTTTGGAATCGTTGACAGAATGGGAATTTTAGGATTTTCCCGGGATTTTTTATTGTCGATATACACTTTTTTAGTCATGACTGAGTGAGTATTTTCCAGAAATATTTCGCCGTATGGTACCGAAAATCTCCATTTTACCAAGTTCAGCCTGTATTTCGGTCGTATTGGCTCGGAGTGCCTCTGCGAGTCGGTCGACGGTACACTCGTTTCCATCAAGCACGATCAAGATATTCCGTTCGAGAGAATTTTCCGAATTGGGAACAGCAACCGATGTAGCAAGGGATAATCCGTATTCGTTGAGGATATCGTCCGGAGAGAGCAGAAGCTTTGCCGATGCGTTCTGAATGAGACGATTGGCGCCGAGGGAATTCCTCCGGGAAATATCGGACGGGATGGCGAACACGTCTTTTCCCATTTCGAGGGCAAGTTGAGCCGTGATGAGGGATCCGGATTTTTCCTTGGCTTCTACGACAATGAGCCCCCGGGAAAGTCCAGCAATGATTTCGTTGCGTTGTGGAAACGTATATGGAGCAGCTTCCATACCAATAGGAAACTGGGAAACTACGGCACCGCCCGAACGGATGACCCTCTCAAAAAGCGGTTCGTGGGAACGGGGATATGGCCGGTCGATACCGCTGCCGAGCACGACGATCGTGTGACCCTGATATTGTAAAGCGGTTTCATGTGATAGTCCATCGATTCCAAGTGCTCCACCAGATACGATAGAAATTCCGGCTCGGACGAGTTTCGGAATGAAACTTTTGACAATCTGTTCCCCATACGGGGTCGCCTGACGGGAACCGACCATGCCGATATTGATACCTTCAGAAACGATATTACCCCGGACATAGAGCAAAAACGGAGGATTGGGAATATTATGGAGTTCCTGTGGAAAATCCATATCCGAATAGAGCAGAATCCGAATGTCCGTATCCTCGATTTTGGTTCGGTATACGGAAAATGTCTCATTCAACGAGCCGCTGTGGATTTTTGCTTTGCGCTCGTCGGTCAGGGGTATTTTTTGGAATACCAATGATAATATCCGTCCGGGATTTTCCCATGTCTCCGACTCGATTGTCCGCCTGAGGGTGGCATCGGCGAAAATGGCAAACAAATCCCGATGAGTACAGCCGAGAAAGTGCAGGTATGACCAGGAAATAGACGTTGGAATCTGGGTTACCATAGGTGAAATGCCGTTTGAAATGCCAAATTTATTTGATCTGGTTGGTTGAGTATCAGTTGAGCACCGTACGTCGTAGAAACTGGTCCAGCCAAGAGATGGGAAGGAATTTGCGCATTTTTTGAAATTTGCCATTCCGTCGGATGAACCAAAGAAACTCGCAACACCTGGTATTCTAGAAAACACTGAATCAATATGGAATCCGGGATGGTTTCATTAAATAAAACGATTCCTCTCTGCTCGTTTTTTTCCGCGATTTTCGTGAATATCTCCCGAGCTGGTTTTTCTTTGACGCTCTCAGTACATGACAAGATGCACCGTTTCAAGAATCTGAGGAAATGTCGAAGTTCCTGCGCATCCCTCGGAAACGGATATTCCAGAAATCCACTTTGGGAAACCGATGCGCCTATGAGCACGATACTCCCCTGAAGTTCCTGTTCCCAAACCGATTCACAAAGGAGCATGACTGATTCGGACAGCATATCGAATTTAGTTAGCTCCCGGGTACCAAAACGCCAACTCGGATCGATGCAAAAAATGAGGCAGGCTTCGTATGATTTTTCCTGCGTATATTCCCGGACAATCAGCGCGTTCTCCTCGAAATTGGATTTTTTGTAATCGATGCGGGAACATTCCTCTCAAAAAATATAGGGGCGAAGCTCATGAAAATCACCCGAATTCGCCCGAATTCGAGAAACGAAATTCCCGGAATACCGCGATTGCAAATGCGTGTTCCGAAAACAGAAATCGAGCGTGTTACGATTGGCGATCATATTCGACCGGTATGCTGTTGAGAATTTCCTGTATCGAATCTGCTATCGTCACTCCTTGGGAAATCGCGCCGAACGTCAGTCGGATACGGTGGGAAAGCACGAACGGAAGCAGGTATTTGATATCTTCGGGAATGACGAAATTCCGACCGCGCATCCGAGCGAGGACTTTGCTGGTAGATGCGAGAGCCAAAGCGGAACGCGTACTGATTCCATGGGTAAATTTGGTACCGACCTGACGCCGGAATCCATCGATGAGCCGAGCGATATACTGGTAGATTTTCTCATCTACGAACGTATCGCGGAGACAAAGTTGCTTCCAAGAGTGGATATTTTCATGATTGCAGAGCGATGCTACTTTTTCATGATTCTCGGCACTCGCGAGAATTTTGGCTTCTACAGCCATGCTCGGATATCCGAGCTCATACGACAAGAGAAACCTATCCAGCATGGCATCCGGCAACGTATACGTCCCTACTCCGTCATATGGGTTCATCGTTGCGACCACGAAAAATGGATCATTCAAAGGGAGCGAAGCATTCGCTATGGTCACTTGCTGTTCCTGCATGCATTCCAACAAGGCGGATTGTACTTTAGGTGGAGCGCGGTTGATTTCGTCAGCCAGTATGAACGAACTGAAAATCGGTCATTTCCGGAGGATGAATTCCTTTTCTTTGGGATTGTAAATTTCGGCTCCGAGAATGTCCGACGGAAGCAGATCCGAAGTAAATTGGATACGTTTGAACGGAATTCCGAGCGCCTGGGCCGCGAGGTTCGCGGACTTGGTCTTGGCCACCCCGGGAGGTCCGACGAGGAGAAGATGCCCGCCGGCGAGAAGTCAGAGCAGGTATATTTCCAAGAGCTCCTGTTGTCCGTAGATATGTTCGGAGAGAGAAGCCTGGAAAGCGGAGACGAAATGTAAAAAATCCGGTTGTGTCATAGGGGTTTCGTAAAGTGATGCTGGGAGTGTATCTGAAAATTATCGGAGCGAAAAGAAAAAGTTACGAAAAAAGATTACGATATGGTGATTAAAAGGAAATTAAGGGGAAATGTAGTTACTCAATTGGGGTTCAAAAATGCATTGCCTTCCATGCGTATATTTCAAATATCAAATACGAGAATATTTCTTTTAATTATAATATATTGACGTATACGCAACATGTTGTTCATACCATAAGCAATCGATTTTCTTCCAAGTCATCCCAAAATTGCTATACTGAAAAAAATTAAACTGAGCATCCACGCAGTTTGAATTAGCCTGACTTGCGGGAATCGTACCGCTTACCGTAGAACTGGATGTAAAAGCTACTAGTTGATTTGCAGTTGCTGACTGAAAATTACCCGTGCAAGTACGTCAAGCTCATAGGTTTGAATAATACGATACAGTCGCCGTAGAATAAAAGATGGCTTGTGAAAATCCGCCTACCGAAAAACCATTACAATTCGCTGGTTTCGTATTCGTGCAATTATATGCACTAAACGGAACAAGGTCTATGGTTTGGCTGGCACTGCATCTATTTCCCGTATCGTATGTGTATGGATCTCCGCCAGTCGTATTATCCCAACTCCCATTGCAATCCTCATCCACTAATGGAGTTGAACTCGCGCTTCCCGTAATTCCACTACACTTTAAGTGTATGGGGAACTCTCCTAGAAAAGAACCGTCGCTCACTCGCACAAGCCTCACGGGTACATCGCTCCATGCGCCAATCAATCCACCGCTTGGAAGCCAGACCTGTGGGTGTGAGCTAGCATCACAGTTATATGTCTGAATATCGGTCCATGTAGTCCCGAGATAATATTGAATCTTACATCCTCCAGCTCCTCCATTCCCAGAACCTGCAATCCAGTCAACAACGAATTCTCGGTGATTGGGAGTATGTGTAAGCATAAGTCCACTCGGATTCTTCTGAGGACTGGCACATGCCGCAACACTCGTACTTCCTACTGGACTCACCAGGCTTCCCCCACAAGCGGTCGGATTTCCGCTCGCTTGTGGACAGTAACTGTTTGCCGGGCATATCGTCTGTGTAGCACTCGTGCTTCCGGCTGCACAATAGGATCCCGCGCTACAAACCGTCTGACTCGTAGCTCCTACAACGTTCGTATAGTATCCAGCATCCGTAGTAGATTGTACTCCGCCCACGCAATACGTTCCTGCCACACATTGGGTCTGTGCAGTATTCGTTGTCCCTCCATTGTTTGGACTCGCCCAGTAACCCGCTGTGACAGGCTTACAGCTCGTCTGAGCCGTCAGATCTTGGTAGGTTCCTATTGCACAAGGTGTTTGAGCCTCAAGTCCAGCACTTGCAACCGCGAATCCCGCGCTTGCCGCTACGCAAGCATTGCTCCCGTTCCAATAGTATCCTGCCTGACACTGGAACTTGCAGACTCCCTCCGTAGTAGAATATCCCCAAGCTGCCGTTCCCTGAGGTCCATTGACCTGACTGTTTGGCGGAGCGGCTCCCGTACACGAATCCAGTGCGCACGCCCAAATCCCGCTCGCCACGTAGTTCGAATCGCAGGCCGTACTCACACTTCCGTAACTCAAAGTCCCGTTGCTACAGCTTGCAGTAACATTCCCAGTCCCGTTCGTAATGGGAGTTCCATAGGTAGCAGAAGCACCATGTCCCAAGCTCGCTATCGTAATCCCACTCCAGGTCGCAGCCGTACATCCCACGGAAGCGCTCGAACTACTTATTACCGTACTTCCTCCGAGTTGAGTCTTGACAATGGTTGCCCCATACGAAATGAGTGCGGTACTTCCTGTAGTATTCAGGAGTGTAGTAATGTTCTGGTTACTTCCGATATTTGCTCCCGAATACACGTTCTGCAGAGCGGTAACCATATTGGTTATATCGGTATCGTTCGCAGGAAGAGTTCCTCCGGAATACACTACGACACTCGGATTGAACGAGTTCGGATTCAAGAGTGCCTTTCCATGAAAGAGAAGAGTTCCCGACAAAGAAGCAATGCTGAGCGCACTTCCGGTCAGAACCCCGCTATTCGTGACGATGCTCGGAACCGCGAGCACGTATACCAAGCCTCCGGTAGTAGTTTTTGCGGTGAGTCCATTGTAGTTTCCTCGTATGTACGCGATAGTCGGATCTCACGATGCGGCGTAGGCGGAGGCAATGAGGAGGTTCCGCTCCAGGGAAGCACTGATATCTCCTTCATATTCTGCTTTAATCTGATAGGCTTTCCCTTCCGCAAGCGAAGAGTAAACATATTCAGAATTCTTGAGCGGATCAGTAGGCTTCTGATTGATTCCTCCTCCCATGACGGTCGATTTGAGATAGTTTACTACCGATGATCCCACCGTTCCCTGGTTCCATACCACCCCTCAGGAGTACGTTACCGCAAAGGCGTTGTCCGGAGACGGATAGGACCCTGCCGTGATGATGCTGATATCCAGGGATTTGGAGATGTTCGCTGTATCCCCGACCCGGTCGGAATCCCGAGCTCGAGAAGAATACCCCCCGATAGAAATGAACCCGATAGCCCCGAGAATCGCAAGTATCGTGATAACGACGATGAGCTCTACGAGCGTAAAACCGAGAAGGAATTTCCGTAATAGTTTAAGTTCACCTATTTTTTTAGTGTGGTTCATAGGAAAAAGGTAAATTTTGAGCAATTATATGATATTTTCGGGGGGGGCAAGTTTTTTTGACTAAAAACCTCTAACATAGTACTATCTCTGTAGCTATTGTAATTCTGCAAACAAATTTTTAAAATCTTACCTTTTATATATGGGAGAAAAAATACCAAACGTTTCATCCGAGACCGTCAAAATACCGAGTGCTCCTGAAAATACTGTTTGAAATATGGTTGAATGTTTTAAATATATAAAAGGTCGAGCAAATCGAGAAAATCTCGACAAGATGATGTTCGAGTACGAGCAGGAAAAAAGTGAAATACTCAACAGTCCGTTGCAAGCGCTCATCCAAGAAACGCTCGTATCTCTGTTGGACCATGGAATGAATCTTCAATCAAAAAGAGGAGAAAATATGATTGATTTCCTATGAAAACAAGGATATACCATAAGCGATGAAGTAAAGAAGCTGGTTATGGAAGGTCAGGATATTACCATAACAGCGGAAAATAAGAATGTCATTCTTCTGCCGTTACTGAAAAATAATCCCATAAACGACGATATAGCTTACCTCCAAGTAACTCCTGTAGAATGAGGAGTAAAACGTACACGAAGACGTGCAAGAGAAGAAATAAGAGATAGGAGCTGTAAGGAATTATAGATATAATCTATCCCTATGAATACTTACCAATGGTACTCGCAGCTTATTAAGCCAACCTGGTCACCTCCATCTTGGATTTTTGGACCCGTATGGTCATTGCTGTATATCAGTATTGCCATTTCTTTCGGCAATGTTTTTTTCATGGCTTGGAAGCAAGAAATCACTTTTTTAACAGCGCTCCCTTTCTTGCTCAATATCATCTGTAATATCGCATTTACACCGATTCAGTTTGGCCTCAAAAACAACCTGCTCGCAGCGCTCGATATCACTCTCATATTCATAACCCTGATATGGGCCATGATAGCCATCTATCATCAAGCCCCTTGGATTACGTATATGCAGGTTCCCTATTTGCTCTGGGTTTCTTTTGCAACCATTTTACAGTTTAATATCACATATTTAAATCGGTAGAAAAACAGGTATTTTGCCATCATGTCGCGGGAATATATGAGTTTAAGAAATCTAACTAGGATTTTTTACCAATCCCCTTACACTTGGCAAAAAGCCTATGAAAACAATCGTCATCGTATGAGGAGGAGCGGCTGGCATAATGTGCGCCGCAACCATATTGGAGAGTGCTCCGCCGGAACGGGAATTTCATATCCACCTGTTCGAAAAAAACGCCGTTCTCGGGAAAAAAGTATCCATTTCCGGAGGAGGTCGGTGCAATGTTACTACGGGAATCACCGACAAGA
The DNA here is from genome assembly GCA_036171455.1 of Patescibacteria group bacterium. Taxonomy (GTDB): domain Bacteria; phylum Patescibacteriota; class Gracilibacteria; order BD1-5; family UBA2023; genus CAIVSN01. Next base: position 38,199 of record JAVHRB010000049.1, read on the forward strand.
AAACCCTCCTCGGAAAATACGTACGAGGGGCAGAATTTTTGCGATATTCGCTCGGGAAATTCTGACCGAAAAAAGTGGTCGAGTGGTTCGAATCACAAGGAGTCCCCATGAAATGCGAGGATGATATGAGAGTATTTCCCGTTTCGAATTCATGAGCCGATATCATCGGGGCTTTTGAAAAACTCTTTCAAAAGTACGAAAACCATATAACAATCTACCATTCTACCACCATTCAAGATATTAAAAAATTGCTCTGATCCTATGTCGTAAACTACAAAGATCCTAGAAATGAATCTGAAAATCCAGAAATCAAGGCAGATATAATCGTCGTCACCACCGGCGGAAATGCCTATTCACATACGGGATCGAGCGGTGACGGATATAATTTCGCGAGGAAAATCTGACATACGGTAACGCCGCTCGGTCCATCATTGTCGAGTTTTGAACTCTGGGAAACTTTTCCCAAGGAAATTTCCGGTATTTCCCTCCCGAAAGCCCGACTCAAATGGAATTCCGAGACGGTGACTGACGGACCGATGATTTTTACCCATTTCGGGATTTCCGGACCGGCACCGTTCGCACTGTCATCGAGGCTCGCGTTCGAAACGATAGACGCGAATCATCCACTCAAAATTTCGCTTGCGCCACTGGCCGGTTGGGAAACCGCCGATTGGGATACGTATCTCGAAAAAGAAGCCAAAATCCACAGCAACCGGGAAATGAGAAACATTCTCGAAGCCCTCCCCCGACGCCTCGTCGATACGTTCGGAACCGCGGGAATCCTGCCGAACCGAATCCTCAACCAAAAAGGCGCCACTCTGTCTCGGGAGGATCGTAAAACCATCGCAAAAATTCTCGGGGAAGGTATTCCCTTAACTATCGTAGCGAGGCGTGCCGGAGATGAATTTGTAACGGCAGGCGGAGTGAATAATGATGAAATATGTACAGAGACACTGGGGTCAAAGCTCATACCGGGGCTCTATTTTGCAGGAGAAGTCCTCAATATCGACGGGGTAACAGGAGGATTCAACCTGCAGGCGGCATGGTGTACCGGGAGAACCGTAGGGAGAAACATCCTGGAAAAAATATCGAGTCCGCCCGCCCCTCAATCTTAAGAAAATCAAAAAATACTGTTATACCCAATAGAAATTGGTTTTCGGTGTTTTACGGTTACAGATTCGGAACAGGTTTCGTTTTTCTTCTTTCGGGAGCTTATCGGGAATAAGTGACTGAAGAAAAAAATGAAAGATGTCCGAATATGTTACTGGAAAAACCGGGAAACTGATTTCTATTGGGTATAAACCGGGGAATCGGCGCAGCATGTGAATCAACTCAAAAAATTTACCTCCGAATTTGAATTCGGAGTTTTTTATGAAAAATTACTCTGAATTTCCCCAGAAAAAAGTAAAAGGTATCCAATAGAATTTTACCGAGTATTTCCGTATAATTCTCTTGAATAAATCGTTTATTCACTTTTGTTTAAAACAATATGGCTCTATTCCACCCAATGGGAAAATAAAACCCTAATTTCTTGATTCACAATA
>JAVHRB010000050.1:0-11212 GCA_036171455.1 Patescibacteria group bacterium
GGATTGTAGGATCTAGGTCATACCCCGTCAGCTTGCTGCGGGGTGATTGATTAATCTTGAAACTCGGTGTTTTGATCCGCTATATCGTACTAAAGGATTTCCCTATTTGCAATGGTTCCGCATATAAGTACTCATGTTTTCACATCTTTCCCGGGAGGCGGTTATGGGCTAAAACGTTCTTTTTGAAAATTCACCCCTATTCGTTATTTCTTTCAAATATCCGCTAGGTTTTTTGTCATCCGTCAATATTCTCAATACGCTTTTTGCCCGAGTAATTCCTACGTATAGGAGTTTTCTTGCATTGAGCAATTGGTTATCCGGTGTTTCTCCAAATATGGAAAAATATTCGGAATCAGCACGGAGTTCATTGACGAACCGTGGATAGTTGTATTGGCTAACATCCAGAAGTAATACCGCATCTGCCTGCTTACCTTTGGATTTGTGCGCGGTAAGTATTTCAAATCGCCCTTCATCGAGAAATCGATCAAACGCTTTTTGAGTATCGGATGAAATTCCATTTTTTACGAATAATCATTGTAATCTCTTGAGAGATCGTACCCATTCGTTCTTGCTCATCCCATAGGTGTCATTATTTCGAGAAATAACAAACGCCTTCGCTTTCGGATCATTGAGTGATTCGACATCATTTATGGTACGGGCCATATACCAAAGTGCCGCCTTTCGTGCTTCTCACATGGATTTGCCAATAGCCTGATTTCAGCTTGGGAGTGCTTTTTCTAAAAGCTCGGAGTATTTGGCGTATTCTAACTTGGCGATATAGGAAGTAAGTATTCGGGGTGGTACTCCTCATAAGTTGTTTTTGGATGGTATAGCTAGATGCCCAAGTTCCGACATTAGGAGATTTCCGAATTCTACAATGGTTTCTCGGCTTCGGTAGTTCGTATTCAATGCTTTTTCAGCTGTTGGGACATTGTCGAAACGTTCCTGGAATTGAAAGAAATATTTGATATCTGCACCGGCGAATTGATTGATGGATTGCCAATCATCGCCAACGACGAAAAGCTTGAAATCATGGTTGTATTTTGAAATGGCTTGGATAATCCTGTAGAACAGCGTTGAGAAATCCTGATATTCATCAACGATTACGCATTTCAACGATTTCAAATCCAAAACCGAGATGGGGATATTTTTCATGCGCGTTACAATGGAAAGCCGGTCGCCTTCTTTTTCGATTTTTTCGACGGCATTTTTGAGGAGCGTATTGAAATCCGACTGTCATAATTCCATTTTCCGATTTTCGTACCGGCGATATACGGCGTTTGCTAAATTCAGAAAACTTCTCACTTCGCCGGTTTCCAACGAATCGATTTCTCATTGCATGTCGTTCGGGGATTTCGTTCCCAATTGAGCGAAATTGATGTATCGTTGGATTTTTCAAATGAATTTCGGAATACGTCGATCGTTGTTCCTGAGTATCCCGATAAGTGTTTTTTTATCTATTTCTTCGAATTTTTTTCAGAGTTGGTTTTCGAATCTGACTTTTACATTGCTATAGAATGTCGTGCGTGGCGATAATTCTGAATTCCCTATCGAATCCGCATACGATGTTTCCAGAAAAATTATTTTTCACTGTTTTTCCAATTTGCGAAAATATTCCCTTTTCAGATTGCGGTTATTCAAATATTGTTCTTTGGTCATTCACCAATGGTCCGGGGATTCTCAGGACTGTTCATCCATTCCCCAATGCTCTATGTAGATTGGCAGTTGAACTCCAGGGAAACGACATACAGCATCGGCTTTTTTCAAATAGTATTCGTTTTGGTCTGGTATTACGATGGGCGGTTCGTATTCGATATCGGTAAATCCGCACCAGACTAATAAGTCCAGAAGGTATTTTTCACCTTTCGAACGAACGAAACTGCCAGAGTACGAAAGATTTGGATGTCTTTTTCGGTGTAAAAGATAGGTCTCGTCATCATCGGTTAGCGCATCTTTTTTAAATTCAGCCAAATCTCTGGAAAAGTATTTCACCATGGTTTTTTCCAGAGCTCAGTCGAATATTTCGATTAGCGAATCTCGAATGAATATTTTTTGTTTTTCGGTATCGATTTCTATTTCTTCTCCCGTTACTGGATGTTCGTATTTGACTACGTCGATAAGGATATTTTCTTTAGGTTGGACAATTTTATACGCGAGCGAGTGAAACGTCATGGCATTATGAAAGGAATCTATCCCGAACCCCTTTGATTCTGACCGTACCCGGCCAAGCATTTCCGCCGCCGCTTTAGCATTAAATGAGAGTGCCAGTATTTCACTCGATAACATATTTCCAGATTCAATCTCGAATGCTATTTTCCCCGCGATTACCTGGGTTTTTCAAGATCCCGCACGAGCCGAAACGATGGTGTTTTTTCGCGTAGTAGCAATGGCTGAAAGTTGATATTCGTCAAAGCTTTGAGCTTTTCTGAATCGATAGGCGAGGAATTCCCCTATGTGCTTCGCTTTGACATTTTCATAATCGGTCACAGTTTTGCCTGTTTTTCCTATATTTTTCGAGTATCGCAAAAATAGCTCGTCAGATTCAGGGAACTCGTATCTTTCGAGGGTTTTTTCTATGTCTTCCCAAGAAATAGGTAGAATGTTCTGACGGATCGGGGACAGAATGGGCGTTTTTGTGACTTTTGTCATAAACAGTAACTGTACCCGAGAATATCATATGTTTTGAAAGAACGCGAATTACCCTACATTCACGTTCGTTTTACCATTCTTCCCTAAAGAGTTTGTCCTCCCAATCTCCTCTTCCCTCACCACTCCATCCTCCTTCCATACCCGGAACGCTTTTGCCCCCGGCCGTGACTTGATTATTCGCCATTTCCCATTCACCACTTCCAAAGCCGCGCCATTCTCGAGCGCTATCGCCGTTCCTCACGACTTCAGTATCATCTTGTGCAATTCCGGCCGTCGGTATTCTTCCATGTCGTAGTGGGGACAGTGCATTCCCTCGATGAGCCCGAGCCCCCGAACCTTCATATACTCGAATGCCTTTGTTGGGTCTGCCCCTTTTCTCGAATCCGAATGCCCGGCTTCGAACCAACAGATGGATCCCGCGCTGAGCCCGGACATTACCGTTCCGTTTTCCCAGGCCTTCCGGAGCAAAATATCCACGGAATATTTTTTCCACATTCGCATCATCCGCAGGGTGTTTCCACCTCCGACATAGACGATATCCGTAGAGAGTATTTTGCTCTTAATTTCGTCGTAGACATAGGTATTGTTATATAATTCCAGTGTATCTACGATACAGCCAAACTTTTCTCAAAAATACCGCCGGATGTCGGCGATATATCCCATTGCGTCATGGCTTGCCGTCGATATGAAAAGCAATTTCGGATGTTCTTTTTCCGACAATCGGAGGATTTCGAGGTCGATGTCCAGCGTAGCAGATTCTCCTTCCCCCGGGAATACTTTCCCACCTCCGATGGCGACAATTTTTCGAGACATAGTGCATTGAAATTACGGATACAGCCTCTCCTTCAATCCGAGCAGTTCGTCTACGGCGTTTTCATCCGCCGCCCCGAGATCCCGATACCGTTCCACTGCCACTCCGGCCCCATCGAACATCGTCATTACCGCGCGCATACCGCTCTCGTGTCACTTCTTTACGTCCAAGTAGACGAGACGCCGGATACCGCACTGTACCATGGTCTGCGCACAGTTGGGACAAGGAAACAACGTCGCGTACATCGTCGAGCCCTTGATATTCTGCCCAAAGGCATTATAAATCGCGTTTCGCTCCGCATGTACGACGTACGTATGTTTGGAATGCTCAATATCTGCATCGTCGTCATCTGTCCAGAATTTTGGATCTGCGTCATCAAGTCCAGTTGGAAGTCCGTTGTACCCAATACTTATGATTTTGTTGTCGGTCCCAATAATGCAAGCCCCGGTCTGGGTTTTCTTGTCTTTCGACCGGAATGACGAAAGGATTCCCATAGACATGAAATAGGTCTCCCAGCTCATGTAATTCTGTTTTTTCATAGAAAAAAGTGAAAGTGCCGGACAATGTTTCCTATTTAGGATAGTTATGCCGAAGAAATTCGCAAAATGAAAAAATCGGAATGCCGAATCCAAAGAATTCCGATGGTCTGAAAAATCCCGGTAAAGACCGGGATTTTTTTCCATTTGTGAGTTAGGTTTCCTATTTCCCGGCAGGTTTTTCCGCTCGTGCCTTGTAGAGTTTGGACATGGTTTTGAATCTGCCCGGTACTCCATCGACACTCAGGAAGCCTCGGTCTTTTACCTGATTGACGGCTTCCGATATTTCGAACAGGAATTCGTCGGTCATGGGAACTTTGAGAATATTGCGGAGTTCGAGGGCAAAAACGATGTTTTTCTGATCTCCGGATATGAGCAGCGTCAAAACGGCGAGCTCCAAGCTTTTTCTCATGTTTGCACGTTCCGTTCCTTCGGGAAGTTTCTTTTCGCCGACGATTCGTTTGATTTCTTTGAGCACGCTCGTACCGATCAGTCGTTTTTTGTCTTCTTTGTCCGGATTGAGCAGTTTCTCAATGGCACCGGAAAGGTATCTGGCCTTGTCGACGTCGCTCATTCCCGTACGGGTCAGCATATCGTTGAGTGCGTGGACCCCATTGGAATAATCGGAATTTTCGTAAATGAACGCCCGATCGTTGCCCGCGAGCAGCTCAATTCTGCCCAATTGGAGGAATGCTTGTGCCACGGGGGAATCAATGAGAGCTTCGGCAATATTCTTTTTTGCAGTAAACCCGTTTTTACTTTCAATTCCTGGCAGTTTGACCTGGGTTGGAGCCAACGTTTTGACCGGCACCGTTGCGACGGGAACAACCAAAGGAGTTTTTACGGATACGGAAGGTACAACCACGGGAGCTGCTTTTGCCGGAACCGCGACTGCCGGAACCGTTGCGGTTTTTGGCGGTACTATGGCGGGGGTTTTCGAAGCAATCTGAGGTGGTGGAACAACTGGAACTGGAGCGACCTTCAGAGGTACTACGACGGGTTTTTTTGAAACAATCTCGGGTGGTGGAATAACCGGTACTGGAGCAGCCTTCAATGGCACTGGCATGGGTATTGGTGCTTTTGCTGTAGGTGTTTTCAAAGGAGTTACCGGAGCGACGGGAGGCAGTGTTTTTACCGTAGTTGGAGCGGTTACCGTTGGAACTTTCGGTGAAACTACTGGAGCTTTTTTGGGTCCAAGTGGTATCATTTCTGTTGAAAATTTTCATCTTTTCTGTTGTTGGTTGAACAGGGGAACCGGAGGTATAGCATCCGGTATTGCAGGGAAGATATTGGGGGTTGTCGGAAATTTCTTGCCCAATTGAAACTGCTTTAGATTTTCTTTTGCTTCAGCCCGATCTCGGAGAATCTTACGCATTGACAAAGCATGAGCATCACCAATCCTATTACTGTAAAAATTCCGGTAAATTCGTTCTGCATAGGATTCGGCACCAGGAGTGGCTACCAGATTTTTAAAATTCTGGAGTGCATCAGGCGAAGTAATGCCTTCGGTATTTGATGTGATATTTCCTGCTTCGTCCCGTCGGTTTCCCTGGTATTTCGGCTCGAATCCAAGGGATTGGAGCATGAGGGCGATATCGGTTGTTTCCGTCGTTCCAGGATAAGTGAGTGGTGGCGTTCCAATCGGAAATTCCTGAATAAGAAGCCTTCGGTCTTCAAGATTTCGTACTATTTTTAGGAGTTGATCGTATTTGATGGGATTGTTGCGGATATAGGTAATTTTCTTTTCGATTTTTCGACGAGCTTCCTGGTCTTCGGGAGTAATTCTAATAGTAATATTGTTGGATGCAATAGACCCTACCGGTGCCAACATAGAACCATGAGTTTCTTCGCCTTTTTTTCCTTTGCGAAGGCTAGAAACGAGAATAACCCCGCTTTTATCGAATTTTACCATATTTCAAAGAATGGCATATCCATCAGAAGTTGCCATTTCTCCAGAATAGGCTACATGTGTACGTTGGCTTGTGGAATATCATTCCATGTTCAACGTGGTGGATATTTTTAATTCCATGGGAATTTCGTAGATCGTTTCGGAATCGGATTTCAGCATTTTCTGTCGCTTCGCTTTCTTTCATTTTTCAGCTGGTATATGAAACTCCATATGAGTATCCAACGTCAATTCTATGGAATCTTTTGTATGGGAAATGGTTTGGGCAACCGATTCCGGAGCGAGCGTCGTGAGTCCGACTCCGAGGGCCATTGCAGCTGCGGTTGTCGATGCTGCGAGCGTATTAGAAATATTTGTTTTTTTCGCTTTTACTGATTTTTTTTCGCTTGGCGTTCATCCATCTGGACGAAGAATTTTTGTTGAATTCATGGGTAATGCTGACTAATCGTTATCGGTAGTACTCACGGGTGGCTTTTTGCTGCTTGGAATATTTTCGTTTAAGATTTTTTTCGTTTCTGGTTTCTTAACTTTTGGTGGTAGCTTTGTAGATGCTCCCTTGAAGATATCAGACTGTGTATCCATGAGCGTAGGATCGGTATATATTTCTCCATCTGCTTTGCTGGCTGGATATTCACCGGCAGGAAAATTCTCGATACCCATTTTTACAAACTTCAACATGGCCTTGAGCGTTTCTCGACCCAGGATTCCATCGACCCTTACTCTCCCTACTGTTCGGCTGTTTCGAAGGATTTTTTGAGCCTCGGCCACATTTCTTGGAGTTGGCTGTTCCATAGCCTCTTTAAAAATACTGAATGAGTGATCCGGAGCCAGGTTTTGTTTTTCTATGGCCTCTTTTAGAGTGGTTCCCAGTCATTCAACAATGCTTTCTCGGAGTCGAGTAAGTGCACGTTTCGAGGCTTCCGTAGCCTCTTTAATACTGTAGGTTTTTCTTTCCAGTGCCTGAGTGGCCGGATTTTTTCTCACTTCTACCGTAGGGGTGTATTTGTATGTTTCTGTCATAATAATAGGGCTTATATCCCTACTTTACTGTATTGTTTATTTTCTGGCAACTAATGTGCTTTTTTTATCAAATTCATGAAAAGCAATCTTTGAAGTGTCCCCATGAAAGAAGATGGCTCCTTTTAATTTATCTGGATTTTTCGGGATATCGTGTTTTTTCCAAATGCTTGGAGTTTTTTCGCTATAGAAATCCTGTACGGTCTTGAGTGGGCCAAGTTGTCATTTGTGGTAATCGTCTTTCACGAGCCATTGTCCATCAGGCGAGAGGATAAGTGCTGAAACATGCCCACCTCGTTTCCCGTCTTTTGATCTCGTGTCGGTAAACAACATTCCCAAATTGGCCCCGGTTGGCGCATCGAAGTTACTTTTTCCGAATTCTGGAAAATATCCCATGAATTTTTCCTTGGCTTTGGCTTCCTCGAACATTCGTTCTACTTCTTTCGCATAAACGTCGATTCCGCGCCGATGAATTTCTACCATATCTCCCACCCCATTAATCTTGACTCCAGTGAGTCGAGAAAGTCAGTTTCTCACATTTACCATACAGAGAGTAATGAGCCGGTTTCCACTGTAGTGGGTCTGATACCAAAAATATTTTGAAAGGCTCCGTATCGTAGATTCGATACCCAAGCTTCATCATGAGCGTAATAGACTGGTAGATAATTTTTTCAGATTGCCGATTCCGAGATAGTTTGTCAGATCGTTTACTGAGTCGACGAAATCTGACATACTCACCAAATCCGTCCGTTCTATGGCCACGTCATCCGGAATAATACCCTGTTTTTGGAGTTGTAGGAGATAGGCATAGTTAAGATATGTTCCTTGAATATCTTTATCGGTTGGTTCTTTTCCGTCCAATTTTTCCCGTACTATGGCACGGAACAATTCCTGGTCTTCAACACTGGGTGGTGGAGGTTCTGCGAGAAAGGTTTTGAGCACGAAAAACAGACCCCGTACTTGGCGTTCGATATCGAGGGTTTTATCGGTAAGCTTTGCCTGATTATTGAGTCGGTTAGCTTCCATTGCCACTGCCGTTATCTCTGGATTCGCTTCGATTTGGGTATGATAAAAGTTCCAAAGTATTTCCAATTCGTCTTCGATCTTTCATCTTTGAATCGGATGATTTATAGCTTTTAAAGCCAAGTTGAAAGGTATTTCACTCATTCGGGCTAATCCTCCGGTCGCCATTGGGGAAAAATCAGGATTTACTCGTCCAACAAGTCGGAGCAGCATTTTTGTGTCTGATGTGGTATGACTGGGGAATTTTTTGGAAACGGCCTGTATTTCACGATTGTATTTTCTTTCGAAAATCAGGTAATTATTTTCTCGCACTAGCTCTTCAATTCAAAGCACGACGTTATCGTTTTCGTTTTCGGCTTTTTCATAGGTGCTTTCACTAATGAGTCGCAGCACCATCCCGTCTTGGATTTTCAGGATTTCCCCTTCAGCATTGAAAAATTGATCTCTTGGCATCCCGTGTAGTTCTTTGAGAAACGTTGACATAGTCATACGTCAACTCTGGTAGGTGTCCAAAAATTGGCGGTATCGTACGGATCATTCTTCGGATATGGGTTTTCGAATATAGATCTTTCCTTGATATTCTATATGTCCAATGCTCGGAGGAATGATATCGTCCATGGAGAGAATTCAAGTGTTTTCGCCTTGGGAATGCGATTGTATTTCGGAGTTGGGGAGTGTTACAATAACCTTTTGATCCATATAAATATCCGGATTCGTCAAAGCTTCCCCCATGGCCCCGACCAAAAATAGGAGCGAGAAAGCTCCAAACTGTTTTTTCTCAGCGGAAATACCTTCCGTAGAAGTAGAAGAATAGGTTAATAAAGTTGCCAAATGTTCCGCGGAAAGTTCAGAGATTCACAAATTTTGGACAATATTAGGATTTTTCGGGTCTTTCCCCTCGAATACGAGTCCACCATAGAGAACTTCTCGTGTTTTTTCGATCAAATCTGCCCGAATGCTCCATGGAAAAAGTTCATGATACTCCGATTCTGCAATTTTCCCGGCCGTATTTTTGGCATTCTTTTTGAACGAAAGAGAGTTGGCAATTTTCTGAGCGATTGAATCATACCCGGAATGGTTCCCATTTTCGATAATCAGATTGGTGCTTTTGATCACCCCTCCTACCAAAAGCGCAGAAAATAGGCCTCCGATTATCAATCAGGAAGGCATTTTCATAGACGTTGCCAAATTTTTTTGGGAAATTTGAATCGCCTTCGAATGCTGATTTTTGGTTTTCATGAGGTACTTTCGGTATTCTTGTGATGAACAATGTCTTTGCCCGGCTAAGCCTGGAAAAAGATATCGCAGTAATAATGTGGAGTGCTATGAATAAGCAATCTCTCATTGACATTATTACAAAGATAGTTATATATTTCATAAGTCAAATATGTTTTTCTCTGTATTCAAAAATACCCTCCGTTTCGGCTAACGTTACCGATACATCAATTGGAATCGTAACATGATGTATCGGGTCCCATGTCAATTTTTTTCTATTACTTCACTATAGTGCCAAATATGACTAATATTCCGGAATCGAGTTCAAAAAATATTGAGGTATCCAAATGATGAAAAGAAGCGCTTCTTTCAGCAGAAGTGTTAGCTCCCCCTGGGGAAATCTTGATTATGAATGCCTGGAAAGCATATCTGGAAATACAAGAAGATACCAGCGATATCCCCCATCTTCGCAACAGAATGGTACTCTATGTCAAAGAAAAGTGGTCTTTACCAACAGCGTGGAATGATTTTCATAAGATTATCGAACGGAATAAGGATGAAATCTTATGGGAGGCTGGAAGGGGGAAATTCAATATCCCGGATTTTAGCTACGTCGGTTTTACCCAGAATGTTTTCCGTAGGATATTGTATGAAATGATTTTTCAGATTACCGGAAAAAACCCATTGGATATTCCACATTTTTCTCAAATTGCTAAATTGACGGAATTATCCAAAGAGCGCGTAGCTTTGATTGAAACTTTTTCTGCTAAATCAATACAAGACATTGTTACCGTTCCGACGTCTGATTTTCTCAATGTTCCAAAATGAACTGTGGCTCATTCTACCGTATTGGTCCATCGATCGCTCTATAAATGATCTTCCGAAGACATTGTAGAAATGCTGGAAGATCAGGATTGGAAAGAGTTTGGTAAGACGTATTTTGAAGCGGAAATACAAAGAATTATCAAAGCGCATCTCATGCAAATTGAATCAAAATATCAGGTGAATGGTTTTGAAAACCGGATTCTTTGGTTCAAGAGCCCCAATGATCTTCCAATACATCATACCGGATATGTTAATTACAAACTGTCGGTAGTGACTTCGGACGAAATTGGAAAAATTTTCAAGTATATCCTTACGAACGTAATGAGCCGCCGATTGCTTATTCATAATTTAGAAGAAAAATTATCCGATCCCAGGATTAAGAGTCTAGATGTATCCGTTACTATTTGGACCCCGTTTTATGGGGAAGAACGAGCTTTTTACCGGTGTAAACATGGCATATCCATTCGAGTTTCGGAGAAGCCTCTTTCTGATGGCAAGCCCATTCAGAATATCGAGCCAAACGCAATAGAACGGTAGTATCATTTTCATCTATGTGAAATAGCGATTTCTACGCCGAATGAAATAAGAATAGATTTTCCACGTCAATCGATCTGACGACGGAGGCAGATTTTTGAGTGCCACGAGATGTAATTTCTATGAACGACCAGATTTTTCTCATATTCAAGAGCTGGAAAACCTATATTCAGCTTCAGGAATATACCCATGCTAGCAAAGTTCCGAATCTCGAATTGATTCTCTACCAGTACATGAGGAACGGTTGGCTAATAAACGATGCTTGGTTGGATTTTCAAAGTATCGTTCGGGAAAATGCCAATCAGATTGCTTGGGAAGCGGGAGAATACGTTTTGGATATCCCTAATTTTCAAATTTCCGATTTTACTTACGAAATATTTCGCAAGATATATATTGATATGGCGATGTCGTTGGAAATCGGAACGACCGAGAAAATTTTCATTACGAAAAATTTCGTCCGGAGATGTCTGGTATCCACGGTGGAATCCGGAAGCGATATTTTGTGCAATTTTGATACTGAGGAATCAATAGAGACGAAGTGAGCCCCGCTTTCCTATGAGGCTCCAATTGGGTCTTTTCTAAAAAATAAAATTTAAATATTTAATTCGGATGGAATACCAGTGGATTTAGATCTGTGGTATATTCTCTTTTCCCCGTCAGCTTGCTGCGTGGGCTACCGCTTTGTGATTTCGCTGA
>JAVHRB010000051.1:0-11196 GCA_036171455.1 Patescibacteria group bacterium
TGTGAATCAAGAAATTAGGGTTTTATTTTCCCATTGGGTGGAATAGAGCCAAAAATTGCCAGGTTTATTCAGTGCTATTAGTCAAAAAAACCGATGTCGTCAAATGCCGAAATCCCGGAAAATCCGAATTTGAAACGGGACGATAGAAATCCGAATTTGAAAATTAATTTCACTTTAACAGGGCTCGAATATACTGTTACATCGTATTTTCAAATATCCTATGCTGTTTACCCCACACCGTATCGTACTATTCTGAATATTGTCCGGGATCCTGTGATTTACCATCATATTTTCGCTTGCTAAACTCTATGTTTCCGGGGCAAATTCCCCAGTGGAAACTCCCATGGTTTCGAGCGAAGCTGCCAAGACGTTGGAAACAAGTACGGTTGAGGATTGTCGGATTATCGTTCTCGGCGACAGCTTGACTGCTGGATATGAACTCGATATTTCGCAAGCCTATCCGGCACAATTGGAGAAAACCCTCCGATCCAACGGATATCTATGTACCGTAGTCAACGGTGGAGTCAGCGGGGATACTTCCAAAGCGTTACTCGATCGGCTGGATTTCACACTTGGGAACGATCGATACAACCTTGCATTGCTCATCATTGGGGGCAATGACGGACTCCAAACGCTCCCCGTCGAAGATTTGCGTAAAAATATCGTCGGGATCGTTACGAAATTGAAAGAAAAGAAAATTCCCGTCGTTCTCGCCGGCATGCAAATCCCGAATAACGCCGGAACCTACGCCCAGACTTTCAAAAAAATCTATCCGGAAATCGCAACAGCACAAGGACTCCCCTACTATCCATTCTTTCTCGAATGAGTGGCTATGAATCCGAAATATAGCCTGTCCGATGGTATCCACCCGAATGCTATTGGGTATGGAATCATTACCAAAAACATTTACGAATTCCTCAAAAAAGAGAAATTGCTCGAAAAATTACCAAAAAATGCCGCGATATCGAAATAATTCCTATAACTGTATTCTCATGTCCAAGAAAAACCCATCGTCGGAAAAAATTTCCTATGTTTCCGTTGCCCATATTTCCAAATCATTCACGAGTTCGGAGTGAGAACTGTGCATTCTCAAAGATATCTCGTTCGACATCAGCAAATCCGAAGTCGTCGCCATTATCGGACCGAGCGGCAGCGGGAAAACGACCCTGCTCAACATCATTTCCGGTATCAACCTCCCGACGGGCGGCACCGTGCGAATCGGAGAAACTGACATCACCCAGCTCACCGATGACGAACGCTCGGTATTCCGGGCGAAAAACCTCGGGTTCGTGTTCCAGGATTTCCTCCTGCTCGACCACCTGACCGTCGGGGAAAACGTTATGCTCCCTATCCAGATGAACGGTATCGAACCTCGATTCGGGCTGGACGAAATCCTCGACCGAGTCGGGCTCCTGGCTAAAAAGAATTCCGAAATCAGCATCCTGTCCCGCGGGGAACGGCAACGGGTGGCGATTGCCCGGGCATTCGTCGGCAATATCCCGTTTCTCCTCGCGGACGAACCGACCGGCAACCTCGACGTGGCGAACGGGCAGAAAATCATGGACATGCTGCTCAGATTCGCGAGCGAACTCGGGGTAACCGTACTCCTCGTAACCCACGATCCCGAAATCTACAGACGGGCGAACCGAGTCATCGATCTCGCATCGTTCCGATAGGCAGTTATTCATTTCTTGCATCCCTCCCATGACTGTCAAAAACAACTACAATACGTCAACGAAATCCACCCTACGGGCGCTCCGGCTCAATCTTCGCGAACTCCTACCCATTGGAGCACTGTTTGTTGTGACAATTCTCTGCTGGTGCATCGCCGAGTTCTCGACCATGGTTTTCCAATCCAAAATCGACAGAGAATTGCGAACGGTCACGTCCTCGGATATTTCCGTTTCCTCGAAAACCCTGCCAGCAGAAATCGACCGTACTCGACTTCGCGGTACCGCTGCGAAATATGGTGCGAAAGTGACGGAATCCATAGATTTCCCCTATACTTTGGAAATCCCGAAAAATCCGGCATCAGTCAGTACTGGCAGTCGATTCCTCACGACCGAAATCCGGATCGTAGACAGTGAGTACCCGCTCTATGGGGAAGTCGTTTCGAGCGGGTCGCTCCGGAACGGAGCACTCGCGAACACAGAACTTTACCGCATGATTAACGAGTCGGGATTCGACGTTTCCGGCAAGCATGTCCCGGTATCGGGAAGTATTTCCAGTGCTCCGGGACTTTCGACAAACCCATTTTCCGTCAATCAGAACATCCTCGTACCTGCCGATTTTCTTCCATTTGAAACGATTACCGCAACCGGGGCAGGATACCGAATCGACTATCAGATGGATTTCGCCGTATCTCCCGAAAATCACAAAGCCCTGCTCGCTGAGCTCGAAACTCAGTTTTGAGCGACGACCATCCCATCGTTCCGAGTCTATGAACAGCGTGGAGACGGTGGGAATTTTTCGGATATCGCGACGACGCTGAATGATTTCCTCGGCAGCATCCTCTATGCGAGCGCACTCATTGCTCTTTCATCGTTTATCGTAGCAGTCTCGAGATTCGCTATTGAACGCCAGAAAATCGTACGGACACTCCTTTGGATGTGACTTCCAGAATCCCGGCTCATATGGACAGTTTTTGAGAGATTGCTCGGATTTTTCGGAATTATCGGGATTGTTTGTGTCCTCTTGTTTTTCCTGTTGCCCGATATTTCGCTCGGACTGGCTATGAAAGGAATTATTTTTCTTTTTCTCACCGTGACAATCGGATGCTGGATCCTCGCGGAAATCCTCCTGCGGGATACCCGGATTTTCGGTAACCGTCAGTTTCGGGTTCGAGTCTGGTTTGTTTCGAGCATTTTCCTCGCACTCGCCGGATACCTCTGGCTTTCGAGCGGTTCGTACCGTCCGCTCGCGTATTCCATCGGAGCCATCGTACTCTTGGAGCGGTTCTCGTGGGGATTTTTCCTGCTCGCCTCCAAGCTCTTCGGCACCTCGGAAACATTCTCCAAACCGAGGTTTTTCCTCCTTGACGCGCTCCGCTCGTTCCGGAGTGCTCCAGCTTTAGGCAAAGTTTCCTTCTCGGTATTTTTCCTCCTATCAGCGACGCTGTCGGCGGTGTTTCTCTTTTCGCTCGCCTTCCGCGATACGCTGCGGATGACGACGGAATCCCCGATCAACACGTTCGTTATCAACCTAGTGCCCAAGGATTACGAAATATTGTCGAAATGGATAACTCCCACTGATTTTTTCTCGACCATGAAAGCGAGAATCGTGACGATTAACTGAAAAACTCTGCAAGAGCATTTGAATACTTCTGAAGTCTCGCGCGAATTCTCTCGGGAATTCAACATCACCGATGGGAAAACCGACAATAAAATCCTCTCGTGAAAGCCCGCAGTTTCTGGAAGCGAAGTCACTGTGGATCAGGATTTCTCGAAGAAAATAGGAGTTGAAGTTGGTGATACTATACAATTCTCACTTGCGGGGAGGAATTTTGACTTCCGAGTCGTCGGTATCCGAGAAAGCCTGCGGAACCGGCTCAGTCCGTTCTTCTATTTCCAGATTGCCCCGGATTCGATCCCGGGAGCGCCGAAAACGTACTTTCTCGCGACCGGCGTCACGGGCGACCGGGAAGCCTGGAAAAGCCGTGTCATCGGGGAAACCGGGACCCACGTGTCGTTCATCGACGTCGGGGCGATATTGGAACAGGTGCGGTCGTATTCGCAACTCGTGCTCTCGGGAGTTCTCGCACTCTTCGGCTACATCGCCGCCATCGGACTGCTCGCATTCCTCACGGCGGAGCGATCGTTTTTCCTGCTTAAAATCCGGAAAATCCAGCTGTACCGATTGCTCGGATGTACGGAAAAAGAGGGATTCCAGTTATTGTTTTTCGAGTCGGTATTGGGAAATATGGTTCCTATATTTATGGGAAGTTTGGTGGGGGCTACAGGGTTGATATATTTCTTGAGAAACAATCCGATTTTGAATATTACGCCGACGATTGGGATGGTAGCGTTCGGTTTGTTGACAGTGTTTTTCGGGGTGTCGTATTGGTATGCGAAATACGCGGTGCGGGGGCAGATACGGAAGACGGAGACGAGGATAGGGGGGATGGGATAAGGTAAATTATTACATTTTTCAAAAAATCTATTAAAATATTATCCTTAACCAATGGTTCCCATTTCCGACAACGTCATCTACCTCTCTCCACGGTCCAAACTCAACGATTTCGACCGCGATATGGTCGAGCTCGAAATCGCCTCCTTGGTCACATATGAAAAACTCGAAACCTATCGGGATCGAGTCTGAAAAATTGTTGGTGCGGACTATATGTTCATACTTCTCGAATATCTCTTTTCTGGAAAGGCTATATTTCCAAAGGGTTTCAATCTGACGGAAAACAAGTTGCCCCACCAATATGAACACCACCTTGATCTCATGAATGAGCGAGAATTGGAAGTTTTTTTTCGGACGATTTCTGCGCTTATGAAAAAAGTCTACGACCATTCGAACCGATCTCGGATAGAATTGTTTTATCTCCGATCCGAAGTCATACGACGTCTCGTAAAAATCAAAGGAACTTCACCTGGAAATATCGAAAATATAAATGTTTCTAACACGGTAAATCCATCAAAATGGTACCTAGTATAGTATAAGTTTATTTCCTATCGAAATTTTACAAAAAATTTGCTACCTACTCATTTTTTACTTTCGACTTGGATATCGTATCCAAGTTTTTGTATGATGGTTTTTACGAGATATAACCCAAGTCAATGCCCTTGGATTTCGGATCCATAGGGGTTTTCCCGAAAAAGCCGGTTCCAAATTTTATCGATATTTTCCGGAGAAATACCTATCCCAGTATCCTGAACGGAAAATCCATTTTTATCAAGGGAAATACGAATTTCTCAAGATTTTGTATAAGAAAAAGCATTGTGTATCAGATTGGATACAACGATTTGCAAAAGTGCACTGTGGGTTTTAATAAAAATTGATTTTTTAATAGATACTACCACTTTGATTTTAGAAGATGGGAATATCTCCTGATTTTTTAAAACGATATTCTTCACCAATTCTGAAATATTTACCTTCTCAAATCTCAATTCCTCCTTTTCGATGCGGGTAATAGCGAGAAGTGTACTAATCATCGCATCAAGAGCACTTAATTGATGGAGTATGTTATTCATTCCATTCTGATATTCGCCGCTTTTAATGGCGAGATCGATTTCCGATCGTATAATCATCAACGGGGTTTTGAATTCATGTGCTGCGTCCGCACTAAACTGCCGAAGGACTTCCGATTGTGACTGAATTTTTTTGAATGCATCAGAAAGCGTTTCTGCAACTATGACGAATTCATCATTTTTTGGACCGGAAAGGGGGAAATCTGGCAATGTATTGTTCGTACTGAATGAATGGATATATGATATTATTTTTGATATCGGAGATAGGGAAGCTCGGGCAAATGAAAAAGAAACGAGTGAGATGATCAAGAAAAATGTAAGCAGGAGGGCTACGGAAATCTTTAACAGGGAAATTTGTTCATGGATGTGCTTTGTTATATCGTACGGAACACCCACAACTCAGACTCCGGGAATAATATGGGTATATCCTATATACCAAATATCGTTTTTCTGATATATTCAAAGGAAAGGAAATGGTGAGAAATTCCATTCAGAAGAAACGTAAACCGCCCCACTGTTTGTTGTTAAAATACCTCATTTTTCAATTACTTTTTTAGCAAAATATTCTAATTTGCTTTCAAAGGAGCCAAGATTGTTAGGACCTGAATCAAAAATCGGATTTGCAATTTTTTGCATATCCTTAGCTGAATCCTTATTTTCATCAGAAATCCAATTTGACCAGTAAAAAACGTTGAGAAATACGGTAAAAAATAGGAGAGATACACTCGTGAAAAGTGTAAATATAATCGCCGTTCTCACGGAGGTGGTATAATTTGGGAAAAGCATAGAGCTATTTAGGATACATTGAAAATATATCCGAATCCCTTGATAGTACTAATAATATCCGGAGAAAGTTTTTTTCGGATATTTGATATGTATACATCTAATTTGTCACTCTCGAACAATGCTTCTCATCACCAGATATATTCGATTATGTCGGCACGAGAAACAGCTACTCCTTCATGGGTAATAAGATACTCCAAAATAAGAAATTCTTTGAGTGGCATATGAACTTCTTTTCCATTTTTTTGGATATTTCTCTTCTGAAGATTTATAACGATATCGCCAAATTCGATTTTTTGAAATACTTTCCCTTTTGCTCTCCGTAGGATAACGAACATTCGGGCTTCCAATTCTTTGAGATCGAACGGTTTTACGAGATAGTCATCTGCTCAAGATTCCAATCCGGCAATTCTTTGAGAAATCTCATCTCTCGCAGTAATGAGAATCGTGGGAATATTCTTTGCTGCATGGATTTTTTTACATACCTCAAATCCGTCCAAAACGGGGAGATTTCCATCGACTAAAATGATATCATAATCATTTTGTAAGGCCATATCCAGACCAGTTTGCCCATCAAAAGCAAAATCGACTATCCAGGAATCCAGTTCCAAATACCGTTTTACGTTTTTGTTAATTTCTCGATTATCTTCAATCAGAAGGACTTTCATTGCTTTTTTCTATAATGATATATGCGCTTCCGATATTTCCAGCAGCATCCTTGGCGGTAACGACTATTGGGGTGAATTGGCTATCGAGCAATCTTTCGCCAGCTCATTCGATAATAATTTGCTCTGAAGGCGTTATATTGTCTGTCACTTTTACTTGGACATCGATCGTATTCGCAGAAACGATTTGTCCATTCTGATAATTTGAAAATTCAATAACTGGAGGCAGGGTATCTAGCTTTGGCTTTGTATATTTTCGAACGGAACTATACCGATTATCTTCGGAAATTATTGACATTCACCAAAAGCACAGACCAGTAATGAGTAGTATTGATATAAATATATTAAGGTTTTTCATATATTAGAATTTTTCGCAATAGATATGCTCAAAGCCTTTGGATTTGAGTTCCTGAATGCTTGCTTCTACCATTTTTGGATTTCCACATATGTAGAATTCGCTATCTTTTGGGAAATCGTATTTTGAAACGTCAATTCTTCCGGTTTGGAATCATTCGATCGTTTCACGGGAAAGATACGTTACCATTTTCAAATTTGGAATGGTTTTGAGTACATCGGTGTAAAAGAGACTTTCAAAATCCTGGACTCAAAACAAGAGGAATTTTTCTATATCGGGAATATGCGACATCATATTGATAATTGGAGCAATTCCCGTTCCAGTTGCGATAAATATTTTTTTGGAATGAGTAGGTTGTAATACAAAAGAACCATAGACATTTTCGATTTTCAAAGTATCTCAAACCTGCAATTTTTTTAATGCGTTTCCTCATCTCCCCGTAGAAATTTTGATACAAAAAGTCAGTTTCGAATTATCGGCATTTACAATGGAATATGAACGCACAAATGTTCCATCCCCATCCGAAAGTACTACTCTGGCATACTGTCATGGAACTACTGTAAAAGGTACAGATGTTTCGAGTACGAGTTCCATGGTTGTAGAATTTAACATCGTAATTTTTCGTACTGGAGCAGATATTGCTTCTGTTTTGCTCATATCTTCGGATAGAGGAACGAAATCTTTTTTGGATACTCCACAAACAGGACATACCCAATTTTCTGGAATATCTTCGAAGCGCGTCCCTGGGGCAATACCACTGTCAGGATCCCCAATTTTTTGATCATAGATATATCAGCAAGGTACGCAGAGATATTTGGTGACGATTGTATTTGAAGGTTTCACTTGATCTTTTATGGATTGATCCTGACGAAAAAAAGCCAATGTTCTAAGAATGATTACAACACCAATGATACCCATATAATATGTATCGAAACGTGATGCAAATGCGATATGAAGCGCAGTTATGAGAAAAAGTGGATATGCCAACGTTTGTATTTTCTTCCAAACCCCCTTGAGAATCCGTACTGAAAAATTATTCGAAGTACTACCAAGAAGTGTTATTATCAAAAATGCCACCGTTCAAGAAGCAACATCGAATTCTAAAAAATGTGCTGGAACGAAAAAGGTTTTCTGATATACATATTCCGTATAAAAATATACCGCTCCATGTGCTATGGCGAGTAGAAATGCGAAAACGCCAAATACTCTTCGAAATGGGGCTCATGCATTATTTTTTGCAATGGAAATAATTGGTGTAATTATCATTGCCAAGGCAAGATAGAGAAATGAAACTCTGCCGAAATCTCGTAGGAGTAAATTGGCACTCCCGAGGTTCATGGAGTAGAACACTATGAAAAGAATGATTCAGGGAACTAGGGCAAGGAGGTATCGAAGTGAAGTACTCATAGGGGTATACTATAGCAAATTAAGAAATTTGCATTATTGGAATTAACTTGCTTTGGAGGTGGTATCAACTTTGGGGACGTAGGGAGCCTGCACGGGGGTTTTTGCCGCGGCTTGAGCTTTTGCTTGAGCTACAGCTGCTGCTTGTGCTCGTGCTTTTTCTTGTTGGATCGCAATAGAATTATCGACGGGGGTTTGATTGTAGGATGGAACTGGCACCGTTTTGACGACAGAAGAATTTGTAGTGGGAACCTTGGTTGCTTTTACTATAGTAGAAGCAACTCTCTGTCGTACTCTTGCTACGA
Source organism: Patescibacteria group bacterium (assembly GCA_036171455.1). GTDB lineage: Bacteria > Patescibacteriota > Gracilibacteria > BD1-5 > UBA2023 > CAIVSN01. The sequence continues at coordinate 8,705 of JAVHRB010000051.1, forward strand.
CAGGAGGCACGTATTTGTTATTTTTATCAATGAAAGCTACCAAGGATTCTTTCGTTGGGAAATATGCGGTAGATAGGGTACCATTCGGTCGACGAAACATATAGGAATCCGTGGATTTGTTATCGATGATACCATAGGTTTTTCCATTTGGAGCGGTATAGTTGCCCAATTCCTTGATATCCGGGTTATTCTCTACCAACAATAAGAGTAGAGCTTCGTAACTATTGAATTTTTTTGAAGAAAAAGTTCCGTCTGGTCTTTCGAATATATATGCACCGCTATATAATTTGTGAATGATGTAAGTTTTCCCGTTCGGTACGACGAATTCTACGGGAACGTTTGTTACTGGAGGTGGTGGTAAAACGTCTGGAGTGGAAGTTGGTACTCGAGTTACCCCCGTTGAAATATCTGAAAGGAGAGGTGTAACCCCTAGGACAGGAGTCGTTGATACAACGATAGGAGTTGGAGTTGGAGTCGTTGACGTAACTATAGAGTTTATCATAGGAACGACGGTATTTCGTGCCTTTGACAAAGCATCGTTAATAGCATCTTGTATTGCCTGAGAAGTACCTGTGGCACCAGTAACAGTATCTACCTGAGTGATATTCGTATTGATAAGTTTCAATAAAATAATATCCCCTTGGTTTCGTGTGAATTTCCCGTTTCCTGAAGGTACAAAATTGATGAATGATGCCTGAGAAATTTTTCCAGAATTTATGGTGAGTGAGATAGTATAATCAACAGATCCACCAGTGTAATGGTATTTCCCAATTCCCGTAAATACTCCATCTCTATATTGATTTGGTGTCGGAGTCGGTGTTACTGGAGTTACCGGAGTCGGTGTTACTGGAGTTACCGGAGTCGGTGTTACTGGAGTTGGAGCTGGGGCTGGAGTTACCGGAGTTGGTGTTGGTGTTGGTGTTACTGGAGCAGGAGCAGGAGTTGGTGTTGGAGCAGGAGCTGGAGTTGGTATAATGGGTGTTGTACATACTTGTCTTGGAACTTGACTATTCGTTCCAGAAGGACTGGTAATAGTATCATATACTGTAGTACATACCGGAGTTGGTGTTGGTGTTGGTGTTACTGGAGCAGGAGCAGGAGTTGGTGTTGGTGTTACTGGAGCTGGACTTGGACTTGGAACTGGAGTTGGAGTTGGACTTGGACTTGGAACTGGAGTTGGAGTTGGACTATACCAATTTTCATTTTCATCATCACGTTCATTTTCATCATCACGTTCATTTTCACGTTCATTTTCATCATCATCGGCATATGCTACGGAGACCAACGGTTTAATATTCCAAAAATTCCCAGCTACTTCTTTTTCTTTAAGGGAAATAATTCAAAAAAATGAAGCGCCCCAGAGCATAAAAATACTCCCAATCACTACGATACGTATAGATATTTTCATATAAAAGTTAAGTTAACTAATAGTAATAAATAGGATTTTATGAATATACCCTAAATAAAACTTAATAAATGAAGGTTTATGGAAATTCGAGATCATATTTTTCACGAAGACCTCGGGTATATAATAATTCCTTCGAAGAAGTAAAAATGAAACCTTCCATGCCGTTCCGTTCTATCATCTGAAGTCATTCCGATACCGGCGCATTGAATACGCTCTTGGTAAAACCGTCACAACCGGCACAGGTAGGAGATATGAGTGTTACGCTAATAATCGAATTTTCATTTCCCGAAGTTTTGGGATTGATGAGATGGTGCTGTTTTTTATGTCCGATTTCCCAGTTCCGCTTATAGCTTCCAGAGGTGGCAATTGCTGAATCTCGCAATACGAGAGAAGTGATAATTTCTTGTGTAAAAGGATTTTCAATACCAATAATCCATCCTTTTTCCAGACCTCCGTTCGTACCGCTTGCATAAATATCTCCTCCGGCATTTACGAAAAAATCGTCATATCAGAACATTCGAAGCATGTCACTCGCTCGATCAACTGCCCAACCTTTGGCGATGCCTCCAAAGTCTAACGATTGTCCAGATTCGAGCGTTATTTCGTCCCCTTTAATTTTTATCGCATTGAAATCGAGGTTTACGGATCCGCTGACCGGTACAAAATTTCCTTCTTCGAAGGAATTACTGTAACCGATCTGAGCTACGGAAACAAGCGGATTAAAAAAACCATTTGTCAGCTGGTGCATATTTTTGGAAACTTCCATGAGTTCCAAAAAACGTTTTGAAACGGTCGCTTTCTTATGAAGATTGAGCAGACTCAGAGCTGAATCACTGCGGAATCGGGAAAATTCTGCTTCAATAGAAACAAAAAAATCAAAAACACAGGCAATACGATTGGTGGTTAGGGGATCTTCGGAGATAACGGTTATCTCTATCTCCGTTCCTAGGAGTTTTTTTACTTCGGAATATCTCATATTGATGGGGTAATTTGTAGTATTATATTGTGGTTAGGTTAAGAAAACCTTTAAAACTTGGATTCTAAACTAAAATGCAACTTTCTCACTCCTTCTGGAAGGCTTCTT
>JAVHRB010000052.1:0-38188 GCA_036171455.1 Patescibacteria group bacterium
GGATTGTAGGATCTAGGTCATACCCCGTCAGCTTGCTGCGGGGTGATTGATTAATTTTGCAAGCCTCAGCCCGGGTTATCGGATCATCCGGGCGGAAAGACAGTTTTGCATCGATGATTTGCCCGTTGATAATCCCCAAATCTTTCGCTTTTTTGAGATATTTGTTTATCCATGCCCCGTCTTTGGTAATATCCGAGAATTCCATTGAGCCCGTTCCGGATACCGGGATTCCCATGGCATTGAGCACTATGGAGACCGCCTCGGTCCGGGTAATGAGGTCGTTCGGTCGAAACAACAATTTCCCGTCGACCAGCTGTCCATGTATAATCCCCATGGATTTTGCTTTTGGGAGATATTTTTTTACCCAAAAAGTGTTTTCGGGAATATCCGAAAACCCGGCGTTCAGCCCTTCGTCCGAGATTTCTCCCAGAGTCCGCATGACGATAGACAAAAATTCCGCCCGGGTCGCGTTCGTATCCGGCCGGAACGTCCCGTCCGAAAAACCGTTGACCGCTCACCGGTCGACCAGTTCCAGAATCTCGTTTTTCGCGAACGATCCGTTGATATCGGAAAGTTTTTTCAATTGGTCCACCGACGGCAAAATTATCGGGTAGGCGATATAGGAATCGGTCACTGTATAGGCGAGTTTTTTTCCGTCCGGGGAAAATGCCATCGGTCAGCCGACGTACAGGTTGCCGGAAAAATCTATTGATTCGACGCCGTCGACCATGACGGAACGTTTCGAGGCACTAGCATAGGCGATGCTTTTGAAATCGGAGGAAATCGCATAGTTTGCTCATTCGGGAAATTCCCAGGGTTTCCCGAGTTCTTTGCCATCTCGTACCACGGTGCTTTTGCCATTTTTCGTGACGATGTAGATGAAACTTTTTCCGTCGGCGGAAAATTGGGGAAAGTCTCACTTTCCGAGTTCTTTGCCGTCCCGTATGACAATGTTTTTGCCGTGTTTTTTTACGACATAGGCGATGCTTTTGAGATCAGGGGAAATCGCATAATTGGCTCAGATGCCGAATTCCCAGGGTTTCCCGAGTTCCTTTCCATCTTTAATGACGATATTCTTATTATTCCGGACGATGATATACGCGAAGCTTTTTCCGTCGGAAGTATATCTTGGAGTGGTTCATTCTGCAATTTCTTTCCCGTCTCTCACAACCAGGTTTTTTCCATTTTTTTTCATGACATAGGCAAAGCTTTTTCCGTCGGGAGAATAGGTAGGTGAGGTACCTTCTCCGATATTTTTTCCATCCCTGAACAAGGAAAATTTGAGTCGTTCGTCGGATGTGGAAAAGGCAAAACTTTTGCCGTCGGCCGAAAATGCCAATCCTCCAACCGAAGCGAATTTTCCGTATCCGGCATTCGTGCTGCTCATGAAATTTGGAGCATTGTAGGCTTGATCGAACGAGTCGGCAAAATAGTTTTTCTCCCAATTCGCCTGGACACCGCCCGCAAATGCTAGTGTCAGAATCCCGATTATCCCAAATCCTAGTCGGATTTTCGGGGTGGTATTTTGGATCTTCATACGAAAAGCGGATAAGTGGATAGTGTGTTTTCTATCGAAATACGGATTCATTGAAAAATTTCCGTAAAAACGGCAAAATTGTAGCAGAATTGGCAGCGCTTTCAAAATCTAATTTCGGGATTCGATAATCGAAGAACGGCGATACTTTTGATTGTAACTCGATATCACGTATCCGTTTGACAAAATGGTTTTTACGATTAATACATAGGCCTTTTCCAAATAATTTCATGAATAACACTTCGAATTTGTTGTCGGATTCGTTCGAACGTAAAAAAAATGTTAATAGATTTCATTTCAAAATCGTTGATGAAGATGATATTTTCCAAAATGTAGACGAGGTGGAATCTAAAATCCCAAAACCAATTCGTGACAAATTTGAAGCAATGATTCAAGATGATTTCGGCAAGGCCCAATTGATTGAAGATATCGTGTCCCGACACCATTCCAATGTCGTCAAGACAAAAATCCCCACTTTGCTCATAACACTCCAGAATATTGTATCTCATATACAGAAATACATTCCCGGATCGAAACATCCCCTACCAGCTCATATTCTCGAAAACGTAGAAATCGAAAAGAGAAAATTAGCGGATTCCATAATTGAATTCATTCATTCTCGAACCTTCGAAATCGAAGCATTAACCGTGATATTAGATACATTCCCTAAAGCACACACAGAAACAATTCGGCTGATTGAAGAAGAGTCCTATATCTCAGAGATAGTTGTGAAGCAAATATGTCAAACCGGCAAAACCGGCGACCGAATAATTCAATCTGCACTCGATGTATATTTTTCGAACGTGATTCAAAAGTATACTATCGCATTTGACGCCCTCAAAAAGCAATTCAAAGCAGATATAAATCTTGCAGCAAAATCGAGTCAAAAATCGATTTCTGAGATTCCCCCTCCATTAATCTCCGTTAAAGTTATCGAACCAATTATTCAAACTACAATCGAAGTTCCGAAAAACCGGGAAGCACTGAAGAAATTAGAACGTATTTCCGCGCGGATCGAGACGGTACTGTTTGATCCGAAAAAAATTCAAGAAGGAGAATTGGAAAATCATATGAAACATACAGAATCTACCGATACAGATTGCCCAGAAACAAAAAAGCTTCGGGATTCCATACGTAGTAAAATTTTCGCGATTAATACCCTTATGTGTACGAATACTTCACCATTTGTATTCGATACTGATTCTCCCTCATTGGAAGCTATTTCCGAACCGGTAACGCGAGTCGAAAATTCTCCGGAACAAACCCTGATTCTCGAGGAAATTCGCCGTCTCAAACTGCATATTGGAAATCCATCTTCTACCCGGATCACCAATATGAATAGTTTTGGCGATGGGCATTTCTGGTTCAATATCCTTAATCCGTTCTTGAATTTTCTCTCCGAGCATATTATCAGAAATCCCGATGATGCTCGGTTGTTCGATTGGTGGAATATCGCGCAAGTATATTCTATGACATTTGTAAACGAACCAAAACTTCGAGCTTGGTGTGGGACACTGGCATTGGAAAACTCTGATTCTGGGGATTTCTTGACCGAGTGGGCCAAGTTGCCACGGTTCGTGAGAGCCCAGCAGAACCAAGGGGAATTCAAAAAAAAATTCTGAAAAGAACCAATGAAAATATTGTGTAGTTTGCTCGATGGATATTTCGAAAAGAAAGCAACAGAATCTGAGAAATAGGGAATTTTACTAAAAAATTGATTTGCGGTAAAAATATATTATTTTTTATATGAATAATTAAAATAATAATGTCAACCATTATAATGCCAAGTGAAGAATCAGACCAGAATACTTGTATTATTGAAGAAATAATCAAGATAAACCATCTTGATTGGAAGAATGTCCTTCTGAAAAAAGATTGTCTACCAAAAGAGGAATATGATTTACTCATGAAACAAATCTGAGATCGGTCGGAATGCGTTCTAAAAATTTTGGGGCATTCTGTCAATCGGTAAGATTTTCCTGTGCAGTATCTTACACTGTAAAATCCATTAATAAAAAAACCTGTCAGGTTAATATTGAACTGACAGGTTTTTTTGAAGGGAATGCTCGGGAATTTTCTAAAAAAAGTTAAATGAAGAGTGTAGGATTAAATGATATTCTTATAAATTTATCGTAATAATTTTGTTCCCCCGGTCCATGACTACCGTTTCAGGTATTTCGGCATCAGACTCTTTTTTTATGGAATTTTTTCCATTCGATCGCTGAATAGCAACTTCTTCCCGTGGAATATTTTTCCCGTTCATTTTATCTAATACCGCTTCTAGGAGCTCGTTTGTACGTTCCTGCAAGAGAATGCGTTCGTTGATTTTGGTATACCAGCATACCCATTCTCGAATAATGAGGAATATAAGTCCAAAAACAATAAGCACAAAAAGTGACAAAGATATGATAGCGGGGAAATCGAAGTTTCCCTTACCAACATCGACAAAGATTTTTGAGATACTTTGGAACATGGAAAAATAATTAAAGTCACTCTAGTGTAGAGGATTTTGCGAATTATGTAAACCAGAAATGTTCCCATTGCATTTTTGCCGATACGGATATCATTAAAAATAACATTTTACTTACCGGATATGTCTAAAAAAAACCATAAAAAAAATGAGAATTTACAACCAGTACATTCTCCTATTGTATCCGTTCTTCCAAATTCCTCAACCAATCGAGAAACAGGAAGTATCGGAAAAGAAATTCCCCCTTTAATTTCGGTTCCGCCCGCAGTATCGAATCCAACTCTCAATCTTTCAGCAACTTCATCGAAAATCCCGTCTTTCCTCAAAAAATTCGGTATGAAAAAATTCATTGCATTCATGGTGACAGTATTGGTGATTGCTGGATGAACCTATGTATATCAGAATCCTAATTTCGCGAACATCACCCCTGCGTTCATAGCGAAACTAATGAATTTAGCACCCACGGTGGTCGCCGGCAATTTCTCGCTCGAGAACAAAAAGATCCCGTACAATGTGCCTTCTATCGATATCACGTTTTCTGAGGATCTCGATCCGAATACTATCAATGCAAATAGCGTGAGGATTTTCCCGTTCGTAACGGGTGCCGCAACTCTCAAAAATCCCCGTACCGTCAGTTACGCACTCAGTGCCAAACTGGCAATTGGGACAACGTACCTCCTCCAATTCACGACCGACATTGCTTCGGTCAAAGGCAAGAAACTTGAGTCCGAGATTTCCTACGAAATCGAGGCTATCGGTGGAGTAACGGTCAATAAGATGATTCCTGACAAAGAAACGGATTCACTCTCCAAGAATCCCTTATTCATTTTCAATATCCCAGTAGTCCCGCTTGGTTCTTTGGAACAGCGCGATAAACTCCCGTGTCCCGTAACGTTCGAACCTGCTGTCAAGGGCCGATGTACTTGGCCATCTGGAAATATTTTGGAATACCGATTGGAGGGAAACCTTGATGCCGCGACTCACTACCAGGCAAAAATCGAACTCGATTCCGAATTTTTGTTTCCCCTCGAAACAGCGTTTTCCGGTTCTTTTAGTACCACCCCGCTCCGATTGCTCACTGGTTCATTCGACGAATCTGGAGTCCAAAGATTTTCTCCAAAAAACGGAATTCCCCTCGTATTTACTGCACCGGTAGATTTAGAGTCCCTTTCCAAAGCACTCGTTCTCAAAAATGACCAGGGTACTTGAGTACCATTTCATATACTTCCTACTGCTTCCGGAGCTACGGTTTCCAATTCCTTCACCGTGACCGGTGAAAAATGAGCTTTGCCGTTCTCGACAAATTTTTCCATTTCAATCCCTGCAGGATTGATGCCAAAACCAGGTAATATTCCCCTGAAAGACGCTATTAATTTCAATGCGAAATCTAATTCGTTCGTTTCCCGGGTGAATTTTTCCCGAACTGAGTGGTCATCGACGGGCGCTTTGCTTGAGAAACGCGATATTTCATACGAATACTACGCACCTCCGAGCAAACCGTACCTGGAAATATTCCTCGATGAGCCAATCGATCTCGCGGCACTTGGAACCAATGCAGTAGGTTCGATAAAGCTCCAGGAAGTCAAGAATGCCAAAGAGTACGCTTGCCGACTCAGTCAACCCCAAATATTGGCGCCAGAGTCCGTAGATAGTCTCAAAATGGTCATGAAGCCGAACCTCCAAGAAATCGATTGCCAAGTCGAAGGGGTTTTGCCTTTTTTCACAGAATTCCAACTCATATTTGCTACCAGCTTGACTCCATCGCTGTCCGAGCCGGTAAAAATGACATACACTACCTCAAAACCGTTTGAAATTTTTGACGTCGTACTCAAAAAGGCTACTGAAATGTGTATCTATGCTTCAGCTAATATCAACTATTCTGGTAGTGGAGTCACGATGGATCCCCAAGCGAAATTGCGGAATATCGACTACAATCCTGAGAATTACGATTACAAGAAAAATTCCTATACCAAAACTTGTGAAGACCGTGCTGGTCAGGTAGCGAGTTTGGCCGAAGTACGGCTCAACGGAAAAACGAAGTACGATTTCGCGTTTGATTCCGATCTCCGAGACGTGTACGGAAGTAATCTTAAAACCCCATATACCAAAAAAGGATTGCTTTCCCCAGCACTGCAAAAAAAAGATGAATATTTGTATTTCATGCCGGATAAATCCCAACAGGTGATTCCACTTGATGCTCCGATAGTTTTGCCAATCCAGTCGATCAATCTCGACAGCATGAATCTCCAAGTATGTTCCATGTCGCCGGAAAGTTATGCCTCATATCTCAGCAATGGCCAATACAGCAATACCTATACGCCAAAATGTGAAAAAACAACGAACAAAAAAATTCCGCTGAGAAATGGGAAATGGAATCTCACGACCCAAAAAATAGATCTCGCTGCGGACGTTTTTGACGGAACTTTGACTGGGAATATCCTATTGGTCCGGGGAAGCGCCGATTCCGATTGGAAGCACGAATGGCCACAACAACGGGATTTCCAGGTGGTATACCTTCGTACGAACCTGTCGCTCATGATGGAACAATCGGATGGGAAATCCATTATGTTCGCTACTGATTTTGATGGAAAAAATCTCCCGAAAGACCTTGGATTTGAATCGTATGGCAATACTCCTGGATGCAACACCGATTGGGTAAAAAATCTCAAATTCAACGAAGCGAAAAGTTACTACGAATCCAATGATTCAAATGGATGCAGTAGTGTAATCGTTGCGAAAAACGATACCTATTACGGGGTAATCAGCGGATATACGGATGCGACTTCCAATTACGATTTCGGGCAGTACGGCGGATCGGACAGTTCCGACCGGGATTACGTGTATCTCCATACCGACCGACCGATCTATCGAGCAGGAGACACCGTGAATTTTCAAGGTATCCTCCGGAGTTTCGCCGCGACGGGATACGTTAAATCTTCGGCGAAAAAAGTAAAAATTAGAATTCTCAATAACCAAAACGAACTCTTCAAGGAATTCGCGCTGAACGTCGATGTTCATTCGAATTTCGAGAGTAGCTTTGAACTGACGACCGAAATGAATACTGGACGGTACTCATTCGAGATTATGGCCTATAATGCTAAAGATACGAGCGGTAATTGATATTACGTCGTCAACGACGGAAATTTCTACGTCGAGCAATACAGCAAGCCCGTATTCAAAACGGAAGTCACCGGAGGACAGCGCCACTTATATGAGGGCGATATGGTAGACGTGATGGCCAAAGCGACATATTACTTTGGTGGCAATGTCGCGAATGCCGCGGTTAACTGGAATATTCTCGCGCAGAACTACTATTTCGATCCGAAAGACTATTCGGAATTCCGTTTCGGTACTGATTCCAGTTTCATGGAATGCCGATACTGGGGAAATTGTTCCAATCATGACGAATATCTTGGAAGTTTTCAAAACTATCTCGACAGTTCTGGAACTCATACGATCAAATATACCGCAGAACTCCCCAAACCAGAAGAAGAAGCTGGAATCACTATTATTGGGACTCCTAATGCCAAGAAAGAACGACTCGTGACGTTCGTAGCAGAAGTTACAGATCCAAATACTGGCAAAGTCATTGCCGGTAGCGATTCCCATATCGTCCACGTTACCGACGGATACGTCGGAGTGAATTCACCGTACTGGGTCGACAAGGGATCAAAAATCCCAGTTACCGGAGTCACGCTCGACGTGGACTCCAACGTTCGCAGTGCCAAAGTAAAATTGGAGCTCATCCAACTCCAATGGAACATGGTCAAAAAACTCGGGGTCGATGGGGTATACTATGATGAATATGAACAAAAGAAAACCTTGGAAGCTACCGAAACGGTCACGAGTTCCGCCGACGGGAAATTCAAAATTGACCTGACACCGATACTGGGCGGAGAATACGTAGTACGAGCAAGTTACACTGGAAAAAACGGAATCGCTTACGTTTCGGATTCCTATAGCTACGTCGCGACGGAATCATATTCTATGTGGAATTCCGGGAATAATACGGTCACTGACCTTACTGCTGAAAAAACCATGATGCAACCCGGAGAAACCGCAGTTTTCACCCTCAAATCGCCCATTTTCAGCGGTAAAATTTTCTATTCCGTAGAAAAAGACAACACCATTTTGGATACCAAGGTAGTAGACATTACCGGATACGGCCAGAAAATCGAAATCCCAGTTCTCAAAACGTACATCCCGAATGTCTATATCCGAGCCTATCTTATCGGTCGGAATGACTCCTCGGGATTGCCGGTTTTCAAACGCGCGCTTTCCCAGATACGCGTGCTACCGGATTCCAAAAAACTTACCGTGGAAGTCACCGCGGAAAAACCGAAATACCTGCCGGGAGAAACGCTTAAAGTAAACGTGTTCGTGAAAGATGCCGAAGGAAAACCCGTAACCGGTGCCGTTGGAGCTCTCTCGGTTGTCGACGAATCCGTTCTCGCGCTACTCGGGAATCCGGAGAAAAATCCGTTCGCGTTCTTTTACGACATGAAACGGTACCTCGGTACCTCGGTTTCCGTATCGCTCATGAACCTCGTCGAAAAACTCGAGGTCAAGAATACGTCCAATGGGGAAAAGGGCGGAGCCGGAGAAGGGAACAAGGGCGGCGATACCAAGAAAAAGCGGGGAATATTCAAGGATACCGCCTTCTGGACCGGAGATTTTTATACCGATGCCAAGGGAAAAGCGGTCATCGATACCGGAAAACTTCCCGACAATCTCACGACCTGGAAAATCGAAGCGATTATCGCTACCGATACCACTCAGGTCGGAGCGGGACGAACTTCCATTACTACCGAACAGAAGGTTATGATTCAGGAGAATTTCCCAAGGTTCCTCCGAACCGGAGACAAAACGGAATTCGCTCCGGTCGTATTCAACCGTACCGGAAAACGACAGACGTTTACTGTCGAAATGCAAGCGAAAGGCGCGAACGTTTCTCCGAGCAAACAGGAAATCGCTCTGGACGACGGCAAATCCGTTCCGGTAAAATTCATGGTGCAAGGTGTTTTGGATAGCGCTCTCGACATGGGACCGGTAGAACTCGGCGTAACCGCCAAAGCCGCCGACGGATCCGAAGACGGAATCCAAAAAACGCTGTTGATTTCCCGCGGGGAATCGTACGAAACCACGGCCTATATCGGCAGTTCGACCGGAGTTAGCGTCGACGATAACCTCAATCTCACGGGAGTTCGCGACGGTGGAATACTTACGTTCTCAGCATCGCCTTCACTCCTCGGAAACGTGCTTTCCGGATTGAAAAATCTGTTGCAATATCCGTATGGATGCCTCGAACAGATAACCTCTGCAGTCATTCCTCATATCGCGGTCAAAAATATCCACGATGCGCTCAAATCGCCCTACGACCTCAAGACGGAAAAAATCAAATACTACAATTATTCGGCCGGACAATGGGAAGACCGGACAATTTATGATATGATGAGCGATTATGTAGTACGTCTGATGGGATACCGCCTCTATAGCGGAGGATTCGGATATTGGACTTCCAACGTAGATTACGCGGAGTTTGAGCTGACCGCTTATGCCGTCAACATTCTCGCGGATATCCAGGCGCTCGGAGTGCCCGTGGATCAGTCCATGGCCAAAGATGCCGTAGATTACCTCAAACTCCGATTGGAAAAAGGAGTACGGGAAGGATGCCGGGGAACGGAAGCGGAATGTCAGTATTCCATGAGCGAAAAAATAAAAGCCGTTACTGCCGTTGCCCGATGGAGCACTGATGGAACCGATGCGCTCAAAGCGTACAAAGCCCTTGGTAATCCAAACGAAAGCCTTGCGAACAAACTGGATACCTTGCAACTCATATCGCAGCTCATCGCTATCAAGGGGGTTTCCGATATCGAAAAAACCGGACTCAAAACTTCGGCGAAATCTACCATCGATACCGTTCTCCAAGCCAATCTCGTCTATGATCCACGGGGGGCGTACATCGCTCCGGAAGTCGGGTCTTCACGTACCGAAGCCACGGCAAAATTCGTTCGCGCACTCGCCCTTCTCGGAGAGGATTCCGGTCCGAATGCCCAGATTCTTGATAATATGAGCCGGTTCCTTTCACGGGCCAAAAAAGCCGATGGCAGTTACGGTTCTACCCAGGAAACTGCTCTAGTACTCCGTGCTTTTGCCGATAGGACCGCAAGCGACGCTTCTCTGACGAATGCCAATTTCCAGGCACGGGTTACCCTAGCCGGAAAGGAAGTCTATAATCAGAGTTTCGACAGCAAAAATCTCCTCAAAACCACGTCGGACAAGTTCGATATCAAATATCTCACCGATCATGAGGCAGCAAACGTCCAGCTCAATGGCATTGGACGACTCTACTACGACCTCACTCTCAAATACCCGGTTTCTGCTGATAAAATTCTGTCGCGCGACGAAGGATTCTTCGTGGAAACTACATTCTACGATTACCTCGAATACCAGAACATCGAAAAGGCAAAATTTGCAGAATTTGCAAAATACGGACAAGGAAAAATCCGATACTCTGAACTCAAATATCCAAAAGAAGTCCGAGAATACGTAAAACCTATAGCCGGTGCGAAAGTCGGGCAACTCGTCCGTGTGGAATATCGAGTTATTCTCAGTGAAGCCCGTGATAAAGTAGCATTCGAATCCTTTATTCCAGCAGGCTCCGAGCTCGTGAATACTCGGTTGGCAACGGAAACGAAAACCGTGACTTCCGATACGTTCTTTGATCGGGAAGACCTTATGGATGATCGGTATTTCGGTTACGCTCAAGTATTGGAAGCTGGCGAATACACTGGCTCATATGCTCTGAGATTCACCCATTCCGGCTCATTCATGATACCGTCCACGAGAATCTCCGAGTTCAATACTCCAGAAGTGTTCTGACAGACGGTAGGAAAAGTGATGGAAGTGAAATAAAGACTTTAAAAAAATCCCGAATATTCTTTGATTTTACAAAGGAGTTTCGGGATTTTTTTAGCATCGTTGTATTTATTCACCCATCCAGATTTCGAATTTTTTCAGGATATATTCCCGATTCCGTTCGGTTCCAAATTTGAGTACCGACATATGTCCATCGAGTATTTCGCATATTTTTTCTAGAGTGTTCGTTTGGAGTATTGCGCAAACAGCATTGAATTCCTCGATCCTCTTGGGAGGTATATTAGGATTCCATCTCATTGCTGCTGACTCATTACTGAGATAATCATCCAGCATGCTTTTCATTTCCGTATCAATATCTCCAATAATTCTTAATTTTTTCATTACGCCCTCGCCGTACAATTCATCGAATTGTTTTTCCGAAGGTAGGTACGAAGATAGAGACATATAGATATGATTAACTATTTATTTTTATAATTTAACGTAATTTAAATCATAGTCAATGTATGAAAAACTTCCGTTCTGATTTGTTCGGAAGTTTTTTAGGACTCTGGAAAATCATAACCTTCAAATCAATCCCCTATTTCTCTATGATAATTTCCCCCTGTACCTTGTCCAAAAACAGTATTCCATCCAGGTGATCAATTTCATGTTGCACGACCCGTGCATTGAAACCGTTCAAATCTAGTTTTTTCAGCAAAAACTGTTCGTTTCGAAATTCCAATCGAATTTGGTCGTTCCGGAGAACATTCCCATATTGTTCGGGACAACTAAAACATCCTTCCTCATCGAGCGAACAGGCTTCTGATTTCCATAGGATAACCGGGTTAATCATGAGCAAAGTTTTATGAACATGAAGTTCACCATCTTCTTCTTCATACATATTAACTACGATCATACGCTTATTCATTCCCACTTGAGGCGCAGCCAAACCGGCTCCGTTGTGTTTGGATTTGAGCCATTTTAACATTTCTTTCCCGGTCGGTAAAACCTCATTGAGTTGAGCTTGGGTCACCTCGGTAGAGATGGCTCGGAGAATATTATTTGTTTCTCCCGTTTGAATTGTAAGTTTCATACTTTGATTTTATCAGCATTTCGTTAAAATCAATTTTGTATGCTTCAATTTCTCAAAAATACTATCGGACTCGATAGTTCCATCCGTGTTTTTTACCACTATCTCCGCGGAGTAGCTGCCAATTTTTACTACCGCAATCCAGCGAAGGATATGATTGTTATCGGTGTCACCGGGACCAAGGGAAAATCTACCACCAGCAATATCATTGCGCACGGACTCGAAGCTGCTGGCAAAAAGGTTTGTATGTTTTCGACCGTCAATTTGGCGATGAATGGGGTTTGGACCAAAAATATCCACAAAATGACGAGTCCGGACCCATTCGTCCTCAATAAATTCCTTTCGGAAGCGAGAACGGCCGGAGCGGAATATGCAGTCATTGAGGTTTCCAGTCATGCACTTTACTATTACCGGATTTACGGAATAGATTTTGATGTGGCCGTATTTACCAACCTCTCCCAAGACCATCTGGATTTGCATGGAACCATGGAAAAGTATGCGGAAACCAAGCTTCGACTGTTTACTGGATTATCCTATGCTCGACGCAAAAAGTGAGTCCGGAAGGTCGGAGTGGTAAATATCGACGATCCATATTCTGATATGTTTCTCAAATCAACCGTCGATTCGCTCATCACCTTTGGACATTCCGCTAGTGCACAAATCAGAGCACTCGATATCCAACCTACCGATATGGGTATGACGTTCCAAGTAAAAATGCCGGCGCATACTTACAAAATCCATACCCAGCTTCTTGGACAGTTCAATGTTAGCAATATTATTGCAGCCATCGGTGTTCTCCATTCCCAAAAAATAGACATCCAGGACATCCAGCGATCCGTAGAAGCCATTGCTGGAGTAGAAGGCCGTATGCAATTAGTTCCAACACCAATGCCAGGACTTATCTATGTAGATTATGCCCATACGGAAGAATCTCTCAAACAGGTACTTACCACACTTCGAGAACTCAAAAAAAATGCGAGAATTATCACGATTTTTGGAGCTACTGGCGATCGTGATCGCAACAAAAGGTCAAAAATGTGAGCTATCGTCCATAAATTAAGTGATATCATTCTATTGACGGAAGACGACAATTATAATGAGGATCAATTCCGTATCATGACCGAAGTTTCGCGAGGGATTCCCCGAAAAGAAGGCGTGGATTTCTGGATAATTTTCCATCGGGAAGATGCTATTCGAACGGCACTTCTCATGGCTCAGGAAAATGACATTATCCTCATTGCTGGAAAAGGAGCAGAAGAAGTCATCGTTCGGAATTCTGGAGCGGAGCCATGGTCGGACGTACAAATGGTGCAAAAAATTGCCCGGGAAATCGAGCAGAACCGAATTGCATAATTTCTTTCCAATCCTTCAAAAAAAACGAATATTCTTTTCGTTTTTTTACTTTTGCTTGGACATCATATCTGTACTGTTCGCATAGATGGTGCCTTCGTATGGAATTCCATCAATGAATAACCGAATATATTTTGAACCTTCTGGCCCACGGTTGACTACCGCAACTGTGACTGGATCTCGGGCATACGTATGCGCAAAGCTGCTGGCGCTCATTGCGTCCGCACGCATACCTCACAAATTCACCCGGTCTTCTCCACCGAGTATAGAGCCACAAATCATAAGTAAGGCAATGTAGCCTACAACGCTCGTTCCGTTCATTGACACCATTTAGCCATATCACAAAATATAAGTCAAAGAATTCCACACGAAAATTGAAAAAATCATGGAGTTCGTTATAGTGAGGCCCATGGATTTTTTCCTTTCACCGGCTTTCGTTCGGTATGAACTGTATGTAATATGGTTCTGCCTCTGTTTTATATGAGTTTACGGTACCTACGAAATCGGTACCCGACTCAGGAATTTTGCCAATCTCTTGTTTCCTAAATCCAGAGTCATTGCGACTGATATTCCCACATTAGCTACAAAAGTTACTACTGATATGGTAGAACTGACGGTAGAACCGGAATTTAAAGCGATAGATGAATCCATCCCCAATATTCTAACGCCCGAACGTCGTGCCGAGATTTCTGAACTCGCGAAAGTCGTCCGTACCAAAATTGCTCGATGAGAACTGTCAGACGCGAGATCCAAAATTATAGAAGGACTCGCAATTGATAAGTGGCATAAGGAACTCAATTGTCTCCTAGCTTCCCTTTATGAGCGCGATAATGAATACCGCAAAGCGGAATTCATTTACAAAGACCTGATTTTGGTGCATGATACCGATCCGGAAATCTACATGAAACTTGGTTTTTCTCTTTCTATTCAGGGAAAGTACGAAATCGCCTACGAAATCTACAAAAAACTCCTGGAACTTTCGGATTCCCATATCGAGGCTGCAGAAATGCTCGCAAATATCGCTCATGAGCTCGGACGACACGATAACGCTATAGAATATTCCCGCTTATTTCTCAAATCATACCCAAGAAACGCTGATATGCTGACCGTACTTTCTGTAAGCCTCATCGAACGATGACAAAAACAAGAAGCATTGGAATCGCTCACAAAACTCAAAAATCTCGACCCCTACAATCCGAGAGTTCGCGAAATGAAGGAAAAATTGGAACTGGAACTGGAACTTGGTAAACAATTTGCCGTTGACGATTCGAAAAATTCCGAGCCTTCTGCTGAATAATTGCCGATTTCGATATTTTCTCTACCGCCGTATCTCGATTTCCCATTTATAAATTATGATTCCAAAAATCCCACCGCATTCCATAGAAGCAGAGCAAGGTGTGCTCGGCTCTATCCTATTGGACAAAGACGGAATTCTGCAAGTCTCCTCGCTGATAATGGCCGAGGATTTTTACGATGGGAAAAATGCGAGTGTATACGCGGTAATGCTAGAATTATTTCTCAAGAACCGACCGATTGATATTTTGACCGTCCGAGAAATGCTCGACGATCGCAAAAAACTTGAGGAAGTCGGCGGGAATCAATACCTGATTGGTCTGACGAATTCGATTTTCACGAGCGCTAACATTTTTCAATACGGACAAATCATCAAAACCAAGTCCGTACTTCGCCGCCTTATCAAGGCAGGAAATGAAATTTTACTGTACGGATATGACGAGGAATCCGAAATCAAAAAACTTCTGGAAAAGTCAGAACAGGCATTGTTTTCGGTAACCCAGACGTTCATTCAGAACAAACTGATTCATATCAAGGATATCATCAATCTGCGATATGAGGAGTTTGCAGAAATACATGCCAATCCCGAACATGCCAATGCGGGAGTGGTAAATTCCGGTTTTCAGAACATCGATGGGAAAATCGGGGGATTCAAACCCGGAGACATGATTATTGTCGCTGCTCGGCCATCCATGGGTAAGACGGCCCTCATGCTTAATATCGCCCAATGCGTAGCCGAACAGGGCAAGAACGTCGCGGTATTCTCGCTGGAAATGAGCAAGGAACAGCTGACAGACCGTCTCATTTGTTCCTCGATGGGTATCGACAGCTGGAAGCTCCAAAAAGGACTCCTCGAAGACGAGGAATTCGCTCGAATGGGAGATGCGCTCGAAAAGCTTTCCCGAGCGAACATCTATATCGACGATTCTCCAATGGGAAACCTGCTCGAAATCAAATCCAAAGCACGACGCCTCAAGATTGAATCCGGTATTGACCTCGTAGTCATCGACTATCTCCAATTGATGTCCGGTGGTAACCCGATGAACCGGGTTCAGGAAATTTCGGATATTTCCCGAGGTATCAAATCGTTGGCCCGGGAACTCCAAGTTCCTATTGTCATCGGTTCACAGCTATCACGAGCGGTGGAATCTCGAACAACCAAAGAACCAATCCTCTCTGATCTCCGCGAATCCGGCTCCATAGAACAGGATGCCGACGTGGTAATGATGATCTACCGTGAGGACTATTACGACGAATTTACCGAAAACAAAGGCGTTACGAATATTTTCATACGAAAAAACCGAAACGGTCCAGTAGGTCAAGCGGACCTCAAATTCGAAAAGAAATTCCAAAAATTCTACGATATTGCAACGAATCGGGAATATCAGGGGGAGTACTAATTCCCAGTATTACTTGCCTGGCGTACATCCGGCCGCTGGAGTATTTTGACCTTGGTCCTGCAGACAGATTTTCTTTGCCACTTTCCGGTATGGCTCTAAAAATTTCGTTCCGGCTTCGAGTTCGATGTAGATGAGACCGAGTTTTCCTTCATAGATATCTTTACTAAGCTGAGCATCGCCAATTTGACTGGAGAGTTTAGCATATTTATCCAGAACTTCTTTCTCTACGTTTGTTTGAAGTGATGTAATATTACGGTATCGTGCTACCCAATCCTCTGTATTTTTTGAATCGGATACTTTTGGTACGAAGGTATAGAAATTCTTGATTCTCTCAAAAGTTGAAACGGTTTTGAGTCAAACATTTTGTAGAAATCCCGATACTCCGCTATCCTTGTCAGGTGTGTCGTAGTTCGTTTGATTTCGTGCTTCTGCATCGGAAATATTAAAAAATAGTCCAGTTTTTTTGAGTTTCGGAGCATACTCCTTGTCCCGTTTTTGACGGACGGATTCTTCGTAAGCCGTTTCGGTTTTTACATCGCTTGTCTGCCATACCGACATTCCCTTGGAAATGCTGCCGGCCGTTCGGGATATCTTGTCAATAGCTTCTCGGATTTTTTTGAATACGTCACCTTCTTTTCGACATACTTGTTGTGCATCCGGACCATACGAAGCATAGAGTTTGGTTCCAAAATCTGCTGGTACGAGCAAGAGATGGTCCTTGTACGCCGGACGTCCGAGCACGCTCGTTCGATATACACTGAGTACGTCGATATGATTCGTGAGGAGGATTTCCCCGAGTTTTCCGAGTCGTACGTTTTCGGTTCCCAATCCTTCGATAACGGATTCGCCCGGTACTTCGATATCCTGGGCACAAGTCCGGTATACTTGTTCTATGGCGCGGTTGATAGTTTCCTGATTTTTGAGCAGGAGGTTAAGGTGCTGTCGGAGCGCTGGAGGCACTTCGGATTTGAGACTGAGATCGGTCGTAAAGGCCGCAGAATCCAAATAGGAATTCTGAATGAGGGAAACGTTGACCCCTCGGACAATTGCTGCTCCTGCTTCGTTGAGATTCCCCGTAGTAGTCGGTGCCGTAGTTCCGCTTATCTTGCAGGTACTTCCCGAACTTTTGCTTTGGAGTTTATTGATACTTTCCCCGAGTTTTTTTATATAGTCGCTCAATTCCGGCGTTGGTCCACCATCCATTTTACAGCTTCCCGCAGCAAAAACCGGTGAAAAAGCCAGATTCAAACTGATGAGAACGATAGTAAGCCAGAGAGCTCTAACCTTGAGGGATTTCATCGATTTTTTTAATAAGTGAAGATAAGTTTCCTATATGATCTACCAATGCTTTGGTAAAAGCTTCGAATTGGTTGAGGTTTGAAGTAAAACTGTCGGCGTAGTCATTTTTTAATTCCGCTTCTTTCATTTCCGCGTATTTTTTGCGGTATTCGGTCCCTGGCTCGAGCTTTTGTGGAGCATAGTCAGTAGTTAAAGCTTCCATGTTGCTTATCGCGAGGTCTTTTTCATTATTGGAAATGGCCGACAACTGATTGCTCCGCTTAACGCTGAGTCCATAATCCGTAAAAACCCCGGAAACCATATCGTCAAATTCCTTTTCCGCATCGCTTTGGGTTGGTGCGCCACGCGGTGTTTTCCCTCCGGGAAGATTGAGAATAGGGGCGGGGAGACTCGTGACTACAACTCCGATATGTGCCATGCTCGGGAGATTCATATCTTTGAGTAGGAGTTGAAAAAAGTTGTACGGCATTTTGGCTTGGATAAAACTGGAACCCGCGAATTCCGTGACGATTTTGAAATTCTGTTCGAGCACGGACTGTATAGAAAAACTTTTCCCACCGCCGAGCAACGTCGTGCTGTACATAACAAAATCGACATCGATACAGAAAAACCCGGTACATTTGAACCCCTTGTTATAGTTGTTTTTTGCTGGCTTCACTCAAATGGATCCTGTAGCCCCGCTCCCGGTTGATCCAGTACCTGTGACTTCTGGCAGTCCGGGTTCTCCGGTGCCTTGACTTTCAGTATTGCTACCGAGGTACGCCTGGGATTGGAGATCCTCTATCAGGTTCCCATCGATTCATTTGATGGTGTTCCCATCAGCGGCACAGGCATCAGAAATCGACGGTACTTTCGGTGCCGTTCCACTTCCGGTTGAGGCCGGCTGTGCGAGCTTCCAACCGGAACTCGCCAAGTTCGCCGTAAGTGTGTCACTCAAACCATACCCATGGTTCGCTGTACTACTACTTCGGGAATTTGAAATAAAATTTCTTGCGCTTTGGGAACTCATGTTCGCCGTTCCTTCGTAGAGGATTTCTTTTGAAAAAATTACCTGGTGGATTTGTTCTAGGTCTTTCATGAGATCGTAGCTGGAGTTCGCAAGAGAACCATCGGTATAAATCGAGGTGTTTCCGATTCGTGACAACGTTTTCTGTTCCCGGGAAACCTCGCCTTTGATAGTTGCAAAATCGTTTGCAATAACTCCTTGTACACAGTTCATGATATCCGTACTAAACTGTAGAGCATCAATGTTTCCTTCACCGTTCATCCGGCTGAAAATCGGTGTATATATTCCCGATTCGATTTGCGAAAGATCCTCGGTCGTGAATTCTTGGCCGGGTTTGAGGAATGGTTTTTCTTGTGGTCATTTGAAACATTCCGCCTGAATCGCTTTGTTCATCCGCGCGTTCGAACCGACGATGCGTTTTCCAACGAGTGCTTTGCTGACTCCACCTTGACCAGCATCAATTTTCCGGTAGAGGTCGGTTCCAAGGTCCTCGCCGATATACCCCTCCCCGTAGCTTATATAAGGGAAAAGAAGGGCAATGACAAGGAAACTATGGACGAATCGGCGTAAAAGTGAGGCCATTTTTTGAAGAGTGTATGGCAATTGTATCAGGTTTTTGTTTGGAGAGCAACAACTCTGCAAGAGAATCTTCGATTTTCTCCTGGATAAATCGACGAACGGGACGTGCACCGTATGCTGGATCGTAGGTTTCTTTTTGAATATAGCTGATGACTTTAGCATCGTAGGTGAGTCCGACCCCAACTTTTTTGAGCCGTTCCACGAGCCGTTCGAGTTGAATTTTGATAATTTTCCCGAGGGATTTCGTATCGAGCGGAACGAAAACGAGGATTTTATCGATACGGTTGATGAATTCCGGCGCGAAAAATTCGTCGAGGTCCCCGACAATCCGGGTTTTGATAGCTTCGAAATCTTTGATAATTTTGTTTTCTTCTTTTTCATTGAGATTGAATCCAATCTGTGAAGCCTTGTTTGTGAATTCCTCGGCTCCGAGGTTGGACGTCATGATGATTATCGTATTTTTAAAATTCACTTTCCGTCACTTTCCGTCGGTAATCATTCCGTCCTCGAGGATTTGTAAGAGGAGGTTGAAGACTTCGAAATTTCCTTTTTCGATTTCATCGAATAGTACGACGGAATAGGGTTTTCGGCGTACTTTTTCTGTCAACATACCACCTTCTTCATATCCAACGTATCCCGCGGTAGTACCGATGAGTTTGCTCGCGCTGGAGCGTTCATTAAACTCAGACATATCGATTTTGATCAGCGCTTTCGGGTCTCCATAGAATTCCTCAGCAAGTACTTTTACCAGCTCGGTCTTTCCGACTCCGGTTGGTCCAAGGAAGAGAAAACTTCCCATCGGCCGATTTACATCCGAAATTCCGGTTCGCGACCGTTTGATGGCGTTGACGACGGAATCAATAGCTTCATCCTGGTCAATAATACGTTTTTTGAGTTTGGATCCGAGCTGTCCGAGCTGTATGATGTCCTGAGTATCAAGGTTGCTCTCGGGAACCCCGGTCATTTGCTCGACGATTTTCTGAATATCCGCACTCGTGATGTGCATTCGCTTGGAACGGGGGATGTTCTTTTTCGCTCGTCGTTCTTGGATTTTCGCTTCGAGTTCTTCTTGTTTTTCTTTGGCTTTTATCGCTTTGTGGTATTGTTGGCTGATCAGAAATCCCTCTTTTTCTTTGGTAATAATTTCGATTTCTTCTTTCATTTTTTTAATTTCATCCTCGTCAAAATTGTATTTCATGGATTTACTGGAACAAGCCTCGTCGATGAGGTCGATGGCCTTGTCAGGCAAGAATCGGTCAGTTACGTAGCGGGTAGAGAGGTTTACCGCATCCAATATAGCATCCTCGTCGATAATCAGATTGTGGAATTCCTCAAAGCTCGGAGCGAGTCCGCGAATAATAGCAACTGCGAGTTCTGGCGTTGGTTCATCGACCTCGATTTTTTGAAATCTTCGTTCGAGCGCAGAATCCTTTTCGATGTATTTTTGGTATTCTGTGAGGGTAGTCGCTCCGATGACACAAATCTTGCCACGACCCATGGCGGGCTTCAGGATATTTGCGGCATCGAGTGTTCCTTCACCAGAACCAGCCCCAATAATGGTATGGATTTCGTCGATAAAGAGGATGATTTCGTTTTCGAGTTTACTGGCTTCATCAATAATTTGTTTGATTCTGGCCTCGAATTCTCCACGGTATTTGGTACCGGCAACAAGCCCGGAGAGATCAAGAGCGACTACTCGTTTGTTCTGCATCGCAAAAGGAACTTGGCCCTCGATAATACGGCGAGAAAGTCCCTCGATAACGGCGGTTTTTCCAACCCCTGGTTCCCCGACGAGACATGGGTTATTTTTAGTTTTTCGATTGAGGATACTGATAAGTCGTTCGATTTCACCTTCACGTCCAATAATAGGGTCGATTTTTCCCTGTTTTGCCAGCTCAGTGAGATCATTCCCAAAAAAATCGAGTGCTGGAGTGGTACTTTCAGATTTTTTTCCTTCCTGCTTTTTGTTTGCGAAAAATGGATTGTTCATGTCCTGTGCCTCGTTCATATTACTCTCGAGCGCATTAAGAATCCCGTCAAGTGGAGCAAACATTCCTCCACCTTTGTTTTTATGGGAATCCCGCGAGAGTTTTACGAGTTCTGCTTCAAAATCCTTTGGGCTCACTCCGACAAAATCGAAAAATTGTACGAGCCATGTTTCCTTTGGTGTTCGCAAGAGTGAGAGGAGAAAGTCTTCGATGCCGGCCTTTTGCTTCTCGAAACTTGCCGCAATTTTGACGGACATAAGAATGAGATCTTTGACCCGGGTCGAAAGCCCGACGTACGGCCCATTTGCCCCGTTTCGGTAGGTATTGAACGGCCGCTTGAGAAATACGTCCGCTACGATTTTCTGGTTGACGCCGTAGCTCGAGAAAATATCGAAAACTGGACCAGTAGTCGATTTCATTGCCTCCAAGAAGACATCTTCTGGCAGGATTTCTGGAAAATTTCCGCTCTTTACTGTGTTTTCGGTATCGATCATAAGTTTCTTGTATTCGTCGGAAAAGTTGTTGTACATAAAGGAAAGTGTTATTCACAAGATGGCATTATACCAAAGTTTCGATACGAAGCAACGACTGGGGGTTGCAAAATGGTAAAATTAGGTCTGATATGAAAAATGAGGAGGAAATTTAAAAAATGTTCTCAGAATTCAGGAACATTATTTAAAGGTATTTTCTTGAGTCTTATACCAAATTAACGTAAATCGCAGCACTTCCCGCGAGCGTGACCGGGAGGATATGTTTTCGTTTCCGAGCTTATCCTGCGCGGTCTGGACCGAAGGAAAGGAAAACATATCCTCCCGAGGTAGTAAGAAAATGGAATTAAGTTAATTTGGTATTACACCCGTATCTTCGTAATTACCTCCTTGTACTTGCTACAGCTCTGCGTAATCATTTTTCCGGAAATTCCCGCAACTAGCGTGAAAATACCGTAGAAAATCAACCACCCTCCCACGTGGATTGGAGTAGAAGAAGTTTTCGCAACATCGCTGAGACTGACCGTTTCGGTCGCAGGCACGGCAACTACTGGTACTTCGTAGCTGATTCCGGAACCGAGCACCACCATGGCGAGACCGGCTATCATTTGCATTTTTTTCATGGTTTTCCGTTGGAACACGCACATTCCCATGACTCCGAAAACTCCGGCATGAACGACGAAAAACAGGGCGATACCGTAAACAGTCCATTCTGCGTATGTGGCAAAATACGACTGCAACGGGAGGGTAAACTCACGGTTGGCCAAGATGAGCAAAGTAGCCATAGCGAGGGATAATGTGGCCCGAACGGACCGGATAACTCTGTCTGAAGGTCTTTTTTTGAGAAATTCTACGAGTTTGAACATAGGTAATATTTAATAGTAACGTGCAGAGGAGTATAGGGGGAAGACGAGGAAATTCAAGATAACGTAAAATAACGTAGAATATATCAACGGGACGATAGAGACGAGAGAGAAACTCGCCTTTTTTTTACCAGCTTTCTCCATATAATCCCTCCAATGTGAAGAAAAAGCGCTAAAAAATCCCGCCCAACTTGGGGTTTCGAACTCAAAAACGTCGTTGCATGATGGCTGCTACTCTTTTTGAGCGTCATCGTTTTTCTAGGTGATAGCTCTTCTTCGGTCGGAAAAGTGTTGGTCGAAACCCTTACGTACCTTTTCGGAGAATACTATCGCCCGATTTTTATTGTATATGGTGCTCTTGCTATTGGAATCGTTATTAACAAGCTCTCATGGAACGGAGTACGGGTGGTTGGACTCCTGCTCTATAGCATTTCTATAGTTTCACTTATAACCACTTTCACACCCTATTGAATCCATGGAATCTTGGATTTCTCTGTGATTTTCACTGGATGGTTTGGACGGATTCCCATGATACTTGCGTTCCTTGGTGGGTTGCTCGTATCCCTCTATCTGACACTCCGTATTAGTTACCGCAAAGTATTTGCTGCTGTTCACTCTCGGTTGCCCTCCGTCAATGTCGTCAAAGATACTATGACGAGTTTCCGTGGGGAAATTGCGAGCGATAAGCCTTCCAAAAATAATGCGGCCATAGAAGCTCGGAAAAAGGATCTCGAAAAGGAGCTTGAAGCTGCACGTAAGGAACGCGAGCTTGAACGTCAAAAGATTGATAGCAAACAACTAACACTTTCTACTCAACATATCCCGATTCAAAAGAAAGAGCCTTCGCTTCTCGAATGAATTTTTGGAAAATCCACAGCGATTCCACTCATTAAAATCAAGGGTGATACAAAAGAAACTACGAAAACTGTCAAAACTCCGGATTTTGGGGAATGGCAGTATCCTCCTTCATCTCTTTTGGAAAAAGTTGAACATAAAGCTTCGGTTTCCCCAGCAGAAATTCGTGAGAAATCGGCAGAAATTGAAAACACGCTTTTGCAATTCAAAATCGGTGTCAAAATGATGGGCGAAAAAGTTGGTCCAACAGTGGTGCAATATCGACTGGAACCAGATGATGGGGTAAAACTTTCCAAAATTGAAAACCTCAAAAAAGACCTTACCCTTGCACTCAAAGCTAAATCTATCCGTATCCAGGCGCCGATTCCCGGTCTCGGGCTCGTCGGTATTGAAGTGCCGAATGACAAGCGGGATATGATTGGTATCCGCGAAGCTATTGAACATCCAAACTTTATTCATTTTAAATCCAAACTCGCGTTGGTTATTGGCAAGGATATCAATGGCGAATATATTATTGGTGACATGTCAAAAATGCCACATTTGCTTATCGCGGGGCAGACTGGTTCTGGTAAATCCGTGGTGCTCAATGGTTTGCTCGTGAGTTTGCTGTACAAGAATTCACCTTCGACGCTGCGACTGATTCTCATTGATCCAAAACGGGTAGAATTAGGTATGTATAATGGAATTCCGCACTTGCTCACTCCAGTAATAAATGAACCAGATAAAGCTTTGAATGCTCTCAAATGGTCAGTTGCAGAGATGATTCGACGGTACGATCTCCTCAATACCAGCAAGGTCCGAAACCTCAGTGAATACAATGCCAAGGTTTCCAAAAAGGATAAGATGCCGAATATCATTATCGTTGTGGAAGAACTCAATGATCTCATGATGAGTGGAAACAAAAAAGAAGTTGAAAACACTATTGCTCGTATTGCCCAGATGGCCCGTGCTGTCGGAATGCACCTTATTATTGCGACACAACGACCATCGGTGGATGTAATTACCGGTATCATCAAGGCAAATATTCCGAGTCGTATCGCTCTCTCAGTAGCTTCTCTCGTCGATTCGAGAACGATCCTCGATCGGATGGGTGCGGAAGATTTGCTCGGGAATGGAGATATGCTCTATTCTCCGTCGGGTTCCATGGCACCGGACCGAATCCAATGAGTTTATGTTTCGACCGACGAAGTAGAAGCCGTGGTTAACCATATCAAAAGAACGATAGATCCAGAAATGCTCGAGGACATATATGATACTTCTATTGTAGAAGGAGATCAGGGGAACTGGGCCGGTTCTACTGGAGGTGGAGGTGCTGAGGGGTATGATGAGGATCCGAAAGTTATCGATGAAGCCATCGCGTTTGTCCGGGCTTCTGGCAAGGCTTCAACCTCGATGCTACAGCGTCGAATGAAACTCGGGTATGCGAGAGCGGCACGGGTTATGGATATTCTCGAAGAAATGGGAATCGTCGGTCCCGCCGACGGCAGCAAACCCCGTGATATCATCGGATAGAAACCCGTATCTACCATTTCTCAAAACCCGTGTAAAAACAATAAAATCCGAAACCAAATATCCATCATTCTCCTAGAAACCCTGCCAAAACGATGAGATCCGCCGCCAATTTCGAGCACCGCCCTGAACCGTACCCACGTACGGGGAACCAGGAGCGCAAAAAATAGCAAGGAGTTCGCGTTTTGGCAGCAGTTTCTCTCCAATAAAAATCCCGTCCTGGTGTGGACGGGATGGAAGGGTTTTACTCCAGGGATTTAAGCGATTGCCATCGCTTGCTTTTGTGCAACAAGTATTGGTGCTCGGCCCGTGATATTCACGAGTTCGAGCGCCACTCTGAAGCTTTTACAGGAAAGATATTCGTTTTTAAAGCCAATAGCTCCTTTCTCGATGCTTCTAGATAAGGCATTGATGCCATCATCCATAGTGCATTCTTTGAAACAGAAGTAAACTCCGTGTTTCAAAATATCGAGAAATTTTCTCATGGTTTTTGTAGAACGTTTTTCCAGTTCTTCCATAACTTCCGAATAGACCAGGCCTACCAAGAAGGATTTGATAACCACTTTCCTTCCTCGTTTTTTCAGACATGCTGCAAACAGCTTGTCTGTGGTTGAGATGGTATTCGTTTCTGGGACATATTCCCAGTTTTGAAAACCTACGTTTTCGTAACTTGGCAAAAACAACGCTAGGTAGATATCGTCTTCTGTTACGTCTTCTATAGTGTAACAGGAGCGTACTGCCTGAAGTGGGAGTTCGATTCCGTAACGAACTATAGACCAGACGATGAGCGGTTGCGGGAGATCGGATATGCATTGGAGAGTATTCACCAAAACATTTTCGATATGCTGCATGCCGCGAGGCTGGGGAGAAACTAATTGGGTTTCCATTTTTCTTGCATCCTTTATATTGGTATAATTTCAATTCACTGGTATTCCAGCCGAATTGGTGTATTCAATATATACGAAAAGTCAAGCATTTCCGGAATCGTCATTATCCTATATTTGACCCAGTAACTTAGAATCGTTACGTCATTATTTGGCTTTTCCCATTTCTCCAATACAATGTTGACTATGAAAAAAGTGGACCTGCGCAAGATTCAAATTCTTAAAATAATCGTCGAAGAATATATCAAAACTGGTGATATTGTTTGATCGAAATCTTTGTTGAAAAAGCATGAAATGGGAGTTTCAAGCGCTACAGTCCGCAACGACATGGCAAATTTGGAAAAAATGGGATTAATTTTCCAGCCGTATAATTCTGCTGGTCGATTGCCGACTACCCGAGGAATTCGGGTATTTGTTGATTATCTTATGGAATGTATGATGCCCCAGTTTATTGAGGCGGAAAATGAACTCATCGAGCGTTACGATAAAAATCGTGTGGATGATGAATTGTATGGATTGGTAGCAAAACTCACCAAGACGACTCGTGAAATTACTTTTGGGTGTATTCCGAGTCTCGGTGCGAACTATTATCTCTGACTTACGAATTACCTGCAAAAAAATACACTGTTACTTGGGGATGAAGTTTACAATGTTATTAAAGTACTCGAAAATAAACACAATTTTCTCGATTTGCTCAAAAATCTCGAAGTTACCCGGAAAGTTTCTGTATTTCTCGGGGAAGAAAATATTATTCCAGAACTCGAGAGTTCCGCTATGATTGTCAAGCGGATACAGATTGATGGACAGGATGCTTTTATTGGAATGCTTGGCTCGATGAAAATGGATTATGCATTTAATATTGCGGCACTCCGAAACATCCTTTAACGTTCTGAGTTTGTCATTTACCCATTTTCCCTTATCTTCATGTTAAAAATTCAAGGAGGACATTCGCTTTCCGGCGTGGTTACCATATCTGGTTCCAAAAATGCTGCTGCTCCAATCATCAGTGCGGCATTGCTGTTTGATTCCGCGATTCTCCATAATGTCCCGCGCATTGGTGACGTTTTTAATTTGCTTGAGATTGTTAAGTCATTTGGGGTTTCAGTGGATTTCACCGGGAACGATCTCCGAATGCAATGGGTACATCCATCCGATGACGGTATCGATCGGGACCGGATGAAAAAAATCCGAATTTCCATACTGCTCCTTCCTTCGCTCCTTCAGAAATTTGGACATGCAGTTTTTCCGTTTCCCGGCGGATGTAACATTGGCAAGCGACCTATAGGAGAACATATCAGTGGACTCGTGGATCTCGGATATCAATTGTCCACGGACAATGATATGTACCACCTTTCCGGTACCAAAAAGAGCGGGGAAATCCATCTCCATGCCAATCGTATGGTAACGGCAACGGAGAATCTCTTGACGGCGAGTGTGTTGCGAGAGGGTACTACAGTAATTCACAATGCCGCATATGAACCCCATGTTATCGATTTGGTAAACTCGCTTCGGAGTGCTGGAGTATCTATCGAAACTCGGTATAATCACCAGATTGTCGTTCATGGGGTAGCATCACTCCCGAAACAATTGGAATATACTATTACTTCTGACTATCTCGAATCCGGAACTTTCGTAATTATCGGCGCTTTGGCAAGTGCTCAGTATATTGATATTATGAATGCGAGGATTGCTGATCTTGACGCGTTTCTGGAACGTGCTCATTCTATCGGGGTACGTACCGAAAATCTCGGGAACGATACGCTCCGGGTGTTCCGATCCCGAGATTTGGTTGCGAGAGATATACAGACGAATATTTTCCCATGAGTACCTTCAGATCTCCAATCTCCCATTGCCATACTTCTCACTCAGGCCGAGGGGATTTCCCGAATTCATGAAGTGCTCTATGAATGACGGTTTACCTACCTTCTGGAACTTGAAAAAATGAAAGGTCACGTGGCTTTGCTCAATCCTCATGAAGCTATGGTATTCGGACCGACTCCACTCCGGGCAGCTACGGTTTCGAGCTGGGACCTTCGTGCCGGAGCGGCGATGATTATCGCCGGCCTGATTGCGGAAGGGGAGACGCGTATTACCAATGTGGAATATATCGAGCGAGGGTATGAAGACATCGTCGGAAAACTCGTGAAACTCGGAGCGAAGATAGAGAAGGACGATATCCTATAATTTTTCACATATGAAACCCATTTGAATATTTTTTCTCGTATTTGGAATTCTCGTCCTTGTTTTTCCAGAATTTATCGTGAATTTAATAGGAACGATATTGATCATGATCGGAGTTGGAATCCTTCTGCCGAATATGATAGCCAATGTTAAAAAGAATGATTCGAGTTTCCGTTTTGGAGATTACGAATTTACTAAAAAGAAAAAATAATGACCGTTTCCCAGGTACTTTTCACAATACTGTTTGCGAGTATCCCCATCGTTATTTGGGGGTATGTATTTTCGTATTATGATGGTATCACATTCCAAATACACAAATTCTTGTTCTGAGGGATTGCTGGAGCTGTAAGTATCGTACCGATAATTTATGCGGCTCAGATTTATGAATATTTTTCTTTCTCTGGTTTTTTGACGGTACTTACTCGGGCTCAAAATACATTTGCTGAATTTGGTATTGCTTTTATTGGGTCGTACTGGGTTCCAGTGGGCTTTTTTTTGAGTTTCCTTTTGATGTATTCTTTTTCCAATTTGTCCCGATTGAAAAATATATTTTTTCAGATACTCGGAATTTTGTTCTGATCGAGCGTAATTTTAGCAGGGATAGGCTACGTCATACCAGCTTTTGGAACGGGCAAACTCGATATCCAGGGAAACGTGTTTTTGACAATGGGAAGTATTGTTGTAGTCTACCTGTTCGTTGCACTCCTCGAAGAAAGTATGAAACACCTTTCGCTTTATGGATCTATCAGTGCTGAATTGGATCGGAAAGATATCCTGCTGTTCGCGGTATATAGTGCGCTCGGTTTTGTTTTTTTGGAAAATATTATCTACCTTTCCCATATTGGGGAAGATTCCGGTTTTGGAGGTACTTTTTTTTCAACGCTGTTCAGCCGGTCCATTGTTTCCCTCCTGTTACATATTTTTGCCTCCTTGATTTTAGCACTCGGTTTTGTGAAGTATTCCAAACTCATGGGATTTCCTGCAGTTTTTGCTTTTGTACAATGACTTTTTGGTGCGATTTTCGTACATGCTATTTTCAATATTTCGCTGACGTATGGGAAATCGGGTATTATCCTAATATATATATTTATAGGATACTTCTTTTTTACCAAGATATTTTTGGACGAGAGAAGTACCGGGAAAATCGCTTAAGTGCTATTCTCCGAGTTTCAAAGGCTTTTTTTTCATTCTCGTGTCAACGATTTCCTGGATTCCTAATTTGTCTTTGAGGAACAGGGTATTTCTTTGGCTGAGTATGGAGAGCACGAGCTTGTCGTTGAATTCCAAACGATCCAAAAAATCCACTTCGCTCATGATAGCATATTTGATTTTTCGTCCAAAGAACACCCGCTCTAGGAAGTTGTTGAATTCGATGCGGTCTACGTCCCCGATAATGAAAATATCGACGATTTGGTTTGAAGGTTCCGATAGGAGGTCACGGATTTTTCCAGATACCGTAATGAGGCCTACGGATTTTTTTCCCTTGAAAAAGTCTTCAATTGGACCGACGGGATCGTAGGTCTTCATGAACATATCGAGAAGTTCATTGAAAATGACGCAATTCTTATTGATGATATAGAATTTCTTCTTGTCATGCTCCTTGGATTTGCAGATTCCGAGTTCTTCCAGATTCATGAGTTCCCGTCGGACGGAATTAATCTGTTCTCCGAGGTCACGGCAGAGCTCGCGAATAAAAAAACCGGATTTTCCGTTACCAGTGGCATGTTCGATAAAGAATTTCTCGAGCAATTTGGTACGGCAGTTCGATCAAAAGAGTTTGGTAAGACTGGACATATTGTCCTCTATAATATAAGTATTTATCGGTTTCCAAAATGATTTACAATTTCTATTTGCCAAGAGCGCTCACTTTTATATAATTCACCGGTCTAAATTCTAGTTTTATCATATGGAAAAATTTGTTCTTACATCCGAATCCCGAGATACTGCCGTTAAAACGAGCGAAATCCGTCATTCAAAAAAAATACCTGCCGTAGTATACGGTCATGGTTTTGCACCAAAGGCGGTAAGCGTCGACAATTCGGAATTCCTCAAAGTTTTCCGAAAAGCTGGAGGAACTCACATTGTTGAACTTTCCATTGATGGAAAAGTTCAAAGCGTTCTGATTCACGAAACCCAGCGCGACCCAGTTCGAGGCGACTTCTGGCATATCGATTTTTTCGCGGTTAATTCCAAGGAAAAAATTCACGTTCAAATCCCCGTTATTCTTATCGGTAAATCACAAGCTGTGGTTGAAGGGGCAGAGGTAGTTCAGAATCTTCATACTATTGAAGTTAAAGTTCTTCCTGCGGACTTGGTTGACTCTATCGAGGTTGATATTACAGCACTCGTCAAGGTAGGTGATACCGTTCATGTATCTGATATTATCGGAAATTACAAAAAATTCGAAATCATCACTCCAGGTACCGAAGCAATCATAAGTGCTGGTGCTCCGAAAGAGTACTCTGATGAACTTCACGAGGCAGATATTGCCGACGTTGCAACCGTTCAGGATGACAAAGCTACCGAAAAAGCCGCTGAAGTGAATGAATAATTCTAAAAATTAAAAAAAAGAAGTCGATTCGACTTCTTTTTTTTGTGTTTCCCCGTATTATACTAATCTTAATCTTTACATATATTATGATAATAAAACTGGTCGGAGAAGGAACGGAACTCGTGAAACTCCAAGAACTCGTAAACGTTTCACTCTCCGAATTAGGTTTGATAGACTTGGTAACAATGGAAACTACCGCAGATCCCGCATACAAGATGGAACTTGGAATTACCCAAAATCCCGCACTCTGCATCGAAGAATCTTCCATAGATTTTAAGGATATGATTTTCGAAGGCACAGTTCCGGAAAAATCTGAACTCGTTTCGATGTTTGCTTCTATTCTTGGTAGCTCCGAATCAGAAGGGGGGAGTTGTGGAAGCGGTGGAGGCTGCTGAAGCTGTTCCACATGAGGTTGTCATTAATTCTTTTATATTTCATATTTATGACTTTCGCTAAACGGATTATATTTTTCATGCTCATCAACGTCGGACTCATGGTCGGAATCGGCGTGTTTGTGGCCATATTAGAATCGGTATTTGGAATTTGAATCACACGAAATTTCACAGATGGATATACGACACTCGCGATATATTCGGCCATATATGGGTTTTCTTCCGCATTCATTTCGCTTGCGATTTCCCGTATGATGGCCAAATGGATGTATGATATCCAGTTGGTTAGAGGAGAACGTTTGCTCGATTGGGGTTCAAAAGTTCAAACTGTCTATGCAACGGTGGACCGATTGTCCAAAAGCAACGGTATCAATATGCCGGAAGTTGGGGTATACGATTCTGCAGAGCCAAATGCATTCGCGACTGGACCTACAAAAAATCGTGCATTGGTAGCCGTTTCCCAAGGTTTGCTTGATACCATGACCCAAGAGGAAATCGAAGGAGTTATTGGGCATGAAATGGCACATGTCCTTAATGGAGATATGGTAACTATGACCTTGCTCCAAGGAGTTTTGAATACCGTTATTATTTTCGCATCGCGAATCCTCTCGAATATTATTGCCGGAATGATAAAATCCGAAGGTGATACCTACTGGATTGAGACGATTATTAATTTCATACTCCAGATAGCGCTTGGATTTTTGGCCATGATTGTACTTGCGACATATTCCCGTCATCGGGAATATCGTGCCGATGAAGATAGCTCGAAAATGCTTGGAAAGAAAAGTATGATTGCCGCACTTAAAAGGCTACAGATATTACACGATGATCTTGCAGGAAAAATTACATGAGATAATCGTATTGCTGCCATGCAGATATCGACCTATACGCTATCGAATTGGTTTTCGACTCATCCAGCTCTAGAGGATCGGATTGCTGCACTCGAAAATCGATATGATTTAGCATAAGAGAATTCCGAAATAACGCGAAATCCTTGATTATTTTTCTTTGCCTCGTTTAACGTAGCTCGGTACGTCTCATTGTGGTAATGAAATTGAGTTCAAGATTTCGTCGTTTTTTGTTTTTTGCGCAGTTCGAATATTGCTATGCGATATTTTTATCTTGCCTTGCCGTATCCAAATAGGTAACGACAATATTTCTTGTATTCGGATTTTCCGTATCCGACAAACGTATTTCGATGTCCGGAACAAAAGTGTGTTCTAGAATTTCCGGCCATTCGATCAATTTGACAGCTAGCGGATCATCGAGGTATTCTTCACCTCAGATATTGAGAAATACCTCATACTCACCAATTCGGTAGAGATCAAAGTGATAGAACGTTTCATTCGTCAATGGCGCGATGTACTTTTGAAAATAGGTATACGTTGGGCTTTTGATTTTTTCCCGGCTGATTCCCCTTTGGAAAAGGATTTCTTGGGTTAGGGTAGTTTTTCCTGATCCAAGGTTTCCTCGTAGAAAAATAATATCGCCTGGAAGGATATTGAGCCGGAGTTCGGGGATATCCGAAATATAATATTGCATAACGATATCATACGGAGTCAAGCATAACTGCAAGTCAATATTTGCACCGGCACGAAAAACATGGTAGCCTACGGATGAAATCATGAAATTACTTAAAGATTTCCATCTATGGCCATTACCGAAACTCAGACAGTTTCCGAAAAACTGGAGACGATCACCGAATCGTCAAACGACAAGTATACTACGAATACCCCTCCGAAATCAACCACCGGAATTTTATATGTCGTTTCTATTATCATTGCTTCGCTCGTATTGTTTTTAACCGCGTATTTCTATTGGGAAAATTCCCAGATGGATTCGAAAATTGCTGAGGCAAACGCAAAAACTCAGGAATATCAGACGAAAATCGAAGTGTTGAAAAACGATCCCGATATCCGGGCTGGGCAACTGTTCGCGACACAAAAGGATAATATTTCCGAATCCATTACGAAATCCAATGCGGCGGTATATATCCGCGAGTTGGACAAGATAGAAAAAGAGAACGGATTTTTTTTCAACGGATTTAATTTTTCTATGAATAAAATATCTACGGCAGTAACGGCTCAAAAGGGCATCGATACGGATGCGATTCAGAAATTTATTAAGTTCATTGCAACATACCGTAATCCTCAGAAACCAGGAAGCGCTTCCGAAACCGGTAGTATTTTCTTGCTGAGCCCGATACTGATGGTATCTGGAGACGAGGACAAACGAAGTATTTCCGTAGATCTCACCGTAAAATAATATGAAAACTATTCAGCCTTTTCAGAGCAATAAACCCTCTCCGTATCCGATGATTATCATCGTAATGTCGCTTTTCATTGCCTTTGTCTTCACCTACGATCTTTTTACCAGCTATCAGGCGAAAAACGATGAATATGCCACAGCCTTGTCAGATCAAAGTAAGGCGGGAAAACTTTTGGAAGAATTGGACGCGGTAAAAGTCGATTCTCAGAAAAATTCCTCGGAACTCAAAAAATATATTCAGGAATTTCGAGAAGACGTAATTTATGACAAGGTATTTTCCACGGTAGGTACTGATGGGAAAATTTGAACCATATCCATCAATCCAGGAGAGACGCTCACTTCTGGATTAACGCTTTCGAATATCCAATTCTCACTCCAAGTGGAAAATCTTTCCAATCTCCTTTCCTTTTTGGATCGAGCTACCGATATGAACCAGAGTCAGCGGTTTCTCATCAAATCATTGAGTTTTCCGTACGCGAGCAATAATATTTTGCCGATTTCCGTCAATGTTTCGCTTGGGATATATACCATAAAATAAACCTATGCAAGGAGAAATTCAAGAAGTTCCCGTCTATTTTTGGAACAAGATAACGCTCAAGGAAAAAGCTGTTTTTTACGAACACTTATCCAATCTGCTCGATGGGGGAGTTACCCTTATCGAAGCGCTCCAGTCTTTTGCCGAGAAAACGGAGAACCCGTTGATGTATCGGGAAATCGCGCAACTCCTGCTTCTTATTGATTCCGGTGACGTCATGAGTATTGCGATGAAAAAATTGCCGCGCACTTTCGACGTTTCTGAGATTTCCATTATTGAAGCTGGAGAACAGTCGGGTACGATGCAAAAATCTTTTGGAAGTCTCTCGGAAGACCTGAGAAATCGAGAAGAACTTGGTCAGAAGCTCAAAGGTGCCATGGCCTATCCCGCAATTATCCTGGCATTTTTGATTTCTGCTATATTGGTTGTTATGGTGTTCGTTATTCCCAAGCTCCTTCCGCTGTTCGAAACCACGAATACAACCCTTCCGATGTCGACCCGATCGCTCATCGCCGCGTCGAATTTTGTTTCCCATCATTTCATGATTTTGATTTTCGCAATCGTTTTCGTAGGAATGATGATATTCGGATATTTGAAAACTCCTGCGGGAAAGAGAAATTTCGATGAATTTCTTATTCGGATTCCCTTGGTTGGAACGGTGTATAAGAATTATATTATCGTCCGGATTTCCACTACTCTTGGCCTCTTGCTGGGAGCGGGAATTCCTATTCTTAAAACATTGCGATTGAGTGGTTCTTCCACGGGTAACACCCTCTATGAAGAAGTATTTACTGAAATAGTACGACAGGTGGAACAGGGTAACAAGATTGCCGACAGTTTTGCCATCGTCGATCCGCAAAGCAGGTATTTTACCCGGGATTTCCTTCAGCTTATGGCGGCGGGTGAAAAGACTTCCACTATCAATAAGGTCTGTGCAAAAATTTCCGCACAGTACACCCGGGAGGTTGACAATTCTGTTGCTACCATGGTAAAATTTATTGAACCTATTGCTATATTGATTTCTGGAGCATTCGTCGTCTGGTTCGCTTTCGCGATATTTAGCGCGGTTTTGAAAATTACCGAAACGGTCAGTTAAATCAGATGTAAAAGAAGGAGCTTGCCCCTTCTTTTTTCTTTACTATGTACCGCTCTCGGATACACTATCCATCAATGGATTTCACAAAAATTTCAAACGTTCCTTGGAAAAATTCTGCTGCTTTTACGCTCGTGGAATTAGTAGTGAGTATATCGATAGCAATGATTCTTTTGATATTTTCTATCGCTCCCTACAATTTTTATGCGAACAAGGCTCGGGTGAGACTTTCTAGTGAAAGAATAGAACAATCCCTGAACAAAGCTAAACTCTTGGTAGGTACAGGGTATTCCCCTCGGGGAAACAACGTAGATTTGGTCCTCCATTTCCGAACGGGAGAGTCAAAAATCGTACTTTCTTCTATTCCTGTGAATAGTCCCCCTATTTCCATCTCGAATTCATTACGGGTTCCCGTCGAAACGGTGGCTCTCGAGAGTAACGTCACGGTCACTCAACTCGCGAATATCGTTGGATCGAGTGGATTCGATGTTGTTTTCCGATCTCCTATGGGAAATTCCGAAATATGGAGAACTCCTGACGATAGTAGTATTCCTGTAGTATTAACTACTCATGTTTTTTCAGGTGGTATCGTCGGTATCAAGGGAGCGTTAACGGGAACTTTGTCGAAGTCATTTCAAATTATACGGTAAGTATGCGAAACCTTTTCAATAATTCTCCTAGTATTTCGGTATCCGATTCGGATTCTGCCGGTTTCACTTTGGTGGAAATACTAATAGCCATACTCATTTTCGGATTGGGACTCATTTCCGCATTTGTCCTTTCCAATACGGCTAGCTCGCTCTCTATGCGCTCAAAACAGGAAATAATCGCGACGAACCTGCTCCGAGAACAATTGGAACTTTTCAAAAATATCCGGGATACTAATTTTTTGGCGCTCCGGAATTTTGATTCGCTCCAGGGAGTGAATCCCATATGCACCGGGAACGCGTGTAAGATAGAATATGGGTATGCTGCCTTGTGAACTCAATATTTGTCGAGTTCGAATCCTGTTTCCTACACAAAAGATGTGTTTGCAGGTTCGTCCAATATCCCGTCCACTGGTCCAGATTGGAACATAGCAAATGATACGAGAGCTCATCAGATATTGGTTTCCGCAGAAGCCACAAAACCATTTGGCAGTACCAAAGTTCGATATTGCCAAGACGACATGGGTCGGTACCGTCTCGATTGTAGCGGAACCATGAAATCTACTCCCTATTACGGATTTATTCTGGTTCAACCCCTCAAAACGAGGGGTGATTCCGTATCAGAATTCACTGTAGTCGGGGCTTTCAAAATCACTGCGTATTTTGCCACTACCGAATGAGGCTATCGAGAAATGTCGATGTCGACGGTCGTTACGGACTTTAAAAAATAACTATGCCATTTTCTTATTACGTTCCGCGTCCTCATTCCAAAAATCAGGCAAATGGATTTACTCTGATTGAAATCATTGTTGCCATGACGATTTTATCCATCGTCTTGGTGAGCGTGTTCGAAATATATTCCAATATCATCGTCATGAGCAAGCGTTTGGAACTTTCGCGAGGGCTTCAGCAGAATGCTCGGACTATCGTAGAAACGATTGCCAAAGATATACGCGATGGAGGAATCGCTTTCGAATGCTATAGCCCAAGCGTTTCTTCTCCGACCGGCTGTAATGTTTGACCGCATCCAACGGATTATACTGGAAGTGGGGTATCGATGCTCATTCTCAAAGGAACCGTAGGCTCTTGTAGCTCTGCTGTGACGGATTGTTTTATTCAGTATTTTTTGGCGGAAAAGAATGCACTCTCTGTGGAGACCGATTGTAGTAATCCTTCGGAAGCGGGTCGATGTTATATTGCCAGACGAGTTGTAATTGGAGGAATAGTCACCGGAGATACCATGAGACTCAGCGACACTTTGACGAGTATAACACAACTGAGGTTTTTTCTGAGCGGCGTCAGCGCTGCTGGTTTTTCAAATCAGGCGGATCAGGAAGGGAAAGTGACTTTGATATTCAATCTTTCTTTAGCTCCGAGGCAGGGACTCGAACCGGAATTGGCGAAAAAATTGATTATTCCAATACAGACAACGATTACCCAAAAACTGTACCAGACTTCCAATTAGTAAATTATGAAAAAATATTCCCCGTTTTTCTCTGGTTGAACCGCTCACGATACTGGTGGTTTTTCCACAATACTGGCATTGTTGCTCACGGGATTTCTCGTAACTTTGACGGCGGGAATCTTATTTTTGTTCCTTTCAGAAAACCGTATCAATCAATCGCTTTTTAGTGGGACTGCGGCATATCATGCTTCGGAAGGTGCTCTGGAATACGCCCTGCTCAAAATCAAGAACCATCGGGAAGGATTTTCAGATAGCCTCTGACTCAAGCAGTCGGAATGAGCGGTTCTGGAAAACAGCACGGCGCGTGATGCTAAAATCGGATATGAAATCATCGCGACGGGAACGGCATATTCGGGTACACTTACTCCAGATAGTTTCGAAATTATTCCTTTATTCTATGAAGCGGGAAAAACCCTGAAAACGGAGGATGGAAAACCATGGAAAGATCCGAGGAATCCCATGAACGAGATTCCGCCAAAATCTTTTGATTCGAGG
The DNA here is from genome assembly GCA_036171455.1 of Patescibacteria group bacterium. GTDB lineage: Bacteria > Patescibacteriota > Gracilibacteria > BD1-5 > UBA2023 > CAIVSN01. The sequence continues at coordinate 37,094 of JAVHRB010000052.1, forward strand.
ATTTCTACTCCGAATTTTACCCTGAATATAATGAGTGGAGATAGAGCGGTTTGGAATGTTATCGGAAATGAGGATTTGGTGGGTACTACTTTTGGGATTTCATGAATTTTGTATCGTACTGCCCCGAGTACTGTAACTCCATGAGTTCAGTCTCAAGTTGGAAATATCGATATTTCATCGATGGGGACTTTTCGAAAATATAATGGAGGTATACTTACTGAGACCACGAAAAATATTGGGGCTTTCTTGGGAACCTATGTGGAAAATTATCTTGTTTTATATAATCCAAGCGCAGTTCCGATGGAATATACCATTTCCGCATCTACCCCGTTTACTTTGCCAAAAACGCAAATCGTTGCAAGTGGGAAGCTCGGGGATTCCATTATCAACCTACAAATGACGGAGGATAAGTCCCGATTGTACGATATTCTCAAATACAGTCTATTCGTACCGAATTAGAAGATATCATTTGAAAAAGCAACATGAAATTTGCCATTCACAATATTTTTACTATTATCTGCCAGCTCATATTGGGAATTCGCCAAGTGGTAAGGCTCCGGACTCTGACTCCGGCATCGGGGGTTCGAATCCCTCATTCCCAACCATTATTATCAAACACAAAACCAGACCCTCGCGATCTGGTTTTGTGTTTGATTGGGAGTCGTGTGAGAAGAGTTCAAAACTCCAGTCTTCCGGTTCGTCCACGGAGCGGCGAAGCGATAAAAAACCAATGATTTGGCTTTTTAGGCAAGGTGTTTCCCGAAGCGAACATCCGATTTCCGGAGAAATAGGTGCGAAATGAGAAAAAAGAATCCTTTATGTACAAAATGTATTCTACTAGCTACGTTTCGTTCGTAATTTAAACTTGAAAATCATATGTATTATACGATAATATGTCCGTTCTTTATCGATCTTTTATGTTTTTACAAAAAATACATCCATATTCTAAAAAGTTATTCCCAGGTTTCACCCTTGTAGAACTCATCGTTGTTATCACTATACTTGCTATTCTCGGTACTATAGGATTCATCTCTATCCAAGGATATTCCTCCTCTGCCCGGGATTCTGCTCGAGTCTCTGACGTAGCTACTATCA
>JAVHRB010000053.1:0-2283 GCA_036171455.1 Patescibacteria group bacterium
CAGCACTTCCCGCGAGCGTGACCGGGAGGATATGTTTTCGTTTCCGAGCTTGTCCAGCGCGGTCTGGACCGAAGGAAAGGAAAACATATCCTCCCGAGGCAGTGAGTAAATGGAGTTAGGTTAATTTGGTATTATATTTATACAGTAACGGTTTCCAACGGCGAAAACGTGAGGTTTTCACTCCCTCCTGCCACCATATCACGGACATCTTTTACCGCAACAGCACCGAGTTCTGCGAGTTGGTTTTCCATATTTCCATATTTTTCAGAAACTTTGCTCGCGAGAATCTGAGCATCAATCTGAGCTCGAAGACTCCCGACTTCTCATTCCGCTGCGACTCGAGCATGGATTATTTCATCATAGAGTACGATTGCTGGTTGGAGTTTTTGATCAATAGCTTTTATAGCAACTTCGTAAGGAATCCCAAATTTTGCCGCCTGTTCCAGTGCTTTTTGCCGCATGAGTTCGTGTGGCGGAGCCGGTCGTTCTGTTTCAAAATACCGGTCGAGAACTTCAGATGCATGGTTTACCATAGGATATTCGTTAGATATTTGTTTGGAGTTTCTTGAGATTCTTGGTTGCTGTTTCGTGATAAAAATTCTTGATATACCCATTGTATTCCCGTGTGAGCGCGTTGAGTGGGTCAAGAATGAGCACCATTCTTTCTTCCTGTAATCGTTCGTATCTGACTCGTATTCGATGAATGAGACTGTCCCATTCATCGAAAATTGCGATTTTTCTTGCGTCACTCAGGCAGTCGAAAATCCGAATGATTTCTTGCTGTGCTTGGAATTCCAATCCGCTAAGAGCGAGCCTTCGTTGTATTTCCTGTTGTGTCATGAAGATACTATATACTACAAATACCGCTTTCTCAATTTTTCTGACCGTTTTTATGGAAATAATTTCTTGACGTTATACTCAAAGTACTTGTAAAACTTCTTCCAAACTCACTTCACCAAGGATGACTTTAATGAGAGCATCATCCTTAATATGGATCATTCCGTCACCGATGGCCTGGATTTCGATTTGGGTCTTTGAGGCTTTCGCCAGGATGAGCTTTTCGATACCATCGGTCATTTCTAATATTTCAAAAAAACCGATTCGCCCTTTGTACCCTTTATGATTGCAATATTCGCAACCCTCGGGATTCGCTTTATAAATCTTGAAATTTTCACGGTTATACATGAACTTTCCGACGCGGGAGACGATCTTGTCTCGGATGGCGGCTTCGGGTTCGTTCGGGACTCGGCAATGAATACAGAGTTTTCGAGCGAGCCGCTGATAAATAACGAGTTTGAGCGACGAAACGAGGAGCAGCGGATCGATTCCGAGATTGACGAGCCGCTGTACGGTATTGGCCGTGGAATTCGCGTGGATGGTAGAGAATACCAAATGACCAGTTATCGAAGCTTCGACCGCGAGATGAGCCGTTTGGCTATCCCGGATTTCCCCGACCATTATAATATCCGGATCTTGACGGAGCAAGGATCGGAGTCCATCCGCAAAATCAAATCCGATAGCAGGATTGATTTGCGAGTGATTTACCCCCGGCATCCGATATTCCACGGGGTCTTCGAGGGTGGAGATATTGTTTTCCTCGGGATCGTAGGTCGACAACATACTGTAGAGTGTGGTGGATTTTCCGGAACCGGTCGGTCAGACAACCAGGATAAGTCCATTGTTATTTTCCAAGTGCTTGCGAATCTTTACCATGTTCATTGGCAGGATTCCTACCATGCGGAGGTCGAGCAGAGAAGATTCTTTTTTAAGGATCCGTATAACTACTTTTTCCCCGTAAATATTGGGCATAATACTGACTCGGAGATCGATCTCGTGACCATCTGAGTCTTTGAATATTGCTTTTCCGTCTTGGGGAAGCCGCTGCTCGTCGATTTTGAGGCTTGCCATGATTTTAATTCTGGCAACGATGGTAGATTTTTGAAAAAGAGAAATCTGATCCGCAGTAATGAAATGCCCGTCGACCCGTATTCTCACTGTAACATTGACATCGTTTGGTTCGATATGGATATCCGAACCACCCAGGTCAATAGCCTTTTGAAATATTTTTTCCACGAGGTCATACTGAAATTCCTCCGTTACAGGAACATGAGTCTGCATCAGCTCATCTGGGGTTACTGGAGGTTTTTTGCTATTCCCGAAGGAACTGAAATTAAAGGTTTCGCGAATTCACATATTTGTATCGTACCATACACTTCCTATATATGCCAAAAAAAGGTAATACGTCAAAACATTTTGTGCATAATCCCTCATATGTGGATATTT
>JAVHRB010000054.1:0-2281 GCA_036171455.1 Patescibacteria group bacterium
GAGTTTCCTTTCCAGAAGCATATCAGAGTCTCATGAATCTTTACGATAAAAATACTATTATCGCAGCGTATGGAATGTATGATTCTAAGCACCTCACTGCTTCGATTGAGCGATACAATCTTCCTTTTCCGTCCCCGACCTGGATTGAAGATTACATCAACGTAAAGAGTCCGATTGCTTCACTACTAAAACCGGAGAGAAGAAGTCTCCAATACGCGATCGAGATCTTGTGAATTGAGGGATCAGGACGGTCACACGATGCTCTCGTAGACGCGAAAGATACAACAGCGGTCCTCCGGAAGCTTTTTGCATCCTACATTGAAGGAAGTTCTTGAAACAAGAAATCATAGTTTCTTCGGGAAGCGAAAAAATCCATTTTATTCCCTAACTAACCTCATATGAAACCAAAAATCCCCCTTTTCCAGCCGAGTATCATGCTCGTGGAAACCGTCCGGAGACGACTCAAAGAAGTGGTTAAATTTCAGGATGCCGTCATAGACCGTATGTGTGATAGTCTCCTTTCCAAGAGCTTCCGAGATAAGAAGGATGAACGTGTGCTTTATGCCGCACTTCTCAATGGGACGAGCGGTTGTGGGAAAACGACACTCGCGAAGGAGTTCGCACGGATTATGGACGAGGAATTAAAAAAAGAACTTGGACCGAAGTTTGAGTACAAATTCTGGAAAATAGACCTTGGATCTTGGCATTCATGCGAAATTCCTACCCTTACGTGAGCTTTTAGTAGCGGCTGGGGCGCCTCCGGAAACGAGTCGAAATCTTCTAAATTCGAAGAGATAATGACAGAGGTCGAAAACGCTGATCCAGTCTATTGTCGTGGAGTAATTCTTCTCGACGAAATAGACAAGGCTTTACGCTCGGACATAAGTAATCCCTCGACCGCCATAGATAAGTTATCGGAGGTGTTTGAAAGTTCCTGCCCTGTAAAAAAAAGAAAAGATGCCAAGCAGCTTCGTTTTGGAAATTTCGTCATATTTCTCGGGGCGAATTTCTTCACCAATGTTCGGACGACAAAAACGGCGAAAATCGGATTCGATATTCCGGATGAGAGTAGCAATGAGCTTGGTTCAAACGCTAGCGATATTGAACCGATAGATAAAGAGGAAATCCGAAGGAAGCTCGGAGAATATTTGACTGTTTCAAGTATAAATCGCTTCGATGATATCTTACTCTTTGAGAACGCTTTTCCCGAAGACGTAACAAAAAAGATTCTTTGCGAGCACTTTGAATCAATCTCTGATGATATCTGGATGCGCTTTCGAGCATTTGATCCAAAAGGACAAATACTTCCTCCGTCCTTTGCAAAACCGAAGCCAGATACATATTTGGACGAAGTGTACACTCATGCGGACAAACAGGGTGGTATTCGGTCCCTGAAACGGACTTTGGAACTGCGAATCAAGTCAAAAATCATGGAATTCTACTTGAAACAATTAACACCGGAAAACCAATATATTTTTCTTCAAGCTCAGCATGCGGAAGTCATTCGTATCGATCTTAATCGATTCAATAATGCAAAGAAGCTCGCCGACGATGATGAAGATTATTTTCAAGAAATCCCCGACTCATTTAACTCCTAATCCCACGAATTATGAATGCTCAAATCCGTAAACGAATCAAGGCTCTCGGAGCCATGGAAGGCTCCTCCGTCGAGAGGATACTCCGGGCTTCCCGCGAATGAAAGGGGTTCCTGTTCGTTTCTATCTTGACGGGCGATTCCGAAAGCAACGACCCCGCGCCCGACCAGATCGAAAAAATCAGCATCTCTTTCTCTGATCCGAAATTCGGAATACTTGCAACCGGTATGTTTGTGATGGATCCGCCGATGAGAGTCTCAGATTGATTTACTTTCCCGATCGTATACGAACGGCTTGCATCTGAATACTCCGAAGAAGGAGTGATCGTCTGTACGTATGGTATGTTCGCTTCCTCACGTCTTGCATCTGAAATCGATCGTTTCCATCTCACACCGCCAGCACATAATCCTGGATGGTTCAAAGACATCGTGAGTGTCGAGTATGTAGCGTCGGCACTCCTCGGATTGAAGCCTGGGGACGATCGATCGATACGAAGTATTATGGAGAAACTTGATATCAAACCGTTCGACGGTACGTATAACTGGGATGATGACGATATACATGCTCTCATAATCCTTCAAGACCTCTTTCGGGGTACATTATAATTCCTTATTTTATCGAATATGAAAACTACTACTACCAAACACTCAATTACCAATACCCCACAACCAAAAAAGATCATTTTT
>JAVHRB010000055.1:0-10676 GCA_036171455.1 Patescibacteria group bacterium
AAGAAGCCTTCCAGAAGGAGTGAGAAAGTTGCATTTCAGTTTAGAATCCAAGAAAGTTTTTTACCTCAAATTCTTCCATTTCGATTTTTTAAAACTGCTTCACTTTATCCAACGGCCTTTTTTCTTCACAGAAACTTCACATATCACAAAAAACCTCATTTTTACCTCGGATTTTTAAAGAAATGACCCAGATTTTGCAAAAACTGGAGTTTTTTCCCTTGTTTTCGGCACTTTTGCTCGTTTGACAAAGTCTTTTTTCCTCTAAAATATGATGTTACGTCCGCGAAAAACCGATCATGACGGATATCTCGGACTGGAAATAAAAATGGAACGGAAAGAGCTATTCCAATCCAAAGACAGAAACTTTATATTCAACTTCTTTCCTATGTTAAACCAAGAAGAAATTACACTCCAAAACCATAGGAGGTTCGAGGACTCTCAGACAGAGCTTATAGAGCTCATGGCAGAATCATCCTATCTATTCGCCTTCGTAAATGAGGCTGAGACCATGGGAATACTTCGCTTAAACAAGGAGGCGCGAACTAAATATCACATCTCCCGATCCGAAGCGAGACATATCAGTAGACTTTTAGGGTCAGATTCCTTGGGGATATTCAAGTTCAAGCCCGGACATGGATACCTCTATTCAGGAACCTCTTTCCTTTCAGTCATATATAACGGACAACCGATTTAGCCATGCTTCATCGTTTCTCCAACCACTCTGAGCAAGGGATCGCGACCTATGTTCAGGGCATTGGGGAAATGATACAATTTCTACCACTAAACCTTATTGAATATGAAACAAAAGACCAACATTCTCGTAACCGTCTACGCTCACCAAGCGGGTGACTGGACACATATTACATCGGAAGAATCCTGACTCTATGCGAATATCGAACAAATCGCCAGTATTACCGGACATAATCCGAAAAGTATCCGTCAATGGTTCATACGAAACGGCACTCCTGCTCGCATCGAATACGAGGAAGAAAAGCTCCTCCTTATATCTCTTCCCGATATGTTCTCATACCTACAAGATCAATTCCATAGGCCCGCGAAGAAGGCTAAAAATAGCATCGAAACCCACCAAGAAATAGTTTCTCCATACGTAAACCAAAATAGCCTCTAAAAAGAGGCTATTTTCTTGCTTCAAAAACGATTGCAAAAATAGTTTCAATTTTGAGGATGAAACAGTTTCAATATGACAATGAAAACCTCCTGAACCCCGGAGGGTTCGGAACTTGAAAATCGCTCATACTCCCCGAAAATGGCATATCCGCTCCGAGGCTCCGAGGTTACCCATATGAAGTCGCATTTTTCTTTTCTATAAAGCGTTTCCAACTCCGGACGAAGCGTGCTCCGGACCCTGTACGGACTATGTACGAGGACTCCGGACGTCCGAAGGGTAAAAAATGAGATTTTGGCTTCAGAAATTGATTGGAAAGAGTTTCGAAAACGGTTTCAAAAGTGTCTTCAGATACGAAAACAAGTGCCGAATTTGGCACTTGTTTAAACTATGAATATAATCTTCCTCTTTGTATTTCTATTCAAGGGTTTTACGAGCAATGAGGTAATGAATTGGGTAGTAAATAACAATAATACCCCAAAAAATAACGGAACTTAAAAATGCAAAAGAGTGATTTAAAAATCCTTGGGCAATACTGAAAGTTATATGTAAAATAAACCAGCATATTGCTGATGAAAGAGCGACGGTTGATATATCTGTAAAAATAAACTGCTCCTTAATTTTCTTCGATGCACGAGGAATGAAACCGAGAACTATAAAAGTTGATAAAACCCCAACAATTGCATTAAAAATTGTATCAAGAGCTTGTGCTTCCTGCATTGAATTTGAGTGTACGAACATGAGTCATATCACGGGTACTGCAAACATAATAACAAGTCACATAAGAATTGCTGGTACAAGAAGTTCTGCCATGTGATGTAATCACACGGTAAAGTTACTTTTTTCTCGCATACTTATAGAAAAAGTTAGATAATAAATTTCAAGAGCGAAGTTTATGGATTTTTTTAGAAAAGCAAATCGTTTTTTTTTTTTTGCAAATGTGATTTTCAATAGAACACTTGCTTTTTCTATGTTTTTGATATAATAATCCACATATTCAAAACCATATATTAAAATATGTGAAGAAATAAGAAACGATTCCCGCTCCACATGCGTCTTCGCGAAGCGCGGAAGAATCTTGGACTGTCTATAGATGAGCTTACAAAGCGTGCCTGAATCTCATATGTGACGTATGTAAAGATTGAGCGAGCCGAAAGTACGAACCCGTACGTCCGCAATCTCGCTAAGGTGGCACGAGTACTTGATATCTCACTCGATGAGCTCATATCCGACATGTACCTTTCGGACACCGATCTCCCGGAAGGGTTTGAAAGTTCGTGAAAAGCTAAATCTGAAGAGAAAAAGAAAAATATCCCTTAACCCTTTCTATTCCATGCTCACTGGTGCAATTTATTGTAGAGTCTCGACAGATGGACAGAGAAAGGAGGGTATGTCCTTGCCTGCCCAGCTTGAAAGTGCCAGAAATCTCATTAAGGCCCAAGGTGGCTATGTCCCAGAGGAGAACGTCTTTTTCGAATCATATTCCGGATGAGATCTGAAACGTCCGAAACTCGACAAACTCAGATTGCTTGCGAAAAATCAAGAAATCGATTTCGTCATACTCTCCAAACATGATCGTCTCGCTCGCGATCAGTTCGCCTATCAAATGATCTTGAAGGATTTTTCGGATGCCTGAGTACGGGTTTTTTACTCGGAAGAAGGATCTACTGGGGATGAAGAGATAGATGATTTCATATGATCCACGATTGTAAATTTTGCCCAATGGGAAAGGGGTCAGATTAAGAAAAGAACGATGTTATGAAAGCGCCAACACGCCAAATCCGGCCGTTGGCCGTTCGGACACGTGCTGTACGGATTTCAAAAAAATCCAGTTACTAAAATGCTCGAATTATTCCCGAGCGAAGCTGAGGTTTTCAAACGGATAGTCGGGTGGTATTTAGAAGAAGGTCTTACTATTTGCGCTATTGCAAAGCGTCTTGCTAGTGAATGAGTTCCTCCACCTTCCATGAGCGAAAAGGACGGGCCGAACCAGCGGGCGAACCGGAAGAATCTCAAAAATTCTTCCCTCTATTGGGGCTCGACCGCTGTACAACGCCTCCTTTCGAAGGCTCCGACGTATGCTGGAACCTATCAGGCTTTCCAGAAGAAATGGAAAAAATCAGAGGGAAAGGCAGTATTTCTCTGAGAACGGGCGAAGGAAGATTGGGTAGAAATTTCCATCCCTGCCATTATTACAAAACACCAAGCCGAAGCCGTCATTGAAAAGCTCGAATCAAATCGGAGATTCGCAAAAAAGCGTTCGGTTCGATCATATATGCTTCAAGGGAAGCTCCGGTGCACCTGTCAAAGCGATAACCCGCACTTCATCGGATACTACCGCATCGATAAGAAGTTGAAAAATTATAGATGCAATATGCACCGGCCAGACAAGGTCTCCGAGGAGCGGAGGTGCTCCAACCAGATTTCGGCTCTCAAAATAGAGCCCGTGATTATTGATACCCTGCGTGAACTTCTCCTTGATCCGGAGTACCTTTCCGAACTCGCCATAGATCGTTATTTGGAAGGGGGAGAAGGAGATAAAAAAGATACGTATTCTGGTCTCTATGCGATGATCCTTGAGATTAAGGACAAAAGGGAACGGGCGGAAGACCTTTTTATAGACGGAAGTATTAAGAAAGATCGGCTCAAGGAAATCATCGGACGGCTCAATGAGGAAGAAGACCGTATTTCGAAGGAAATGGGCAAGGAACTCGAAATCATCAAAAGCGTTGCCCTCAAGGAAGGTGCGAAAAGGACTTGGAAGGAGTTTTTGGACGAGGAGCGAGAACTTGCCGAGCGGTTCTTCGACGAGGCGACCTACGACGATTTCAAGGATCTCATAAATATCTTCGTTGATCGGATCATTCTAACGACCGAGAAGAAACAAAAGATCGTCCGAATGGTTTTCAAACTTCCGGTAACTCCCGCTTTCGCTGGGAAATACCTCGAAGATGAGGAAATTATATGGACCGATGACGAAGGGAAAGATCACGTCGTTGACGTTATTCCAAACTCCCCAAAATATATCCCGCTTGATCCGACCAAGGCCCCACTCAAATACCGTACGGTGGAATTTATACGAAACGGAGGTGACGGTTGAGATGAAAACCAATCCGATAATCCCGAATCTCCTGAAAGGAGAGAGGATAACCGCCTTATCCAGCTTCTCCGCGAAAAATATCATCAGATATGCAAGCTCGACCAAATACACATCAAACCCCGAAAGGGGTTTTATTGTATTTGGGAGATGAATCGGGAATCGCACCGAGCGGTAGACTACTGGTCGAGCTTTGCTCGGCCTGTAGGCGTGCGAGGATTACCCATAACAATTTGTTTTTTGGGCCAAGGGAAAAAAATACTCGTATTTTTTTGATATTCCTTCCAATCCAATCTATGAGCATATTTTCGTTCTAACAGAGGAATTCATGAAACGAAAATTATAAGGAACGCAATGAGAATAGAACCTACAAGACCATACCACTTTCCAGAACCGACTGAGATAATTCCGATTCCACACCAAAGTAACACTTCACCAAAATAATTGGGATGACGGCTGTATCGCCATAATCATGTTTGCATAAGTTTCCCATGATTTCTAGAGTCAGAGAGAAATAATCGGAGTTGCGTATCGGCTATAATCTCGATTATGAAACCTATAATGAACAGACAGATTCCCAATCAGACTGCCGTATTTACTCATGGAATATTGTTCCAATTTATGAGTATTACTGGAATAGCTACCAAAAACATCAGAATGCCTTGGAGCCAGAATATTTGAAGGTATGATCGTACAAAAAAATATTTTCCCCAAGATTTTCTCCATGCGAGATATCTCGCATCTTCTGGTCATTTCGCATGCCTTGAGGAAATATGCCATGCGAGTCGGAGCCCCCATAGGCTTATGAATATATTTACAACTATAGCGATCCAGGAGAAAGCTTCTCACAAAGCGAAGGATAGCCAGGCAATGCTCATGATTCCGAGTCCCCAGGCTATATCTGCCACATCGTTGCGGGATTTCATGAGAGAAACAGCAAACCATAGGTGTACATGGAGAAACAGACTCAGAAACAGAATGATTAGATGACTCATACTCCTAATTTTACAGCAATGCTATATGTGGCATATGAGACGATGCCTCAGAGAGCAATTCCCCATGACATATCAACCAAAGTTACGAGGATAGTCCAACCCTTGAGAGTTGCGAGATTGGTAAGGTCATAGGTAGCGTAGGCCATACCTCAAAATAGAGCACCATAGAGCAATGCGTGAGAAGAAGAATGTCGTTCGATTGCTGGTTGTACTGCAAAAATTATGAGTCCGAAAATAAATATGAGATAAAACAAAATAGCAGCAATCCAATTAAATTCAATCCGCATCAGTGAGCCAATCTGTCAACGGTAAAAATTTTTGGCGACGATACCAAGCCAAATCATGTCGATTCCAAAAAAAACCGGCAGGGCAATCAGATACAGTTTTAACAGCATATAGATGAGAATTATAAAGTGCTCCAAATTTCCAGTACCGAATTGATATCGGACTATAAGGTATATCCATTTTTCGCAAAATTCCCATTCTAATCATCGTTTTTATGGTTACTGCCATTAAAATCCAAGTCTTACCTTTTTTTTGAGTATTCATGCTTGTTCACGTATTCATTTCCATACTTCAGCAATGAATTCAAAAAAATCCCACGTTCTTGTTTATAGACACCGAATTTTTTACGATTTCGAATCGTTGAGCGGAGAGCTCGATGAAATGAATGTTTACCGGAGAGTTTGTATTTTTATGACCAATCTGATATGCTGAAAGTAACACAACTTCCATGAACCAAATTCTCACGCTGCCAACGGAATCTGATTTTCAAAAATCAATGCACGTGTTTCTAAAAAATGGTGAGACTCAGTGAATTTTATCGTCTGAAACAACTGATAAGGTTAAATATTGAGTAGAAAAGGTTATTCACTTGGATAAAAAATCCTTTGTGTATCATAATTCTGAAAATCAAATTCTTTTGGAAATATCGGAAGTACAGCAAAAGATTTGAATTCTTCAGAAACAGGCCAAAAAAATATGACAATCGAACGGAATACAGCGACAATGACTCTTGCGAAAATGGCAGAACAAAGAAATAACCCTTGAAGATTTTCAATCGAAATCCTGAGAAATGGAAAGACTTCTTCAAGGGGATATTGAACAAATCTGAGTTCTTGAAAGTAAGGAAAGATTACTTTATATCGATTTTCTTAATTCTCGAATGGTGCCCGACGAAAAGATTTCACATATTGAGTCTCTGGATCTCCCAATTACCCTGGATTCATACTTATGAAAAAATATCCAAAATGGAGGTTCGAACGCAAGATGAGTTTTTGAATTGATTGGAACCAATCTGTTGGCGATAGAGAAGTCGGAAAAGGCTTATGAATTTATTGGAAATCTCACCTATTTGACATCGCTCCTTGATGATAATCCGAGAATTCCCAGAACTCTCAAAGTATTTGTAAAGGATGGGAAAACCTATCAGATTGTCGAACGTGCACGAGGCGTTCAGCTCGATTTACTGAGTTTGGAAATTATCGAAAGTATCCCACAAGCACATTTCGATCAGTTCGTTCGTGATATTCAATCGATGGGTGAGATATGAATCATAATCGACCCATCCAAATCGAGCAATTTTTTTTACGATACCGAAATCGGTTTTGTTTTTGTTGATCTTTCATGATGAAAATTTTTGCACGAACACCTCGAAACAAATTTGTTATCGGTCGTATTGGCATGACGTGTGAGTCCGACGGTATCAGAAAAAATCAAAAATTCTATCCGTAACGTATAACATGACTCTCGGATCGTCTCATTTTTTTGATTTCTTTGTCTATTCGCTCCACTCCGAATGGAATACCCCTTCGCAGTCTGTACGTTCATACATGTGGGCTCAGAAATAGTCACGCAAGCCTTGCAAATAATTGGCAGGATGTCGAGCATCGGTCAAGCTTTCAAAATATGACAGAGAACTGCTGATTGCTGGTATTGCCATACCATGTTCGCTCATGATTCCTACAGCCTGATGCCAATCGTCGAGGCTGTCTTCTAATGATTCGATGACTTCTGGGATGGCAAAAAGATGGGAAATTCAAGCGGGTGCATATAAAAATGCGGAATGGAGAAATACGAGAATTTCTGCTCGAATGATACAACCTCATTCCCATATCCGTGTTATTTCTGCAAGATTAACATTCCACCCTTCAGATTCAGAAGCTTTCGCAATGAGATCGTATCCTTGGGAATACGACGAAAGAATGCTCGCGTAGAGTGCGTTTTTCAATGAAATTCGGAAATCCACGAGATCGGGCAGGCCTCTCTCCGGCAAATTCACGTATTTTTCCGCCAAATCTAATCGAAGTTTTTTCATGGAGGAAACGTTTCGTGCGAATACCGCTTCCGCAATTGATGGTACGGCGATTCCCCGCTCGAGTGCTTCGATGACCACCCACTTTCCGGTTCATTTTTGACCGGCCGAGTCGAGAATGCTGTCGATGAGAAATTGTCCAGGCCGGAGGTCGTCGGTTTTTCTGAGTACGGAGAGGGAAATGTCGAACAGGTACGAGTCAAGCTTTTCCTGCGAGTATCCCTCAAAAATGTCGGCGATTTCTGGCGCGCTGAGCCCGTAAAGTTTACGGAGGGCATCGTAGGCTTCCGCCATGATTTGCATGACGGCGTATTCGATGCCGTTGTGCACCATTTTGACAAAATGTCAGGAAGCTCCTGTTCCGACGTGCGTCACGCAGGGATTTCCTTTGAAGTCCCGCGCGGCGATTTTTTCGAATATCGGTCGGACGCGTTCGTAATTTTCGGCATTTCCGCCCGGCATGATACTGGGACCCTTGAGCGCGCCTTCTTCTCCACCGGAGATCCCGCATCCGACGAATCGGATACCTTTGGTTGCCAGTAGGGCTTCTCGGCGAATAGTATCTCGGTAAAAGGAATTTCAACAATCGATAATACAATCTCCGGATTCCAGGTACTGGGAAAGTTCCTCGATGACCATGTCCACCGGTTTCCCTGCTTGGACCATTACAATGACGTTTCTCGGACGTTCGATCGAGGCGACAAAATCAGCCATGGCATAGGATTCCGCGAACAGGTGGTCGTTCCCGAATTTTTGAATAAAGGATTCTGTTCGTTCTTGAGTTCGGTTATACACGGAAATATCAATCCCTCGGGAAGCAATATTCCGGGCGAGATTCGCTCACATGACGGCGAGTCCGACGAGTCCGATTTGGGCTGTTTTCATAGAAAAAAGAAAATATTTTTGGCTATTATACTAGGTTAGTCACGACAGTGCAACGTTCGTTATCGAAAAGGTATTTTGCTGGGCAGGATTCCATGGGAGTATCCAAATTCATGAAATACCGATACGCTTCGTTTTTAGTGGTTCCCATGAAAAATAGATAGGGGAACGGGATGCTTTTTGCCATGGTGACGGAGATGGAAATCCGTTCCGATGGAGGTTTGGGCGAATCGGATATTTTGATATATTTTCCTGACGTATCGTGGAGTCCGGAATGTTGGGGGAATAGGGAAGCGATATGCCCGTCTGGTCCGACCCCGAAAAGCCCGATATCAATCCTCGGTGTTTGAGAAGAATACTCGATTTCCGGGTGGGAGATATCCGTGCGGACCGAGAGAATTTGATTTCTGGATATGAGATTTCTTTCCAAAAGCCGATTCAGGAATATTTCCGAAACGAGTCGGAAATTACTCTGTTCGTGGTCAAGAGGCACTAACCGTTCATCCAGAAAAGTGAATTGTATTTTATCACGAATTTTTCATGGAATATCTGAATATTTTTCTCGCAATGCATCATAGAACGGAATGAGAGAAGTACCTCAAGAGAGTCCAATGGTTATGGTATCTTGTTGGTTCATGTTATTCAACCGTTCCAAAAGCGATTCGATGAATTTGGATTGTAAGATCGGTATTTTGTCAGATTGCAGGAGTTCCATAGGGATTTTAATTGATGAGCAATCCTATTTTCTGTGCTGGAACCAGCTTTTTCCGTCCATAGCAAGGAGTTCATCCGAAGCTCAGGGGCCATTACTTCCAATGGGATACTTATGGAGAATAGGACATGATTCTTTGCAGTTTACCAGCCCGTCAACAATTTTCCAAGATTCTTCGATCATATCCCATCTCGTAAACAGAGTATGATCTCCGATAAACAAGTCGGAAAGTATACGCACGTAAGCCTCGGGTCCTTCCTCTGTTTGGAGAAATTCTGACCAAACGGATTCAGTTTTTTTGCTTTCGCCATAGGCCTTGACGTTGAATCCTACTGAAATTCCCTCATGTGGGGAAACTTCAAATACGATTCGATTTCGGTCGACTTCGTCCTGTTCGTTATAGAGGATAGAGGCGTTCTTTCGGAATTCGATAACGATTTTCGTTTTCTTTGCTTCCATGGCTTTGCCGGTCCGGAGATAGATGGGAACTCCTTTGAATCGCCAATTATGCAGTTCGAGCCGGAGCGCGGCAAAGGTTTCTGTGCGTGAGGACGGTGATATTCATGATTCTGCCAAATATCCATCATATTGCCCGAATACCGCATGGGTTGCGAGATCCTCTCCTAGGCGAAGTGCTCGAATAACTTTGACCTTTTCATCGTGTATTGCCGTGCTGTCAAGCGAATGTGGAGGTTCCATAGCAGTGAGTGCTAATACTTGAAACAAATGATTTTGAATCATGTCACGGAGCGCACCGGCATGATCATAGTAGGCTCCACGGTTTTCCACGCCAAGAGATTCAGTTGCAGTAATCTGGATATTGTCGATGTAATGATGATTCCAAATTGGTTCAAACATCGAATTTGCAAATCGAAATGCCAGGATATTTTGGATGGTTTCTTTGCCGACGTAGTGATCGATACGATAAATTTGTTCTTCAGAAAAGGCTTTTGAAACGAATGTATTAAGTTTTTTGGCACTTTCAAGATCCGAACCGAATGGTTTTTCGAATGCGACTCGAGTTGAAGGGGTATTTAGCCCAGCGAATTGGATACCGGTGATTACTGGTGCAAACAATTCTGGCGGTACTGAGAGATAGAATACGGCATTCGTTTCCTGGTGCGAATTCAGGTATTCCCGGAGCGGCATATAGCCCGATGGGTCATTGATGGGAATGGCCAGGTATTCAATTTTTCCGAGGAAGTTGCTTTCGTTTGGGATATCGGACTCCTTTTTAATATATTCACGAAAATCCTCTGATGCAAAGGGCTTCCGACCGATAGCCAGTATTGAAATATTGGATTCGCCGTGTGTATGTAATGTATAAAGTGCAGGGATCAGTTTGCGCTTGGCAAGATCTCCAGTGGCTCCGAAGATAATGAGAAGGGTTTTGGGAATCTGGATGGACATGGGTTCGGTTTCGGGTGAAAAGTACTGGGTATTGTACGGGGATTTTCCTTAATATCAAGGGGGGATATATATATCTCGTAGAAGATAGAATACATTTTGTGCATAAATGGAAATATCCCATGCACCAAATACGAAAAGAA
>JAVHRB010000056.1:0-10018 GCA_036171455.1 Patescibacteria group bacterium
TGCTTAGGGGGTAAATATCGCGTTAAGCACCGATATCTTATCCCTCTTTTTTATACCCTATCCTGAATTTGTGAGAAAGTTGCGTTTGGGGTTAGAATCCAGCTTTCTTTTAATAGTACGGAGGGTGTGGCAAGTACTAAAAACTAAAAAAATGACTTCAAAAACAATCGAAGACCTTATCTGTAAAGGATTTCTTTGATTTCGTAAGAGAGGTCCGGCAGTGCGGAGGCCCATTCGTACACTCCTTGTTTTAAGGGGTTTTGACGGATATCCTGCCCTTATTCTGGTATTTTCACAAAACAACCACTCTATCTTTGATGAGAAAATGAAGCTATTTCGTATCGGTCGAAATAATGAAAAGTGAAGTTCAAGGAAATTACGAAAAAGCCTCCAAAATTTTTGGAGGCTTTTTCTTATTTTATAACCTTCTCCACCACGAGGTAGTAGAAAATGTCATCTGTTATTCATCATTGGTGGAGATGACGGGAATCGCACCCGTGTCCAATAGATCAACTCAAGTGAATCTACTTCCATAGAAGATTCCAATAACGCGAACAGGATGAAGGAATCACCAAAGAACCTCGTTCGCGGATGCGGATTATACGAATGGACCGGACCGTATCGCTACCGGTTCCACAAGAGCCTCAAGTACCGTATCATCGCGGAGGCTACCCGATGACAAGGTTTACGCCAAGGCCATTTGGCCGGGACTCCCGGAGGAGGGCGTGACTATCGTGGTATTTGACTACGCAGCGATAGTTGCGGGTGCAAAGGCGTTCTTGAACGCTGCGAGTCCGCGAGCAACACGAGTGTTTGCAGTTGTTGTGTCTCTGGTTTTTAACGGCGGGCAGAGACCTCCGACGGGAAGCACACAGGAACTGAAAAGTCTACTGTAGAATTCTATATCATCCCCAAATTTTTTACGTTAAAAAATGAATTTTCAACGGGTAAAATGAGCATACGCAACTTTTTCAAAAAATCAATTGCAGAAACGGGGGCAATCGGATACGCTACGCACATATTTTTATGCCTATGACCGCTTCAAAAAAATCAAAAATCTCCATTATGTCCTTTTTGGCAATTTCGTTGTTCGAGACTTTTTCCGTAACTATTCTCCCTATTGTAACACCGAACGCTGCTGCGATGGAAACAGTATTTGTTACTGCGAGTAAAAAAGCCGGTCGCTATAGCGGGCCCATTTATGTGAGAATCACTGCCAGTAATCCAGAAGCGAAAATCTGGTACACTTGTCGTCGTGACGGCACTCCGAGCGATTTGCTCAAATATGAGTCCCCTATCCTGCTCACGAAATCCTGTGCATTAATCTATTTTGCCTACGTCACATCCGAACTTGAATCCAAAATCGAACGTTCTGATTACACTATTCTCTATTCCGACAAGGTAAAACTGGAAACCACAAATGATGTGCTCGGACTTCGAAATACCGGTGACACGACCGTTGATATCGGCGGATGGGAACTCATTGCGGGTACTGGTGGCATTACCATACCTCCCGGCACTACGCTGACGCCCGGAGCCATATACGAAGTCGGAAAAGTCGACCCAGCAAGCTATGAACTCAAGAGTCCTGAATGATATATCAAAAGCCAATTGAGTATCGCTCCACCCCCAATCGCCAAACCGATTAAAAAATTCATAGCAAAAGCTCCTATACCTCCCGAGGAAGCAAAGGAAACACCGGCCGCAGCCGTAGTTGAAAACCAAACGAACCCTATTTTCACTCCGCCAAGCGAAACACTCACCGCTCCAGTAGAAATCTCCCAACCTTCGACGGAAATGCCAAATGATCTCTCTGTAACTCCCGTCAGTCCAACTCCAATTCCACCAATGGAAACAGCTCCTGTCAGCGACCCCGCAGCGAATATCAAAGCTTCCAGTGCAGAATCAAAAAATACTTCATCACTCCCTATAGTCGCTGCCCTTGCAGTCATTGCGAGCGCTGCCATGATAGGAAAACGCCTGAAAGAGAAGAAATAATCCCCTGAGTCTCTTTTTTTACAAAGCACTTATTCTTCGGATTGAGCCTTGGTGATTGCTAAATAATATTCCAGCATCGGCAATATCCGATCATTCATTGTTATTTCCCTACGTTCATCAGAAAAAAAATATCCCAGTTCAATTTCTTTTACGAGTTTCGGTAACGGCATATTCCATTGCTTTGAAAATTTTTTCAACGTTTTCGAATAGGCATGACACTCTCGCATATAACTCACGGAATATTTTTTTGATTTTCAATATTTGTTCCGTGTATATTCACTGTATATTTTTGCTGCCAGGGTTTCCGTAATAGCCTCATTGATAGATTCTAGTCCAGATATCAGCCGGTATCCTTCGATATCGACAAAATTGCATGCATACCCAAAACTCGTCGCTATATCTTCCCAATACGGTACCGTATCATTATCTATTGCTTCTCGAACTGCCACTACTCGTTGGGTAGCTTGGACTTCATCGATAGTCATGTGTCGTTTCGCACTTACCGCATGGAGATATTCATGAAGTACCACCTGCAAGACCGCATCTTCAAATGTCTCAGAAGATATTTCCCGGAAAGCCTCGCTTTCCATGAGTTCTTCAAAATACACATAAATCACTCGAGAATTCCAGTCACCCCCCTCAGAATATCCGCAACTGGCGACCCGGTTTCATGTCAGGATTGGTTCAGTTTCGCAGCACTGTCCTAGGGTGGAAGGCCTCGTACGGAGAATAATTTCTATATTTCAAAAAATATCGGTTTTTACCTTCCTCAAGAAATCCTCCAGTTCCAGTGAATATCTGGAATCCAAATATCATCTCAAAGCAGGACGTACAGAAGCATCATATATGTTCGCGATATCAATTCAGATTTTTTTTGTCTGTAATTCTTCCAGTTTCTGGTACATGGAAAAACTTTCGAGGGAAAGATCATGAAGTATAACCCCACGAGCACGCTGGGCAACATATCCCTGAACATGCTCGGTTGCGTTTATATACGCAATTTTTTGGAGATTCGGCAGTACTAGGTCCTCTTGATTGAAATATCGAGACATACGAGACATATTGTAAAATCACTGTTATTATTTACTTATAACTAATAATAAATTTTTGTAAATAAATAGAATACACTTTTAAATCTCTGAAAATTCTCCATGCATCAGATCCGAAAATTGAATTTCCTTGTTAAAAATCAAGACTGAACCATCAAAATTATAGGTAAAAACGACCAAATCTATTTTTATACAAAATAAAAACCGACTTTTTGCATATCACAAAAAACTCTGTTAGAATTGAGCTATGTCCCAAAACAAAGCTTCAAAATGAACCATTCCACATGGAACGGAACGAGAAACTGCTCATAAAAAGACGGCGGAAACAGTATCGCCTCCTCTTTCTGCTGAACGCGAAGCTATTATCCATGAATTGACCATGGTAGATATTCGTGATAATCACACGGCTAACAGTGAAAAAGATGAAAAGATGCTCAATTGGACCATAAATGAAATCAGAAAGACTTGTGGAAATTTGCCATCCGAAAAACTGAAAAAACTCGTGGACAGCATTAAAATAGTCATCAAGCAACGCGATGTATATCTTTCCAAAATCGAACAAGAACTCAAAACCAAACGGGAACAGCTAAGAAAAGAATTGGATCACGAAAATATCGATGTAAAGACCGCAAGCGCTGGGGATATTTTCATTCAAAAGATCAAGGAATATCCAGACATGTTGAAAATACCAATGGATCAGTATGCAAAAATCAACGAAATGAAACAAAATGATCGGGAATCATTTATAAAAAAATTATGACAGGATAGCATAGCATTGTCTAAATTTGCGAAAGCATGGAGTAATACTTCTTGGTCAAGCAAATTGGAAAAAAGTAATCCCAGTGTTTATATTTTATTTCAAAATGCATTCGATGAACTATCAAAAAAGTATTCCGGAATACTTTTAGATAAACATGAAAGCTTGGAAGCTTTCTCAGATGCCATTCGCATGAACCAAATCAAGCAAGAAACAACGGAAAGAGATCTCCAAGAATTAAACAAGATTGGAAAACGTCTTTGAGATGGTGAATTACAAAAGCTGAACTCAAAAATAAAAAAGCTTACTGGATGATGAACGAGCTATGATATACAATCAGTAACCAAGGAACTCTGCAATGAGATAGTTATGGTACAATCAACCCCCGATTATAAGGAATTGGGGAAGTTAGCAAAATCTGGAAATCCTGAAGCTATTGCGAGAAAACGAATTTTTGACAACATGCTTACCGATTTGTATGCAAGGTCAAAATCGATTTGAGCTGCAACCATAAGTGAACTGTGATTTGCCATGTTTTTTGACAGCAAAAAAAAGAATCGACTGGAAGAGTTGACCACAAGGCTTGACGCTGCTATACAAGGAGTAAAAACTGGAAAAGATCTCGTACTGTACTATAGTGCAGAAGAAGGAAATACTGCAAAAAGCCTCTCAGATTTTGAAGCAGACATCCGATCAAAAATCGAAGCGGGTGGGCCACAAAACGTCAATGCTCGTGGATTTGCTGATTATCTCAAAAAACTGCATGCACAAATACCGAGCAAACTCACGTATGCCTATTTAAAAGAGAAAGGATTTCTCACACAATTCGGGATACATTGGAAAATTAATACCGGAGAAAAAAATAGTACCAAAACGCAAGAAATATTGAGCAAAGAAGACCCAAAAGCTCTAGAAGCATTTAAGAAAGTAATTCAAACTCACTTGGATACTACATTTATTTTGGAAAAAATAAAAAATGGGAGTGCCTTTGAAGGAATGGAAAAATATCTCGCTTCCCAAAAAGTACCGAATGATAAAATACAGGTCGTTTTACAATTGCTAAAGAAACCAGGAAACGGAGAAGCAAATAGTATTTACATGGCACTTCTCGCTATGAAATTACCATCGGAAGTAACCGAAGAGGAATTGCAAAAAATTTCGGAACTCGCAGCCCAATGATACGAGAGTATGTGAAAGGCAGCAGATGCAGAATCGAATGGGGCCAGGAAGGAAAAAATCTGAAATTTCCTTAAATTGTTGTCATCCCCAACACTCCGACTTAGGATGGAAACGGATATACAGAAAATCATATCAGAAAGCGGTGAGGACTCAAAACTCTCATTGGATTCAAATTTTGAAACACTCAATCGTTTCCCCGGTGCATTGGAAAAAATATCAAAATTAATTTCAAAATATGCTCATCATAGAAATTTCATGAATGACAGTGAAATATTGAACCAGCTTCTCACATCTATGCATTTGTATGATTGCTATAAGACTGCATCAACCATCAGTAACAATAAAACAGTGAGAAATGAGATAGTTTGAAAATTGAAAAATGTGAAGCTAGGAGAAAATATGGGAGAAACTCAGCGCAATCTAGAAACGAGCCCAGATATGGCTGAAGTAAAACAGAATATTGGAAAAGTTGTTGCTATTACAGTAACAGCAGAGCAAAAGAGGCAAGAACTCGCTGAAACAGCGCTTCTATTTGATAAAATCATATTCGAAAAAATTATCACTGGGATGGGAATGGACCCAAAAATTACCAAAGAACTTTTGATTTCGGATAGGGGTCTCAGAATAGCATTCTTAAAGCAAATTTCTCATGTACATCCAAACCTTTCACCAAAAGAGCGCAAATATTTGTACCAATTAGTACATGAAATTAATATATCCATTGAAGAAGAACAAAGAACTCTCGAGGTGTTTGGGAAATACAATCCCGATCAATATCAACAAGAAGTACGAGATGAACTCAAAATAAACCATCCCAAGCTTGCAAACAAAATTGAGATTGAAGAGGGAGTACAGCGTAAGCCAACAATCGAGAGAACAACGGAAAATGAATCGAGAGAAGCACAAAAATGGGCGAGTAACTATCAATTAAATTATAGAACTGGGCAAACATTCGATGCACAGAGTATCTCGCAAATGCAGGTAGGAAAACCTATAAAAATGAGCGAAGATACTACGATTGTACTGCGAAAAAATGGCTCTTGTACAGTCGTTACCCCATATTCAAAAGAGACTATACCACCAGAAAAAGCAAATATCGCCATCGGATTTATTTCCGTGGCAAAAATATTTCCTGGACTCGATTTTATGGATGGACTCCATGAAGCTCTCCAATCTTACAGTACCAACCCACTCCTATCAAAAATGAAAGACGGATGCTCGAAACGTGAAGAATGCAACTTGATTAAGCATTATGCTGAACTACTTGGAATCGCCGGTTTCAACGAGAATGCGGATACTCCAGATGCCTTGGTTCAATCCATTAAAAACTGTATTCCGCTCGGAGAAAGCTTCACAGGACTCGCAAGGAAAAAATGACTTTTACGCCCAGATGGACGCATTAATCCACGAGAACTGGGAAACAGCTTCCGACAAAGTACGGACAACGTTGCTGTCATAAAAACCAAAGAAGCATAGGCTTTGTTCTATTTTTCGTGGTTAGCTAATCAGCTAGAGAAAAAATTTAAAATTAAAATTCTACTTCGATATTGATTATGCTCGTATACAGAACACGAAAAAATGTAGATTTGTCTTATAAATGAACTTCAAACACCTTCCCACGAGAAAAAACCGTATCCTTATTCCGTGACATAATAGCTGGAAAAATCACGTCACACGACCGAATTGCCGCATTGAACCCCGCGGTAAACTGACACGGGCATACCGTACATGCCGGAGTTCCAAATATGGCACCGGCGCTCGTAGCGTAGGACAAATTACACTGACCGTTTACTCCGGCGAGCGTGAGGGAAAGTCCCGGAACGTAACTATCAGTCGCATCCGGACTCGGGGTATCTCCGTTATATACGCTCAAAACCGGACAACCGAGATTCGAGACCGGACCAACCACGGTAGGACACAAATCATCTGGATTTAAGACTCCGTCACCATCCAAATCCGGAGACTCTGACAATATCAATGCCACCGTCGCTATAGCGGTAGCTCATTTTGCGTCATACACAGTCAATTGCACGGTGCGAGGTCCGGGAGCGACATAGCTATGAGGTGGATTTTGATCCGTAGAAAACGACCCATCGGCAAAATCCCACCTATAGGTATACGGACCAGTCCCGCCAGTAAGCGTACTGAGGAATTGTATAGATGAAGGCGCATTGGCAACGAGCTTGTCCGCCCGTGCAGAAAGTGTCAGGCGTCCAGGATTCGAGCTCCCTGTATGAGTACTATTTCCTGCGATATCCACGGTAGAAACAATCCGAGAAGTTGCTCCAGTTGTCGTATCGGTTACTGTGAGTCGGACGAGCCAAGTCCCATCGGTTTTGAGGTCGAAATTTGGAAGTCATGCACCAGAAGCCGTTAATTTTGTACCATCTTGAAGCTTGGTAAATTCCCAACCATAGGAGTATGGTCATCCCACGGAATCGGTCCAGCCACAAAACGTGTACGTAGTATCTTTGGGATCTGGGAACGTCGTCACGGGCGTATCCTTGGAGCAGGACTTGTCAGAATCGAGAATTCGGATTTCAGAAGAAACGCCTGGTAGGGTTGAAGCATTCTTTGGATCAGAAACTGTCGTAGATCCGGTAGAAGTTCCGGTAGTCGTCGTGGTATCAGTTACCGTCGTAGTTCCAGTAGAAGTTCCGGTGGAAGTCGATGGAATCACATCAACAGTAGGATGAACTCCATTGGCTGGGTCTCGAAACACCAGGACTACGGACGATACAGATTTGGTACCATTTGCATCCGTAACGGTCAGTTTCACATTTCTCGTGCCCGGGGTATCGAACATATGACTCGGATTTGGCCCCGTCGAGGACGCCCCATCACCAAAATCCCACAAGTACGTATAGGGACCTTTCCCTCCGTTTACGGCACTCGTAAACATAACATATGAAGGTGGAATATCATTGAGTTTATTCGCATCAATCGAGACTGAAAGACCACTCTGATTGGTAATGGTAGAATTGGTAGGTCCCTGGATCTCAATCGTAGAAACAGCATGAGATGAAATGCCGGTAGAAGTATCAGTAATCGTGAGATTTGCCGTCCAAGTACCATCGGTCCCTAGGTCAAAATTTGGGAGACAGGCACCAGAAGCCGTAATATGTTTGCCATCCTGAGCACGAACGAAATCCCAACTATATACATAGGGTCATCCAGGAGAATCCGTCCTTCCAAAAAACGTATACGAGGTGTCTTTGGGATCTGGGAACGTCGTTACGGGCATATCCTTGGAACAGGACTTGTCAGAATCGAGAATTCGGATTTCAGAAGAAATTCCCAGAGGAGCATTGGGATCCGATGGGATGATTGGAGAAATCGGAACACTCCCGTCATTCGAACGCAAGGAACACAAGTTGACTCGAAAAATATTCGCCGCCATACGTACGAATTCACGACGGGAAATGTACTCGCTTGGTCGAATTTTACCGGTACTATCTGCCGTAACAATTCCGACCTCTATCGCTTTTTGTGCATATCCATACCAATCAGCCGGAGTATCTGGGAGGGTCATTTTCCGTTCGAAAGCTTGGGTATTGAGGGTATTATTCCAGAGTCATGCCTGACGGAGAAGTACCGCTGCGGCCTCAATACGAGTAATTTTGTTGAAGGCACAGAACGGAGTTCCCGAGTAAGTTTGACCGTCTTGGCACGAACTTTTTCCAGTAGCGTCAGCAACATATCCTTCTACTATTCCTTGTTCCTTGGCATAAGAAACACAATAAAAATTGCGGTTTTCCCACTGGAAATCAACAAATGGAAGAGTGGTATATTTGAGCATGTCCTCATACGTGGGATACAAGCATTTCTTGCAGCCAACCCCGACAACAATAGAAACAAAATCGTCACGATTCATGAGAGATCCCGGATTGAAACGTCCGTCTACGGAGTCCGTGATAATACCTCGTTCGTAAAGATTGACGAGGTCACTATAATAATCATCCGATGGAGAAACATCGGTAAACGGCAAATCGCCCGCAAAAACCGTCACCGTAAGAGGAACAGAAACAAGGAGGCAAGCGAAAAATTTTAGGAACGTTTGATTCATGGTCCAAGTATAGCCTTTGTCACGAAAAAAGGCAAAACAAAAGAAAAAAGGATTTCTACTCGTTGCAAACCATTATTTTGGTTTATGCGAGCGTATAGGTAACGAAATCCCCGAGTTGAATTTCCGACCGGGGTTTTTGAATCTGTTGGTAGGCTACTTCATCATATTCGTCGATTTCTGGAGCTTGGATTTCTCGACGAAGAATAACGGTTTTTCCCTCGGACTGCATAACGTATCCGGAAAAGATTTTTCATTTGGCAGACTGAGCATGCAAGCGATAAATGCTGTCGAGGATTTTTCCGAGCTTCTTGATGCGGGTACGGGCCTGGACATCGTTGACCTTGCTATCGAGTTTGGAGCTCGCTGCAAGTGGCTCGTCATGATATTGGAAAATCCCGACACTCTCGAACTTCTCCCGCTCCACGAATGCACAGAGCTCATCAAAATCTGCGGCAGTCTCTCCGGGAAATCCAATAATAAATGCAGTTCGAATGAACGAGCCTGGAAAATTTTTGCGAATATACTCGAGTAGCCGGCCAATATGTTCCTGATCATAAAACCGCCCCATTCGCTGCAGTATCCTCGCACTATAATGCTGAAAAGGAATGTCAAAATACGGAATGAGTTTTTTGAGTTTGGCTAAACGCTCCAAATGAGCGAATGTAAGCGTGTCGGGATACATATAAAATAGCCGGAAGCGGAAATCCCCAGACAATGCATCCAGTTGTTCCAAAAGTTCAAACAGCCTCGGTTCTCCATAGATGTCAGTACCGTATCGGGTCGTATCCTGGCAAATGATTTCAATTTCACGGATGCCACTATCAATCATACCCCTTGCCTCTTTGAGAATATCCTCGATTTCCCGAGATTTCTGCCGTCCACGGATTTTTGGGATAATGCAAAAACTGCAATTGTTGTCGCATCACTCCGCAATTTTGAGATATTCATAGCCAAACGGCGCATGGATGT